>JANOXL010000438.1:0-3704 GCA_031418395.1 Rhodoferax sp. | reverse complement strand
GGATTCCTTCAAAAAAGGTGAGGTCGATCTGCTGGTGTGTACCGACGTGGCCGCGCGCGGACTGGACATCAAAGACGTGCCGGCCGTGTTCAATTTTGATATTCCCTTCAACGCCGAAGATTACGTCCACCGCATTGGCCGCACTGGCCGCGCCGGGCAGTCTGGCTTGGCGGTGAGTTTTGTCTCCAAGAGTGATGCCCGCCTGGTCGCCGACATTGAAAAACTGATCAAAACCAAAATTGAACTCGAAGCCGTCGAGTTTGATGAAGACCAGCCCGACATTCGCCGCCAGGGCCATTTCAACGATGGCCGTCGCATGTACAAAGCGCCCGGTGGCGACGAATCTGACGCGCCGGCGCGCTTTGGCGAACGTTCACGCGACGCTTCGGGCCTAGGGGGCCGAGAAAGTGGGCGTGACGGTGGTCGCGATTTTTCCCGCCCACCCCGACGAGATTTTTCCCGGCCTGCGCCTGTGAGCCGCGATCCGTTTTTTGACAAACCCTACGAACCCAGTACGGCGGCAGACACACCTGCACCGCCCTGGGAGCCGTCGGTAAAACACGTCACGCGCAGCATTTCAGCCAATATCAAGCCGAAGCGGCGGGTGGCGGCTTTGTTTAAAGCTGAATAAATATATTTCTAAATCTGTATAGTCAGTTGATTTGACTATAAGGTCTCGCATTTAGTGGCTTTATTGCTATTAAATTAAGTATTAAATACGTACTTAATTTAATCAAGTGATTCAGTAAAATACAAAATAAATAAGGCATTTTGATTTTATTGACCTGAAATCGCCGACCGACGGCCAGCTCGGGTCACGCTGAAATCCACCTGAGCTCCAACTGAGATCCAAAGTGAGCCTACCTCACGCCCGTTTGGCAGCGTCACACTTCACTTGAATCAGTTCGCCAAGTTCATGGGTTAAAGCCTGGTTTTGGTGAACGTAATTCCCGGACACCAGTGGCAAATCTCCCTCGCTGCGAATGTGCAACGCGCTTAAGCAGCCGCCCCACACGCAGCCTGAATCCAGGCTCAGCAGATCAGGGCGATCCAGCCAACCCAGCGTAGACCAATGGCCGAAGGCAACGATCACGTCCGCCGTTTGACGACCCGGTGCGTCAAACCAGGGCAGGTAACCGGCGGGTGCGTCGACAGCACGCAGGCCTTTAGCTTCAAACTCCATCTCGCCTGTGGGTGTGCAAAAGCGGATGCGGGTCAACGCATTCACAATCACACGTAGCCGCGCATACCCGCTGAGTTGCCGGTTCCACGCGCGCGGCTCATTGCCATACATGTGGTGAAAAAAGTCGCCCCAATCCGGTCCGCGCAAAACCGCCTCCACTTCACCCGCGAGCGCTATGGTTTGCGTGGCGCTCCACTGCGGCAATACGCCGGCATGCACCATCAGGCAATCGCGGTCCTGACAGTTTTCAAACAGGGCCAAATTCTGCTGGCGCAACCAGTGCAACATTGGCTCGCGGTCGCCGGCCTGCAACACATCGTCAATCGTGTCGCCGCCGTGGGGTTGGCGCACGCCGTGGGCGCAGGCCAACAGGTGCAAGTCGTGGTTGCCCAGCAGGCACCGCGCAGCAGCACCGTAAGACATCAGACGGCGCAGCACACCGGCCGAGTCGGGGCCGCGGTTCACCAGGTCGCCCAACACGTACAAGGTGTCGCGGCTGGGCGAGAACGCTACCGTGTCCAGCAGCCGCCCCAGCGCAGCGTCGCAGCCCTGCACGTCACCAATCAAGTACATTCCCATGGTGTAGATTCTCGCTTCTCATTGATCCGGCGCTGATGGAATTCCTGCTGATTGTTTTTCTCACCCTGTTGAACGGGGTCTTCGCCATGTCCGAGCTGGCTTTGGCGTCCAGCCGCAAGGCGCGCCTCTCGGCCATGGCCGAGGCGGGTGACTTGGGCGCTGCTGCGGCGCTGCAATTGCTGGCGCACCCCACCAGTTTTCTCTCGACCGTTCAGGTGGGCATTACCTCGATTGGCGTACTCAATGGCATCGTGGGAGAGGCCGCCTTCAGCGCGGGGCTGGGCGAATGGATCCAGAGTTTGGGTGTGTCCGGTAAAGCCTCTGCCATATCCGCTACGGCGATCGTCGTGACGCTCATCACCTTCACCACCATTATTTTTGGTGAACTGGTGCCCAAACGCATCGGCCAGCTTTACCCTGAACCGGTGGCGCGGCTGGTGGCTCGCCCCATGATCTGGCTGGCCAAAGCGGCCAGCCCATTTGTCAAACTACTCTCGGCCACCACGCAAGGTACGCTGAAACTCATGCGCATCGACACCAACGCAGCGCGTGAAGTTACCGAGGAAGAAATTACCGCCAGTCTGGAGGAAGGCCGCGATGCCGGGGTGATCGAACAACACGAGCACCAGATGGTGCAAAACGTCTTCAGCCTGGACGACCGGCCCCTCACTTCGCTGATGGTGCCGCGTATCGACATCGAATGGCTGGACGCCGCCAACACCGTGGCGCAAAGCCTGGCGCTTGTCAAAGACAAGGGCGAAGAGCGATTCCACTCGTGGTTTGTCGTGTGCCGGGGTTCGCTGGACGACGTGGTCGGCGTCATCAGCGTCGGCAAACTCCTGCAGTTGGGCGTAGGCCACGCCAGCCCGATTGGCGAGCTGGCGCAAGCCGCCAATTTCGTGCCCGAAACCCTGAGCGGCATGGAGCTTTTAGAGCAGTTTCGCAAACGCTCGGGGCGCATCGTGCTGGTCGTGGACGAATACGGCGTGGTCCAAGGCTTGGTGACACCCGCCGACCTGCTGGAGGCCATCACCGGCGAGCTGCAACCGACCACGCAAGTGCAAGCCTGGGCGACCCGGCGCGACGACGGCAGTTGGCTGCTGGACGGCCTGATGCCGATCAACGAACTCAAGGCGCGTCTGGAAATTGAGGAGTTGCCCGAAGAAGACCGTGGCCGCTACAACACCGTGGCAGGCCTCTTGATGGCGGTGTCCGGCCGCCTGCCCGACACTGGCGAGCGCATCGACTGCGCCGGCTGGCGCTTTGAGGTGGTGGACCTGGACGGGCGGCGGGTCGACAAAGTGCTGGCGGTTCGCGTGGCAGCCCCTGAAGCGGTCAATTAGGTCGGGTCAGTGCCACTCAGGGCAAATTCAGGGCGGAAGGGAAGGGTGCCGGACGAGCGCTAAATTCTGCCGGCCAGCCAATACGCCACGTACCCGATCATCTCGTGCAGCGCGTAGTGCCATTTTTCTACGCCATCCTTGATGGAATAGCTGCCCCAATCGGGCTTCTGGCTGGTTCGAAAATCGACCGGGTAGGGCGTCACATTCCAGCCCGCCTTGACAAACACGCCCATGGAGCGCGGCATGTGCGCGGCGGTGGTCAACAGCAGCCAAGGCTGCTTCGGGTCGAGGCCCGGCAGCCGGGCCGTCATCACCGCGTTGTCGTAGGTGGTGCGCGATGCAGACTCGTACATCACCCGCGCTGGGTCTACACCCATCATGTCAAAGAAGATTTTGGCGCGGTCTGCCTCGGTGTATTTGGACCAAGACAGGTTGCCCTCGCCCCCGGTGAACACCAGCTTCAGGTGCGGATTGCGCTGTAAGAGTGCGATGGGCACCACCATGCGCTCGGCCGAGTTGTTCAGAGCCATCTGCCCCGGCGCTTCCCACAGGTGCGAACTGCCCAGCGCGCCGCCCAGCACCACCACGCCCACATAAGG
>JANOXL010000437.1:0-6155 GCA_031418395.1 Rhodoferax sp. | reverse complement strand
GGCAGGTAGGGTAGTGACAGACGAGTCCAGCGCCATGGAGGCGATGGGGTTGCCGCCCAAACTCGTTGAAGGTAGTGCGCAAAACTTTAAAGTCACCTATCCGCAGGATTTTGCGGTGGCGCAAGCGCTTCTCCTTGCGCGCCATGCTGCCTTGGCGGCGTAGGGTGGATCTGTGCCCCTCATTTCGACTCCAAACTAAAGCTGCGGCTTACAACCAAGCGAACTTGTCATGACGCCCAACGCCCCCCGTGTTCCCAACCTGCCCCGTATCGGCGAGGGCTGGGACATCCATGCCCTGGTGCCTGATCGCAAGCTGGTTTTAGGCGGCATTCACGTGCCGTTTCCCTTAGGGTTATTTGGCCATTCAGACGCTGACGTTTTGCTGCACGCCATCACCGACGCCTTGCTGGGCGCGGCTGCATTAGGTGACATCGGCCAGCACTTCCCGGATACCGACGCCCAGTTCAAAGGCGCGGACTCGTTGGTTTTGTTGATTGAAGCTGCCAAAAGGGTGCGAGCTGCCGGTTTGGAAATTGGCAATATCGACAGCACCATCATTGCACAGACGCCCAAACTCGCATCCTACATTCCGCAAATGCGTGAAAACATCGCCCGTGCTTTGGCGCTTGAACTCCATCAAATCAACGTCAAAGCCAAAACCGCAGAAAAAATGGGCCCCGTCGGACTGGGCCACGCCATCGAATCGCGGGCCGTTGCGCTCGTCTACTGAAACAGACTGTCGCCGGACAGCACTGACACACGGGGTGATCCCGTGCGACTGCTTTGCGGGCGCTGCAACTTGATGTGGGCCGCCAAACCACCGGTTTTAGCGTTCACCAAGGCAAACTTGCCGCCCATACGTTGTAGGGTTTTTTCAACAATCGACAGGCCCAAGCCCGCACCGTTGGCCGCCGTGCGGGCAGTGTCGCCCCTGAAAAACGGCTTCGTCAGACTGGCGAGCATGGCCTCTGGCACACCCGGTCCATGGTCGCGCACCTTGAGCAATACCCAGTGGTCGCGCTCCCGCGCCGCAATATCAATCAACGTAGTGCCGTTATGGGCAGTTTTGCCATAGCGCCGGGCGTTCTCAATCAAGTTGCCCAAAACGCGGCCAAGCTCCACCTCATCAGCCAGCACCAACACGTCGGGCGGGATATCGAGCTTGACCTGCAAATCTGGATAGTCTTTGACCGAATACACGCAGGCTTCGATTACGTCATTGAGTCGCACCTGGTGCAGCTCCACATTGTCGGGGCGAGCGTAGTCCAGGAATTTATCAATCACCGCGTCCAACTGCTCGATATCCGAGGCCATATGCGCGCGGGCTTCAGGGTCGGCAACGCTCATTTCGGTCTCCAGGCGCAGGCGCGCCAGCGGCGTGCGCAGGTCATGCGAGATGCCCGCGAGCATGATGGCGCGATCCTGGTCGATTTTGGAAAGTTTTTCGGCCATGCGGTTGAAGCCGATATTCACCTCGCGTATTTCGCTGGTGGTGACGTGTTCGTCCAAACCAGCGCTCATGTCGCCTTCACGCACGCGGCTGGCGGCAAATGACAGGTCTTTTAAGGGCCGGTTAATCAGCCGGGCGATCAGGGCCGCACCGGCCAGTGAGAGCACCGCCGCCGTGATTAGCCAGATCACCCAGGTGGTGCCTGTCGCAGGGGCGAAGCGGGCGCGGTCGGTCAACATCCAGTAGTTGTCGTCTTGAATCGCAAAGCCCACCCACAGCCCGGCCTGGCCGTTGACTGAGTTGGCCACCAGCGTGCTTTTGCCCAGACGACGCTCCAGTTCCTGCGAGATGCGCAGGTTTAAACCGTCGGTATCAAAGGGTTCGAATTTGTCAGCAGGTTCGCGCGGAAAAATCCGCACACCTTCTTGCTCGGTCATGGTTTTGAGCAGCGACACACGGGCGATGGAATCCGAGTGAATCAGCGCGGCGCGGCTCAAATTAACCAGTGACGCAATCTGCTGGGCGGTTTGAGCGGCGCGCGGATCCAGTTCGAGCGCGCGCAGGGTTTGCAGCCAGGCACCGATGCTGCCCAAAAGCAACAACGCCAGCATGAAAAAGGTGCGCCAAAACAGACTTAATCCTGGCCGCGTGCGTGTGCCCAAGGGCGCGGGCATGGTCTCCAGCGGCATGATGCCGCTGTCGTCCATCGGGGGCCGGGTCTTGGCGAGCAATCGCGTCAGGCCGCCATTTGGCGTGCCTCAGCAGCACCATCCGGCACAAACACGTAGCCCACGCCCCACACCGTCTGGATATAACGTGGCGAAGCGGCGTCAATCTCAACCAGCTTGCGCAGCCGCGACACCTGCACGTCCAGGCTTCGGTCAAAGGGCTCGAACTCGCGGCCACGGGCCAATTGCGCCAGCTTTTCGCGCGACAGCGGCTGCCGGGGGTGGCGCACCAGGGCCTTGAGCATGGAAAACTCGCCGGTGGTCAACGGCAATTCCGAGCCGGATTTGTGCAGGGTGCGGGCGCCCAAGTCAAAGGCAAACGGCCCAAACTGCACGGTTTCGTTTTCGCTGGACGGCGCGCCAGGCGCCTCCATGGCTGGGCGGCGGCGCAAAACGGCATGGACACGGGCCAGCAACTCACGCGGGTTAAAGGGTTTACTCAGGTAGTCGTCTGCGCCGACCTCCAGGCCCACGATGCGGTCGACGTCTTCACCCTTGGCGGTCAACATGATGATGGGCGTGCGGTCGTTGGCGGCACGAAGCCGGCGACAGATGGAGAGGCCGTCTTCCCCCGGCATCATCAAATCAAGCACGATCAAATCGACGGTTTCACGCAGCAAAATGCGGTTCATCGCCTTGCCGTCTTCGGCCTGGAACACCTCGAAACCCTCCTGGGCGAGGTAGCGGCGCAACAGGTCGCGGATGCGGGCGTCGTCATCTACGACGAGAATCTTGTCTGAGCGGCTGGCAACTTGGTTCATAAACTCCCTCAAAATATGTAACAGAGCCTATTTTGCAGGGCGAAACTGACCGAAGTCGTGGATTTATGCCCGGTTTGACAGTATGTTACAAATGTTGCCGCATCGCTGAAATTGCACGCGTTGTGGGGTCGTCTTGGTAGGCTGGATATGCGTTATCTTGTGATCCATAACTTTTATACAGTTGCCGTGAAAAATCTCAGCTGGTGGGTCGTCCCCCTGTTTGCTCTCTCGCAGTGCGCCGGGGTGCCGGTGCATGCCCAATCCGCAGTGACCAACGTTCAAACGATGGAAGGCGGGATGTTGCTGCCAACCGCAGCACCCATGACGGCCACCAAACCCGTGACCAGCTCAGACTTGCGCACGGTGCTGCAGATGCAGAAAACTCGTCCGCAAGAAACGGCACCCCCTGTGAGGCTCTCCTTACCCGCGGCGCCTGAGCGACATCTCTCGACGCAAGAGCGCAGCGAGTTGCGTGAACAACTGCGCCACCAAGAGCGGCATCCGCGCGACGTATCATCCCACTAGCTTGCAGGCTGGCGACGCGGCCTATGGCTGTGTTGGTTCATTTTCCTTTATCGCTGATCACTGCTCGGATTACCCTTGCTACCTGGAGATTTGAATTGATCGTCCTTCGACTTTTGACGGCTTGCTTGCTCGCACTGTCCGCCTCCGCCATTTTTTCCCAACAACTTGCACCGCCGCCACAAAATGTGGTGCAACTGGCTGCCAGCGGCTCTGTGGAGGTGCAGCAAGATTTGTTGTCGATCAGTATGAACACCACGCGTGAAGGTCCCGATGCCGCCACGGTTCAGAATCAGCTCAAAGTGGCACTTGACACCGCGCTGGCAGAGGCCAAAAAGACGGCGCAGCCGGGTCAAATGGACGTGCGCACCGGCAATTTCAGCCTGTACCCGCGATATGCGCGGGACGGCAAAATCAGCGGCTGGCAAGGCTCCGTGGAAATGGTGATGGACGGTCGCGATTTCGCCCGCATCAGTACGACGGCAGGGAAAATCCAGACGCTGACCATGGGCAACGTGAGTTTTGGCCTCTCCCGTGAGCAACGGGCCAAGGTCGAAGGCGACGCACAAACCCAGGCAATTGAGCGCTTCAAAGCCAAAGCCGAGGGCATCGCCAAGGCGTTTGGATTTGGCAGCTATACCTTGCGCGAGGTTTCAGTGAATGCCAATGACCAGGGATCCCAGCCGCGCCCGCGCATGGTGGCCTTGGAAGCGCGTGCGGCATCGTCGGACGCGCCTGTGCCCGTAGAGGCTGGGCGCAGCACGGTATTGGTCAACGTGTCCGGCTCTGTGCAACTCAAATAGGCGATTGACCCACGCCTGGCAACGTTGTGCCGTCGCTTTAACCAGTGTGATGATTGGGGCGCCATCCTGTCACGTCTGCTGCGCATCGGCGCTGCCACAAAACCTCTGCCATTGAGCAATTAATATTTATATATTTTGTTGAGATAAATGGGGACAGCTAACTATCAGGTCTCGCAATTATTAAATAGTTTGCTATTTATTATTTTCTAAAATTGTCTTAAAAATATACACTAATATTCATGTAATTCACTTTATACGCGGCGTTTTTCAATTCGACGCGATAGGGTTTACTCAAAGTCCTGAGTCAAAGGGCCTATTGACGATGGAGATAGTGGAATCAGCGCGCTTGGTATTGCGTCTTGCCAAACAAAATATCGCGTGACTTGTCGTCGGTAATCGGTTTGCGCAGCGCTGCCAGCACCGCCACGCCGCGCTGCACGGCAGGGCGTTCGGCGAGTTGGTCGAACCACGCCTTCAAATGCGGGTAGTCAGTGAGCACCATGCCCTGATTCGCCCAGTTGCGCAGCCAAGGGAAGATCGCCATATCGGCAATCGTATAGCTGCCCCCGGCGATGTATTTGTGGCTGGCCAGCTGTTTGTCGATCACGCCATAAATACGCTTGGCCTCGTTGGTATAGCGGTCGATGGCGTAGGGCAGTTTCTCCGGCGCGTAAAGGCGAAAGTGGTGGTTTTGCCCGAGCATGGGCCCCACGCCGCCCATCTGGAACATTAACCACTGCAAGACCTCGTACTTTTGTCGGTCCGTTTTGGGCATGAATTTGCCGAGTTTGGCTGCAAGGTAAATCAAAATCGCGCCGGATTCAAACACTGAGATCGGCTTGCCGTCCGGCCCACCACCTGGACCATGTGGGTCTACCAGCGCGGGGATTTTGTTGTTCGGGCTGATTTTGAGGAAATCCGCCTTGAACTGGTCCCCCGTGCCGATATTGATGGGGATCGCACGCCAGTCCCGATCCAGCCGCAGGCCACATTCCTCCAGCATGATGTGGACTTTATGGCCGTTGGGCGTGGGCCAGGAGTAGACGTCGATCATGGGAATCTCCGGTTTAAATTTCGGCTATTTGCAGTTGAGGTACACGCCAGCAACCGTCGACTCAGCACGTTGAAGTCTGAATCTCGGTTCGGGCAGAGCCTGTCTAAGCCCTTCGACAGGCTCTGGGCAAACGGCTCAAATTTGACCAAGCCTAATTCCTTGCATGACGTTCACGGGCGCGTGATCGGCATTTCCACGGCTTTTGGGTTTGCCGCATATTTACCCAGCTCCAGTTTGGCAATCGCATTGCGGTGTACTTCATCGGGGCCGTCGGCAAAGCGCAACGTGCGGGCTGCCGTGTAACTGTAGGCCAGCGGGAAGTCGTCACACATGCCGCCGCCGCCGTGCACCTGCATGGCCCAGTCGATCACCTGGCAGGCCATGTTGGGGGCGACGACTTTGATCATGGCGATGTCATTTTTGGCGACCTTATTGCCCACGGTATCCATCAGCCAGGCCGCGCGCAGGGTCAAGAGGCGCGACATGTCGATCTGGCAGCGTGCCTCGGCGATGCGTTCTTGCGTGACAGTTTGTGAGGCCACGGTTTTGCCGAAAGCCACGCGTGAGGACGCGCGTTTGCACATCAGCTCCAACGCACGTTCAGCCAGGCCGGTCAGGCGCATGCAGTGGTGAATGCGCCCAGGCCCGAGGCGGCCTTGGGCGATCTCAAAACCACGGCCTTCACCCAGCAGAATGTTGCTGGTGGGCACCACCACGTCTTTGAACACCACTTCCATGTGGCCGTGCGGCGCGTCGTCGTAACCAAACACAGTGAGGGGCCGAACGATGGTGATGCCGGGCGTGTTGGCGGGCACCAGCACCATGCTTTGTTGCGAG
>JANOXL010000436.1:0-4359 GCA_031418395.1 Rhodoferax sp. | reverse complement strand
TCGCAACATTTCCCAGGTTGACGAACCTTCGTGATGGCCCGCGCCGGGTCGTGCGGCGCAGCAGCGGCTGAGCCATCGGCGCCGATGCCACGCTCCAAAATGCGCTCGACCAGTTCGACCTTGCTGCCAATCGGATAGTTGCGGTAAATCTCCTGCTTCATCGCCTCAGGGCTGCCACCGCCATGCAGGCTGATCACGCTGTACCAGCCGCCTTGGTAACCGGCAGTGAGGTCTTCGATAAAACGGGCGGTCTGGATGCGTTGCTCGTAGGGCACGTCAGGGTTGGCACGCAAGACTTCACTTAAGCGCGCGGCGGTTTCGGGGTTGTGGTCTTCGTCCGGGCCGGGCAGGGTGACGATCAAGCCACCGCTTACGTAGTGGGCGATGCGGTGCATGTCGTAAATTTTGGTCGCCAGCAAGAGTTTTCCGATGTTGCTGAAGACAGAGTCGGGCATGAAGGTTTTGCTGTATTCGTCTGCTTTACCATAGACACTGGCCGCAACGCCGCAGGCGAAGAAACTCTCGGTGATGGTGATGAGTTCCACCATTTGCTCGCGCAGGTGGGTCTCTTTGCCCGGGTCAAAACCATTGGCCTCACACATGAGTGCGCCCGCACCGATGAGCAGGTCGCCAAAGCCCGCACGCGCGCCGATGCAGGTGTGGCGGTGGTGAGTGGCGTAGCTGTACGTCAGGTGGCCGCTGTGTTCCCAGCTGCCGTTGCTGCCGTCGTAAAACACGTGGTCATACGGCACGAAGACTTTGTCAAACATGCACACCGCCGTACTTTGGCCATATTTCGAGGAGAACAGCGCGGCGCCGTGCTCCAGCTTTTCACCCGGGCGGCCAGCGGGGCGGGCAACGATCGTCAGGCCCGGCGCGTCGATGGGCACCGCGCAGCACACCGCGAAATCGGCATCTTTTTCTCCCATGTTGCGGCAGGGCATAACCAGCAGCTCGTGCATGTAGGGTGCGCCCGTCACGATGGCCTTGGTGCCGCTGATGACGATGCCGCGTTGACCGTTTTGAACCGCGTTGCGCTCGACCACATGCACGTAGGTGTCGCGGTTGCCCTGCAGGTGCGGGCGCAGGCTGCGGTCACCTTTGGCGTCAGTCATGGCGACGCCCAGGGTCAAGTCCTGATCCTGCACGCGATGCAGGTAGTCAAGGAACTTTGCCGTGTTGTCGGTGCCGCCCTGCGCGTCGTCCAGGCGCGCGGTAACCTGGCCAATGGCGTTCATCGCGTCATGCGTGAGGTAGCGCTGCGCACAGCCGGTTTCTTGGCAGATCAAACGAACCGCCTCCAACTTGTTGAGCAAGTCTCCGCTGCTGGTGTTGATGTGGGTCAGCCGGTTCACGGTTTTGCCACTGGTGTGTTGCACCGCCGTCATGATGGGCGCGTACTGGGATTTAAGCGCATAGTCGTAGGTGAGGGCGATCGCGTTGATGCCGGGCTGGAAGGCACGTTCGTCGGCCACGCTGGCGACCTGGCGGCCATCGACAAACACGGTGGGTTTGTAACGGCGCAGCGATTCCCGAAAATCTAAGCCACTCATCAAAGACGGTGCTTGGGCAAGCGTATTCATCGATTTTTCTCCGTGTGTCGAATGGCTAAGTTGGCCTGGGCAGGTGGGTGAAATTACACTGTACCGATTATTTTCATTGAAAGTTTCCCATGTTGCTTGAAGCTGCTGAATCCCAACTGGTGCTGGTGGATTACCAAGCCAAGCTGATGCCGTCCATTTTTGACCAACAAGCCGTCGTGGCCAATGCGCTGCGTCTGGGCAAAATCGCCGGGCTGCTCGGCGTCCCGGTGTGGGGCACTGAAGAAAACCCGTCACGCTTGGGTGAAAACCTGCCCGAAATCCGCGCCCTGTGCAAAAGAACGTTGAGCAAAATGCACTTCAGCGCGGTGGAGGAGGGTTTGGGCGAATGGTTGCGGCCAGAAGTGAAGGCCCCCCAAATCCCGGCTGGAAATGCCCGCAGCCTGCCCAAACACCTGCAAAAACCAGCTCAAAACGCGCCACCTGAGCGCAACATGATTGTCATGGCCGGCTGTGAAGCGCACGTGTGCCTGATGCAGACCTCGCTGGATTTGCTCGAAGACGAGTTTGACGTCTGGGTGGTAACCGACGCTTGCAGCGCGCGCACCGAGCGAAGCCGCGACGCCGCGTTTGACCGCCTGGCTGGTGCCGGCGCTGAACTGGTCACCACGGAGATGGTCGCGTTTGAGTGGCTGCGCACGGCCGAACATGAGCACTTCAAGGCGGTGCTTGAGATAGTGAAATAGCGTTACGCCTTCAGCCCCATCGGTCGCGTGATCGGATGCGCTATCGGTTGGGTTGGCGAAAACCCTCTCGTCAGCTTTTTGCAAGTTAGATGGCAACAATACCGCCCAAAGCACCCAAAGCACCCAAAGCACCCAACGCAACCTGACCCCCAACGAGATTTCCGGAGACAAACATGAACCCAACAGGCGCCTACGCTGAATTCCACCGCCGCTCGCTGGAGGACCGCGACGCCTTCTGGTCCGAACAGGCGGCCTTGATCGAATGGAAAACGCAGCCCCAGCAGATTTGCGACTACAGCAATCCGCCATTTGCCAAGTGGTTCGTCGGCGGCACCACCAATCTGTGCCACAACGCGGTGGACCGGCATTTGAAAGACCGCGCGGATCAGGCCGCGTTGATCTACGTATCGACCGAAACGGGCATTGAAAAAACCTACAGCTTCAAAGAATTACACGCTGAAGTGCAACGCATGGCGGCGGTGATCAAAAGCCTGGGCATAGGCAAGGGCGACCGGGTTTTGATCTACATGCCGATGATCGCCGAAGCAGCATTTGCCATGTTGGCTTGCGCGCGTATTGGCGCGATCCACTGCGTGGTGTTTGGCGGCTTTGCTTCCGGGGCCTTGTCGTCTCGCATTGAAGACGCATCGCCCAAACTCGTCATCAGCGCTGACGCGGGCTCGCGCGGCGGCAAGGTGGTGGAGTACAAGCCGCTGCTGGATGAAGCCATTCGTCTCTCCAGCTACAAGCCAGAATCGGTTCTGCTGGTAGACCGCAAGCTGGCAGCCATGAGCCTGGTGGCCGGGCGGGACCACCTGTGGGGCGAATTGGCCGCGCGCCATGTGGGCGCGCAAGTTGATTGTGAGTGGCTTGAATCGACCGAGCCGAGCTACACCATTTACACCAGCGGTACGACCGGCAAACCCAAAGGTGTGCAGCGCGACACCGGCGGCTACGCAGTGGCGTTGGCGGCCAGCATGAAACACATCTACTGCGGCAATCCCGGTGAGACCTACTTTTCCACCAGCGACATCGGCTGGGTGGTGGGCCACAGCTACATCGTCTACGGTCCCTTGATCGCGGGCATGGCGACGATTTTTTACGAAGGCCTGCCAACGCGCGGGATGGACGGCGAGCCCAACGGCGGCATCTGGTGGAGCCTGGTCGAAAAGTACAAAGTGACCGTGATGTTCAGCGCGCCCACGGCAGTTCGCGTGCTGAAAAAGCAAGACCCGGCGCTGTTGAAAAAGTACGACTTGTCAACGCTGCGTGCGCTGTTCCTGGCCGGTGAACCGCTGGACGAGCCCACCTCGGAGTGGATCAGTGACGGTCTGGGTAAACCCATCATTGACAACTACTGGCAGACCGAAACCGGCTGGCCCGCGCTGTGCGTGTGCCACGGGGTCGAGAATATTCCCACGCGCCTGGGCTCGCCGGGCAAGCCCGTGTACGGCTACAACGTGAAGCTACTGGACGACAAAACCGGCGAAGAACTCACCCACGCAGACGCCAAGGGGGTGGTCGTTTTCGAGGGCCCCTTGCCGCCCGGCGCGATGCAAACGATCTGGCGAGACGACGCGCGTTTCGTCAAAACGTACTGGAAGACGGTGCCGGGCAAACTTGTTTACAGCACCTTTGACTGGGGCATCCGCGATAAAGATGGCTACTTCTTCATCTTGGGCCGCACCGATGACGTGATCAACGTCGCTGGCCACCGCCTGGGCACACGCGAGATCGAAGAAAGCATTGCAGCCCACCCCAACGTGGCGGAGGTGGCGGTAGTCGGCGTGGCCGATCAGCTCAAGGGCCAGGTGGCGATGGCGTTTGCTGTGGTGAAAGACGTGACGCTTATTTCGGATGCAGCCGGGCAGCTCAAGTTAGAGGGCGAAATCATGAAGCTCGTGGATGGTGATTTGGGAGCCGTCGCCCGCCCCGCGCGCGTGCGGTTTGTGACGCTCTTGCCCAAAACCCGCAGCGGCAAAATGCTGCGCCGCGCAATTCAAGCGGTGTGTGAGGGCCGCGACCCGGGCGATCTGACGACCATGGACGACCCGTCGGCACTACAGCAGATT
>JANOXL010000435.1:0-1722 GCA_031418395.1 Rhodoferax sp. | reverse complement strand
CTTACGGCGGGCGTCTACTCGCCAGACGAAGCCCGTGCCCGCGCCTTGCTCGCGCAAGTCAACGCCGGTAGCGTTTACTGGAATTGCTGCGACCGTGTCAGCCCGCGCCTGCCCTGGAGCGGCCAGGGCGACTCGGGCGTGGGCCTGACCCTGTCCACCTCGGGCATTCAAACTTTCACGCGGACCAAAGCCTGGCACTTGAGGTCACCCGCTTGATCAAGCCACGGCTCACGCTGTTTGACCTGGACCACACGTTATTAAGTGGCGACAGCGACGTCTTGTGGTGTGATTTTTTGATCGCGCAGGGCCTGCTCGACGCCACCAGTTTTGCCGCCAAAAACGCCGACATGGCAGCGCGGTACCAAGCGGGCTCGGTGGACATGCAGGCCTTCGCCGATTTTTACGTGGGCACGTTGGCGGGGCGCACACCCCTGCAATGGGAGCCGCTGCGCCAGGTTTTTTTACGCGACTACATTGCGCCCAAGCTGCCGCAAGAAGCGCGGGATTTAGTGCTACGCCACAAGGCCGCCGGTGACTTGGTGGTGCTGACTACCGCCACCAATCGCTTCATCACTGAATTAACGGCTGCGCTTTTGCAGATTGACCACCTGATCGCCACCGAGCCTGAACTCGTCAACGGCGTCTTCACCGGCCATACCACCGGTACGCTGAACATGCGTGGCGGCAAAGTGGTTCGCCTCACGCAATGGCTGGCAAACCGGGCGGCGAGCGACCTGGCACCGGGTGCACAACGCGGCGACTATTTCGTCACCGCCTATAGCGACTCGATCAACGACCAGCCCTTGCTGGAGATGGCTGACCACGCCGTGGCGGTCGATCCGGATGCTTCGTTGACACGGCTGGCAATCGCCAATCAATGGGATTTAATTAAATTAAATAGATAAATAATAATCAAATTTAGTATGAATTTGATATCTAGTTATCTATGTTTTACGAGAACAAATTATGAATAAATTGCGTTAAGTAATTTTTGATTTATATTTATCTCTCTGCCGCCGTGACAATTGCGTCAACCAGCCCGATGCCCGCGCAGGCCACAGGCGGTACAGCCCGTCCATGATCTTCGCGTCAGCGCCAATCATCAGCCGCGTTTTTCCGCCTTCGATCGCTTTCACAATCGCTTGCGCCGCTTCTACGGGCGTGGTGTGGGCGTTTTGTAAAAAGTTCTGTTTGAGCTGCGGCACGGTCAGTTCGATGAGCGACAAATCGGACATGCGCGCGTTGTTGGCGATGTTGGTTTGAATGCCGCCTGGATGGACACACAAGACCTGAACCGGCCCGTCACGCAGCTCCTGGCGCAGCGCGTCGCTGAAACCCCGCACAGCCGCCTTGGAGGCGTTGTACATGCTTTGCGTTGGGATCGACACCATCGCGAAGATGCTCGACACGTTCACCAGCAAGCTTTCGGGTCGCATCTTGAGCTGCGGCAAAAAAGCACGGCAACCGTGTACGACACCCCAAAAATTGATATTCATCAACCATTGGGCGTCGTCGGTTTTCAGTTGTTCTACGGAAGAAACCAGGCTGACACCGGCATTGTTGACCACCACGTCTGCCGCGCCGAAATGCGCCTTGCAAAAATCCGCCAATGCAAAAATCGCGGCTTCAGAGCCGGTGTCAGTGACGCATGTCAACACCTGTGTTCCCTTTGCGCTGCCTGCACTTACCGCGCCGGCTGCTCCCGCTGCCGCTGCCCGCGCC
>JANOXL010000434.1:0-1844 GCA_031418395.1 Rhodoferax sp. | reverse complement strand
GCCTCGTCGCCGCTGACCGCGGCGTCGAAGCTGTCGGTGAACTGGGTGACGATCAGGTGCGCCAGCCGCTCGGCGACGGGCAGCGCATCGCTGGCCTTGGCCAGTTCGGCCGCCAGGTCGCCGGTGATGATCGCGACCTTCGCGTCCGGATCTTCGATGTAGTGCTTGAGCTCCTCGGCGCGGTTCATCGGGTTGACGGGCACCACCACCGCGTTGGCCCGCAGAATCGCAAAATGCGCCATCACCAACTGCGGGCAGTTTTGCATCGACAACACGACTCTGTCGCCCTTTTGAACGCCCAGCTCATGCAAATAGGCTGCCAGGCGCTCTGCTTTTTGAAGCAACTCCCGGTAAGTGACGACCTGGCCGAAAAACACCAGCGCGGCTTTGTGGGGATAACGCCGGGCATTGGTTTCCAGGTTGTCCCACAGAGAGACCTCAGGCAAAGTGATCGAATGGGGCAGGCGCTTGGGCCAGAATTTGTAGTGGGCGGGCATCGCGTTCAATTCATCTAAAAAGTGGACGTTGAATCGTAGCGCCAAACCGGCCGTATCGGCACCCCGTCCGGCACCACGGCGACAGCGTCAGTTGGGAAAGTGGCAGGCCGCCTGGCAGCCGGACGCCATCTCGCGCAGTAGCGGCGCTTCGATTTTGCAGCGCTCTTGCGCACGTGGGCAACGCGGGTGGAAATGGCAGCCCGCAGGCGGGTTGATCGGGTTGGGTACGTCACCTTCCAACACCACCCGTTTTCGCTTTACTGTGGGGTCAGGAATCGGCACCGCCGACAACAGCGCTTCGGTATAGGGATGGCGCGGCGTGGTGTACAGGTCACGCGACGGTGCGATTTCAACAATGCGACCCAAATACATCACCGCCACCCGCTGGCTGATGTGCTCAACCACCGACAGATCATGGGCAATGAAGAGATAGGTCAGGCCCATCTTCTCCTGCAAGTCCTCCAGCAGGTTGATGACCTGGGCTTGGATCGAGACATCCAGCGCAGAAACCGGCTCATCGCAAATGATCAACTTGGGTTTGACAGCCAGGGCCCGGGCGATGCCGATCCGCTGGCGTTGCCCGCCCGAAAATTCGTGCGGAAAGCGGCGCAAATGATCCGGGTGCAAGCCCACTGTTTCCAGCAATTCCACCACCCGGTCGTCACGTTCCTTGGCGCTCGCCGCGAGCTTGTGGATGATCATGGCCTCACCGACGATGGCACCGACCGTCATGCGCGGGTTCAATGACGCATAGGGGTCCTGAAAGATGATTTGCATGTCGCGCGCCAAGGCACGCAATTGCGTTTTGTTGACGTTCGTCACATCTTCGCCATCAAACCAGATCTGACCCGATGTTGGTGCGATCAGGCGCAGCACACAACGCCCCGTGGTTGATTTGCCGCAGCCAGATTCACCCACCATGCCCAGCGTTTCACCGGGCGCGATATCGAAACTGACACCATCCACCGCATGCACTTTGTCGACCGTTTTGGAAAACACACCGCCCTTCACCGGGAAGTGTTTAACCAGGTTCTTGACTTGCAGGAGCGCTTGGGCCATCGTCGGTTTCAATCCAGAATGCAGGCAACTTTGTGGCCCTGGCCAATCTCACGCAGCAATGGCGTCGCTTGAGAACAAGCAGGTTGGGCAAACTTGCAGCGCGGCGCGAAATGGCATCCGGGTTTGGGGTTGATCAAGCGCGGCACAGTGCCGGCAATGGTCTCCAGTCGCTGTTTTTTGCTGGCATCGCGATCAATACGCGGAATCGAGCGGATCAGCCCTTGTGTGTAGGGGTGGCGCGGGTGTGCGAACAACTCGCGCACCGGCGCTTCTTCGACCACCTTGCCG
>JANOXL010000433.1:0-6296 GCA_031418395.1 Rhodoferax sp. | reverse complement strand
GCGAGTGACGCCAGAGCCTTGACGGCCTCAGGCTCGCCAATGGTGGGGGGCGTCGATAAAACGGGCAATGCTGTCATATTTCAATTATAGTTGAAATATTGAAATGATGCTTGATTAAAGGACTTTTTGACTGGCGGCTGTAGGAAATTGAAGTGGTTGGGTGGCAAGCAGAATTCCATAGAGCCATTGAGCTACTGAGTTCTTGGGGCTTTGCACAAAGTTGTCCCGCAACCCCTTGCGCCTGCAGGAAGCCATTGTTTTTCACAAAACTGTCATCAAATATGGACAAAATAAAATATGTCTAAAGCAATCCCAGATGACCCTTCGGTAATCACCCCAATGACCGTCGCCCCTGATGCAGCACTGGCCAGCCGGGTTGATTTGCTTGACCGCGATCAAAGCATTTTGGCTTTTAACGAGCGGGTTTTGGATTGGGCTTACCGCCCTGAAGTGCCGCTTTTGGAGCGCCTTCGGTTTCTGTGCATTGTGTCGAGCAACCTCGACGAATTTTTTGAAGTTCGGGCTGAACCCCATTTGGAAGCGTTCCGCGCCTCGGCCCACAAAGGCGAATTCACTGCCTCCAGTTTTGAGCGGGTTGCGCAATTGGCTCACAGCCTGGTGGAGCGCCAATACAGCCTCTACAACGACGTGTTGATGCCCGCCTTCAAGAAGCAGCACATCCACATCCTTTCCCATGGCGAGAGAAACGCAGCGCAGCGCCAGTGGGTAAAGGAGTATTTTGAGCGCGAAGTGCGTCCGCTACTGGTGCCTGTGGGCCTGGATCCGTCGCATCCTTTCCCCCAGGTGGCCAACAAGTCGCTGAATTTCATTGTTCGCTTGAGCGGGCCAGACGCCTTTGGGCGTGAGAACGAAATTGCCATTGTCAAAGTGCCGCGGGTTTTGCCACGTTTGATCGCCATGGCGCCGGGCGCGGCGGACGGAAAGCGCGTCTTTGTGTCCTTGTCCAGCGTGATCCGGGCACACCTGGCCGAGCTATTTGTCGGCCGGGAGGTCGGGCAATTTTCGCAGTTTCGCCTCACCCGCAATTCTGATCTGGCGGTTGACGAAGACGAGGTCAAAAACCTTCGCACTGCGCTGCGCCACGGTTTACAGCATCGCCATTTTGGTCAAGCGGTCCGTCTGGAGGTCTCAGCGGGTTGTTCAGATTACCTGGCCAATTTCCTGCTTCGGGAGTTTGGCTTGCCGCCTTTGACGCTTTACCGGGTTCACGGCCCGGTGAATTTGGTGCGTCTGTCGCAGTTAATTGACCTGGTAGCCGACCCCCAACTTTGTTTTGAGCCTTATCAATCGGCCTATCCGTCACAGTGGAACCGGGGTCAGTCGATTTTTGAACAACTCAAAGAGCGCGATATCCTGATCCACCAGCCGTTTGAGAGTTTTGACGGCGTGCTGGATTTTCTTCGTGAGGCGGTAGAAGATGCCTCGGTCTTGGCCATCAAACAGACGATTTACCGCACCGGCGCTGACTCTGCGTTGATGGATTTGCTACGCGAAGCCGTGCGGCGCGGCAAAGAGGTCACGGTAGTTTTGGAGCTCAAAGCGCGTTTCGACGAAGAGGCCAACATCAACTGGGCTGAAATGCTCGAATCCATTGGTGCTCAGGTGGTCTACGGCATCGTCGGTCTCAAAACCCACGCCAAGATGATGCTCGTCACGCGCCGTGAGGGGCGCCACCTGAAGCGATACGGCCACCTCTCCACTGGTAATTACAACCCGCGCACGGCCAGGCTCTACACAGACATCAGCCATTTGACGGCGGATCCAGGCCTCACCCAGGATATGGACCATGTGTTTGTCCACTTGGCCAGTCAAAGCCAGATGCCAAAACTCAAGAAACTCTGGCTGGCACCGATTGACCTGCACCGCAACCTGATTCGCCGCATTGATGCCTTGGCCAGCGCCGCGCAGGCCGGGCGTGCCACCCGCCTGATCGCGAAAATGAACGCGCTGACGGACGAGCCGCTGATCCGGGCGTTGATTCGCGCGGGGCAAAGCGGCGTCTCGATTGATTTGATCGTGCGTGGCGCCTGTATGCTGCCGCCGGGCGTGCCGGGCTTGACAGAGAACATCCGTGTCCGCTCGATCATCGGCAGGTTCCTGGAGCATTCAAGGGTGTTTTATTTCCGCACTGACGACGAGGAGCAGGTGTATCTTTCCAGCGCCGATTGGATGAACCGCAACATGATGCGCCGCATTGAGTTGGCTTGGCCGGTCACCGACCCGCAGCAGCGCCAGCGGATTGTGGACGAGTGCCTGGTGGCCTACCTGAATGACGCTGTGGATGCCTGGCAATTGTTGCCCGACGGCAGCTACGCCAAAATCGTTCCGGTAAAAAAGGGCCGTGGCCGACCCCAAAAACAAGCTGGCGCTCAATTGGCGCTGATGGCCCGCTACGCTGGAGGCAAGTACCAGCAGGCGGGACGGTGATGGATCTCATTTTTTGGCGCCATGCGGAAGCCCGTGACCCTGAGGACGGACAAGAAGATCTCAGCCGACCCTTGACCAGCCGTGGCGAGAAACAGGCCGCCCGGATGGCGAAATGGCTGGATCGCCAGTTGCCCGAAGCCACCCGAATCCTGGTTAGCCCCGCCGTACGGTGCGAGCAGACCGCGCTGGCTTTGTCGCGCAAGTACAAAATCCGGGAAGAATTGGCGCCCGGCCGCACGGTGACAGATTTGCTTGAAGTGGCGCAATGGCCGGATTCAAAAGGCCCAGTGTTGGTCATCGGACATCAGCCTGTGCTGGGGCAGGTTATCGCCCATTTGCTGGGTGCCTTGCAGAGTGAATCCGTGGTGCGGCGCGGGGCCGTCTGGTGGCTGCGCGGGCGCGAGCGGGACGGTCACGAGCAGACCCTGATCGTCACGGTTCAGTCGCCCGAAATGCTATAAAAATAATAGCATCATAAGATTTATTTACGAGACCCAGAGGCCTAAAACTCGTATAAAAACGCTCCAGGCACCCGCCCATCAAAAATGTTAACATCCATGTTAACGTTTATTCAAACCTTGCCGGGTCGTCCGGTCTTGATGGCTGGCACATTGCCCAAAGCGGTCGTGAGCGCGGCATCGTTCATCGCCGCAAGGGTCTTGAATCCGGCTCTGATCAACTCGCTTTTCTTCGCAGGTTTGCCCAGTTTTGCAGCGCGTTGCTTCAAGGATTCGATCACCAGATATTCTGATTTCGGGATGGTGAAGCTGTCGCGGACGAGTTTGTCCTTTTTCAATTTGGCCGGCTTGGCCACCACGACGGTTTTGGCGGCTGGCGCCGCTTTTGAGGCAGTTTTTGCGACAGGCTTGGCTGCCGCTTTGGCGCTGCGTGGCAATTTGGGTTGGGCAGTGGGTTTCAATTGACGAGTGCTGGTTTTGGCGGTGGACATGGATTCTCCGGATGAATAATGGGAAATGGAAATTAACAGTATAAACAGTTTATACCATTTAATTCTCCTTTCAATCCAGTTTCACAAACAGCGACCAGGATGTCTTTTGCCACGCCAGCACTTCTTCGTTCAGCAGGTGGGCAGATTGCGGGTACAAGCCCGCCCAGCCTGACCGGCAGGACAAACTGAAATGCCGGGGCCGCCCATCGTCATTTCCATCCCCAACGGACAAGCTCATGCCTTTGGTGTCGGGGTCGCGCCGCGCATGGCACAGGATCACCGCCAGGCGCAGTGCCATCAGCTGGTGGATGAACATCGGGTCGTCCTGCTCGAGTTCGAGTTTGCGCAGCTTGCCACGATGCCCCAGCACCAGCAGGCTCAAGCGGTGCAACTGGTTGACGGACAGGCCCAATATATCGGCGTTGTCCAGAATGTAGGCGCCGTGCTTGTGGTAGTCACTGTGTGAAATGTGGGCGCCGATTTCGTGCAGGCTGGCGGCCCAGGCGAGCTTGCGGCGGGGGCGCTGCAGGGCGACGGGGTCCTCCCGGCCCGCAGCGGCTGGGGCAAACCGCCCAGTGCTCAACTGGTCAAACAGCAGTCCTGCCGTTTTACCCACGCGTTCGGCCTGCGCCGTCTCGGCGCCAAAACGCAACGCCAGCCGTTTCACAGAAACTTCGGGCAATACCATTTGCTGCGATGCGCTGCCCGTCATTTGAACCATCAATTCGCCGATGAGGCCGTGGCGCAATCCACCGCTGGCCAATTGCATCTCGTCAATTTGCAACAGGTCAAACAGTGCACGCAGAATCGCCAGACCGCCGCCAATGATGGGCGCGCGGTCATCCTTCAGGCCCGGCAGCCGCAGGCGGTCGCTATTGCCTGCCGCCAGGAGTTGCTCCAACATCCAGTCCAGGCCAGCGCGGTCGATGGTGCTGGCGGGCCGCCCCGACGCGGCCAGCGCGTCGCCCACGGCGCCCATCGTGCCGGCTGAGCCGTAGGCCACGTCCCACAATTCACGCCGGTAAGTGGAAAGGCACTCGTCCAAAACGGCCTTGGCCGCGATTTCGGCGATCTCAAAGGCTTTTTTGGTGAATTGGCCGTCTGGAAAATAGCGCGTGGACCAGGCCACGCAACCCACGCGGAACGACTCCATCACCTGCGGTGTGGCGCCCTCGCCCAATATCAATTCGGTCGAGCGACCACCAATATCAATGACCAGGCGTTTCTCCGATTTGCTGGGAAGTAGCTGGCTGACGCCCTCGTAAATCAGGCGGGCTTCTTCGCGACCGGAAATCACTTCAATCGGAAACCCCAGTGCCCGCTTGGCCTGCGCGAGGAACTGGTCGCGATTGCGCGCCTCGCGCAGCGTTTGCGTGGCGACGGCGCGCACGGCGTCGGGTCTGAACCCCGCCAAACGCTCGCCAAACCTCGCCAGACAATCGACGCCGCGTCGCATGGCCTCCGAGGAGAGCATGCGGTTTTCGTCCATGCCATTGCCCTGACGCACGGTTTCCTTGAGGTACTCGGTGCGGAAATATTGCCCGTGATCGACCAATCCGATTTCGAGCCGGAAGCTGTTGGAACCTAAATCCACTGCGGCCAGGCGGCGCGTTTTTTCCTGCAAAGGGAGGGTGCTCATGAACGGCGGGAGATTCCAAATACGTTGAAGCGGGCGGACATGCCAACCCGCCAGAATATGTCATACAGATGTCAACTGTATGACATTCGTGCTAATGGGTCGCAAGTCGTCATGTTTTTGTCATGTCATCACACTGACACAAAAGGCACGCAGAGTACCCGGGAATCCAAGCCTTGGTTTTTTTACTTTTTCGCAAATGACATGAAGGAAATGACATGATTTCACGTTTGAACACCTGGACCGGTACGCTTTTTCTGGCGAGCATCGCCGCGGGCTGTGCAGTTACCAGCCCCTTGCCAACGGGTATGGTGGCCGACAAGTTCGTCTCCTACGCCTGTGAGGGCGGAAAACAATTCCAGGCCCGTGCCACGCAAGACGGAAGCTCGGTGCGCATCCGCTACGAAGGCGGGTATGAGCTCGACCAGATTGCCAAGGGCGTCTACGAAGGCTCAGGCTGGAAGTTTGTGTCCATGGATACCGCGAACACCGAACTGTTCCACAACGGAAAGTCAGTTTTGAAGGCTTGTAAGCTTGTTTGATATTTGTCACACGATTGTCATATTGAGACTATAAAGTCCACCCTGTAGTTACTGGCTCAGCAAGCCAGATTGTTCTCTTTGCCCCGGAAATTAAAGGAAATCCCATGAAAACCGCATCCATCAAATCACTTTTGGCCGCTTCGTCGCTGGCCATGTTGGGCTTGCAGCCCGCAATGGTCTGGTCCCAAGTCGTCAAGATCGACGGTTCAAGCACGGTTTATCCCGTCACCGAGGCCGTAGCCGAAGAGTTTCAAAAGGCCAACAAAGGCCTAAAAGTGACAGTTGGCGTGTCCGGCACGGGCGGTGGCTTCAAAAAGTTTTGCCGCAACGAGACCGACATTTCCAACGCTTCACGTCCCATTTCGGCTTCCGAAATGGCAGACTGCAAAAAGGCCGGTATTGAGTACTTTGAGTTGCCCGTGGCATTTGATGCCCTTACCGTGGTGATCAACCCTAAAAATGCGTGGCTCAAGCAGGCAACGGTTGCTGAGCTCAAAAAGATGTGGGAACCAGCAGCACAAGGCAAAGTGACGCGCTGGAACCAAGTCAACCCGGCTTGGCCAGACCAGCCCATCAAGCTGTTCGGCGCAGGCTCAGACTCCGGCACGTTTGACTACTTCACGGAAGCCATCGTCGGCAAATCCAAATCCAGCCGTGGCGATTTCACAGCGTCTGAAGACGACAACGTCCTGGTGCAGGGTGTTGCAGGCGACATCAACGC
>JANOXL010000432.1:0-29371 GCA_031418395.1 Rhodoferax sp. | reverse complement strand
TAATCGCAGTGAGAAAGAAGCGGTCATCAGTGATGTGACTGGCCTCGCCGCAAAAGCTCAAACGCTTGTGATGGCGGAATACCGGGGTATCTCGGTCGCTGACATGACTAAATTGCGCTCTACAGCGCGCAGCAATGGTGTGAGCTTGAGTGTGTTGAAGAACACTTTGGCCCGCCGTGCTGTCGCTGGCAGCGGATTTTCAGTCGTGTCCGATCTGATGACCGGCCCGCTGATCTATGGCTTCTCGGTAGATGCAGTCGCCGCCGCAAAGGTAGTGGCGGAATTCGCGAAAACCAATGACAAATTGGTCATTCGCGGTGGTGCATATGCTGGCAAAGCCTTAGACGTGAACGGCGTAAAGCAACTGGCAAGCATACCGACCAAAGAGGTTTTGCTGGCTCAGCTGTTGGGCTTGATGCAATCCCCGATTTCGCGTACGGCACGTGTGCTGGCCGCCATCGCGGAGAAAAAAGGCGCTGGCGCGGCAGAATCTGCCCCCGTCGAAGCAGTTGCGGCATAAAAGCCCTTGCTTAAAAACCAACTTAACGAAATCTAAAGGATATCAAAATGGCATTCGATAAAGACGCATTTTTGACCGCGCTGGACAGCATGACGGTCATGGAACTCAACGACCTGGTGAAAGCCATCGAAGAGAAATTTGGCGTGAGCGCTGCAGCAATGTCAGCTCCCGCTGCGGGTGGCGGCGCGGCGGCTGCTGCTGTTGAAGAAAAGACCGAATTCAATGTGGTGCTGCTTGAAGCTGGCGCTAACAAGGTGTCGGTGATCAAGGCTGTTCGCGAAATCACCGGTTTGGGCCTCAAAGAAGCCAAAGACATGGTTGATGGCGCGCCCAAAGCCGTGAAAGAAGGCATTGCCAAGGCTGACGCCGAAGCAGCGCTGAAGAAACTGGTGGACGCTGGTGCCAAGGCCGAACTCAAATAAACGGGTTTGACCAGAAGGCTGGAGTGCCCGAAAGGGTCTCCAGCCTTTAGTGCTTCTGTGGAGTCCGGCATGTCGGGCTACAGAATGCACTGAAAAGCAGGCCGTAGCCTGTTTTTCAGTGTCTTTTGATTGACAGATTGTTGATCGGCTGATTGAAAGATACCTTGGTTCGGGCTGCACGCAAGGTGCAGCTGTCCGCCAATGATTGGTAGTGGCCAATCACCAAGAAGTACCCTGGAACCCTAGTCTTTGCCCGGAGAACTCATGGCTTACACATACACCGAACGTAAACGCATCCGGAAAAATTTCGGAAACCGCGACAGCGTCCTAGAAATCCCCTACTTGCTCCAAATGCAAAAAGACGCCTATACCGCGTTTTTGCAAGCGGACGTTGCGCCCAAGAAGCGCACTGTAGAAGGTCTACAGGCTGCTTTTGACGCAGCGTTTCCCATCGTCTCACACAATGGTTTCGTCGAGATGAAGTACCTTGAGTACAACTTGGCCAAACCGGCCTTTGATGTGCGCGAGTGCCAGACTCGTGGCCTGACCTTTGCATCGGCGGTTCGCGCCAAAGTGCAATTGATCATTTATGACCGTGAATCTTCTACCTCGCAAAACAAAGTGGTAAAAGAGGTCAAAGAGCAAGAAGTCTACATGGGCGAAGTGCCCTTGATGACCAGCAAAGGCTCTTTCATCATTAATGGCACGGAGCGCGTCATCGTGTCCCAGTTGCACCGATCACCTGGTGTTTTCTTTGAACACGACAAGGGCAAAACCCATAGCTCCGGCAAGCTGCTGTTCTCGGCTCGCATCATTCCCTACCGCGGCTCTTGGCTGGATTTCGAGTTTGACCCGAAGGACATCCTGTATTTCCGCGTTGACCGTCGTCGCAAGATGCCGGTCACGATCTTGCTCAAAGCGATCGGCCTGAACCACGAGTCGATTCTGGCGAACTTCTTCGTCAACGACAACTTCCGCCTGATGGACAGCGGCGCACAGATGGAATTCGTCGCCGAGCGTCTGCGCGGTGAGGTGGCCCGTTTTGACATCACCGACAAGGCTGGCAAGGTTGTCGTCGCCAAGGACAAACGAGTCACGGTTCGCCATACCCGCGAACTAGAGCAGACCAACACGACACACATCAGTGTGCCGGAAGATTTCCTCGTGGGTCGCGTCGTGGCACGCAATATCGTCGATGCCGACACCGGTGAAATTATCGCAAAAGCCAACGAGGAACTGACAGAAGCGTTGCTGAAAAAGCTGCGTATGGCAGGTGTTCAAGAGTTGGCTTGTATTTATACCAACGAGCTTGACCAAGGTGCTTACATTTCGCAGACGCTGCGCAGCGACGAAACTGCGGATGAGTTTGCAGCCCGCGTCGCGATCTACCGCATGATGCGTCCTGGTGAGCCGCCAACGGAAGACGCTGTGCAGGCTTTGTTCCAGCGCTTGTTCTACAACCCGGACACCTACGACTTGTCGCGCGTTGGCCGCATGAAGTTCAACGCCAAGATGGGACGCGCCGAATCGACAGGCCCGATGGTATTGACCAACGAAGACATATTGTCGGTCGTGAAAATTCTGGTCGACCTGCGCAATGGGCGTGGCGAAGTGGATGACATTGACCACTTAGGCAACCGTCGTGTGCGTTGTGTGGGCGAGCTGGCAGAAAACCAATATCGTACAGGTTTGGCACGTATCGAAAAAGCTGTCAAAGAGCGTTTGGGGCAAGCAGAGCAAGAGCCGCTCATGCCGCATGACCTGATCAACAGCAAGCCGATTTCGGCCGCGTTGAAGGAATTCTTCGGTGCGTCGCAGCTGAGCCAATTTATGGACCAGACCAATCCGCTGTCCGAGATCACACACAAACGCCGTGTATCGGCTCTTGGCCCAGGTGGATTGACCCGTGAACGCGCTGGTTTTGAAGTACGTGACGTCCACGTAACCCACTACGGTCGCGTTTGCCCCATTGAAACGCCAGAAGGCCCGAACATCGGCCTGATCAACTCCCTGGCGCTGTATGCCCGCTTGAACGAATACGGTTTTATTGAAACGCCGTATCGGCGAGTTGCCGACAGCAAGGTCAGCAACCAAATTGACTACCTGTCTGCGATTGAAGAGGGTAAGTATGTCATCGCGCAGGCCAATGCGTTGCTGGACAAAGAAAACAAGCTGACCGGCGATCTCGTGTCGGCCCGTGAAAAAGGCGAGTCTATTCTGGTGAGCGCAGAGCGCGTCCAGTACATGGACGTGTCGCCCGCGCAGATCGTCTCCGTCGCGGCTTCACTGGTGCCCTTCCTGGAGCACGATGATGCCAACCGTGCGTTGATGGGGGCCAACATGCAGCGGCAGGCTGTCCCGGTATTGCGACCCGAGAAAGCCTACGTGGGCACCGGCATCGAGCGCGTTTCAGCGGTCGATTCCGGTACTGTGGTGACAGCCACCCGTGGTGGCATAGTTGACTATGTAGACGCTACCCGTGTTGTGATCCGCGTCAATGATGCTGAAGCTGCTGCCGGGGAGGTGGGTGTGGACATCTACAACCTGATCAAGTACCAGCGTTCCAACCAAAACACCAATATTCACCAGCGCCCCATCGTCAAAAAGGGCGACAAACTCGCCAAAGGTGACGTGATTGCGGACGGCGCTTCGACCGACCTGGGTGAGTTGGCTCTAGGCCAGAACATGCTGGTTGCCTTCATGCCTTGGAACGGCTACAACTTCGAAGACTCGATTCTGATTAGCGAGCGTATCGTCGCAGAAGACCGATATACGTCGATCCACATCGAAGAGCTGGTCGTGATGGCGCGTGATACACGATTGGGTGCGGAAGAAATCACCCGCGACATTCCCAATTTGAGCGAAGTTCAGCTCAATCGACTTGACGAATCCGGCATCATTTATGTGGGGGCAGAAGTCCAACCTGGCGATACGCTGGTCGGTAAGGTCACGCCGAAAGGCGAAACGACGCTGACACCTGAAGAGAAACTTTTGCGTGCAATTTTTGGCGAAAAGGCCAGCGACGTAAAAGATACGTCGTTGCGCGTCGATCAGGGCTCGCAAGGTACGGTGATCGACGTGCAGGTGTTTACCCGCGAAGGCATCACGCGGGATCGCCGAGCTCAGCAAATTATTGACGATGAACTCAAGCGTTTCCGCCTGGACTTGAATGACCAGCTTCGGATTGTCGAAGCCGACGCCTTCGAGCGTATCGAAAAGTTACTGATTGGCAAAACCGCAAACGGCGGGCCGAACAAGTTGGCTAAGGGCAGCAAGATCGACAAGGCTTACCTCACTTCCGTGGAAAAATTCCATTGGTTCGATGTACGCCCAGCCGACGACGAGGTTGCTTCGCAGTTGGAAAGCATCAAGAATTCGCTTGAGCAAACCCGCCACAGTTTCGACCTGTCGTTTGAAGAAAAGCGCAAGAAGTTGACGCAGGGTGACGAGTTGCCTGCGGGTGTATTGAAAATGGTCAAGGTCTACTTGGCCGTCAAGCGGCGTTTGCAGCCTGGCGACAAGATGGCGGGTCGTCACGGCAATAAAGGGGTTGTCTCGAAGATTGTCCCCGTAGAAGACATGCCCTACATGGCTGACGGAACACCTTGCGACATCGTGTTGAACCCATTGGGTGTGCCATCTCGAATGAACGTGGGCCAGGTGCTGGAAGTGCATTTGGGATGGGCTGCCAAAGGTATTGGGCAACGCATCGGTGACATGCTCCAGGCGGAAGCAAAAATTGCAGAAGTCCGCAAATTCCTGGAAGCGCTGTATAACGGCTCTGGTCGCAAAGAAGACTTGTCAAAACTCAGTGACGGCGACGTGATTGAGATGGCTGGCAATTTGTCGAAAGGTGCGACTTTTGCAACGCCGGTGTTTGACGGCGCTTCGGAAGAAGAGATTCGTGGAATGCTCAGGCTGGCCTACCCGGATGAAGTATCCAAAGCCAAAGGCCTGACTGCCGCTCGCACCCAAGCCAATCTGTTCGATGGCCGAAGTGGCGAACCTTTTGAGCGCCCCACCACAATTGGCTATATGCACGTCCTCAAGTTGCACCATTTGGTGGACGACAAGATGCACGCGCGTTCTACGGGCCCTTACAGCCTGGTGACTCAGCAACCGCTGGGCGGCAAAGCCCAGTTTGGTGGTCAGCGATTTGGCGAGATGGAAGTTTGGGCGCTCGAAGCCTACGGTGCTTCCTACACCTTGCAGGAAATGCTCACCGTCAAATCAGACGATGTACAGGGTCGAACCAAAGTGTACGAGTCCATCGTCAAAGGCGAGCACGCGATTGAGGCCGGCATGCCTGAATCGTTCAATGTGCTGGTGAAGGAAGTGCGTTCGCTCGGTATCGATATGGAACTCGAGCGCGGTTAAGTTCGACACGTCAAGGATCAAATACATGAAATCATTACTCGACCTGTTCAAGCAATTCACTCCCGATGAGCACTTTGATGCCATCAAAATCGGCATGGCCTCGCCGGAGAAAATCCGATCATGGTCATTCGGTGAAGTGAAAAAACCTGAGACCATCAATTACCGTACTTTCAAGCCGGAACGTGACGGCCTGTTTTGCGCCAAGATTTTTGGCCCCATCAAAGACTACGAATGCCTGTGCGGCAAATACAAACGCCTCAAGCACCGTGGCGTCATTTGCGAAAAATGCGGCGTTGAAGTAACCCAGACCAAGGTTCGCCGTGACCGAATGGGCCACATTGACCTTGCGGCGCCCTGCGCGCACATCTGGTTTCTGAAGTCGCTGCCAAGCCGTCTGGGCCTGGTTCTGGACATGACGCTGCGTGACATCGAACGTGTGTTGTACTTTGAAGCTTACGTAGTGACCGACCCTGGCATGACGCCGCTGAAGAAATACAGCATCATGACGGAAGATGATTTCGACGCCAAGTTCAAAGAATACGGCGACGAATTTCAGGCCAAGATGGGGGCTGAAGGTATCAAAGAGTTGCTGCAAAGCATCGACATCGATGGCTCGATCGAAAAGCTGCGCAACGATCTGACGGGTTCCGAGCTGAAGATCAAGAAAAATGCCAAGCGTCTTAAAGTGCTTGAAGCCTTCAAAAAATCCGGTATCAAGCCTGACTGGATGGTGCTGGAAGTGTTGCCCGTGTTGCCACCGGATTTGCGTCCGCTGGTGCCGCTGGATGGTGGCCGTTTCGCCACCTCCGAATTGAATGACCTGTATCGGCGCGTCATCAACCGCAACAGCCGTCTGCGTCGTCTACTGGAATTGAAGGCGCCCGAGATCATTGCGCGCCATGAAAAGCGGATGTTGCAAGAGGCCGTGGACTCACTGCTGGACAACGGGCGCCGTGGAAAAGCGATGACCGGCGCCAACAAACGCGCTCTGAAGTCCTTGGCCGACATGATCAAAGGCAAGAGTGGCCGTTTCCGCCAGAACTTGCTGGGCAAACGGGTGGACTACTCTGGCCGTTCGGTCATCGTGGTGGGCCCAACGCTCAAACTGCATCAGTGCGGTTTGCCGAAATTGATGGCCTTGGAGTTGTTCAAACCTTTCATCTTCTCGCGTCTGGAGGCGATGGGCATTGCCACGACTATCAAGGCCGCGAAGAAAGAAGTCGAATCAGGCACGCCAGTGGTGTGGGACATCCTTGAGGAGGTCATCAAAGAGCACCCGGTCATGCTGAACCGGGCACCAACGCTGCACCGCTTGGGCATCCAAGCGTTTGAGCCGATTTTGATCGAAGGCAAAGCCATCCAATTGCACCCACTGGTCTGTGCCGCGTTTAACGCTGACTTTGACGGTGACCAGATGGCTGTTCACGTGCCTTTGTCGGTCGAAGCTCAGATGGAGTGCCGCACGTTGATGTTGGCCTCTAATAACGTTTTGTTCCCGTCGAATGGCGAACCTTCCATCGTCCCTTCGCAAGACGTGGTCTTGGGTCTGTATTACACAACCCGTGAGCGTATCAATGGCAAGGGCGAAGGACTGATCTTCTCAGACACCGGTGAAGTTCGCCGCGCATTTGACGCCAACGAAGTCGGCCTGAATTCGCGTATCAATGTTCGATTGACCGAGTACACCAAAAACAAGGAAACGGGCGAATTCGAAGCATCAACCAAGCTGTGGGAAACCACCGCCGGGCGTGCGCTTCTGTCTGAAATTCTGCCCAAAGGCCTGCCTTTCTCCAATCTGAACAAGGCGCTGAAGAAGAAGGAAATCTCAAAGCTCATCAACGTCTCTTTCCGCAAGTGTGGTCTGAAGGAAACCGTGGTGTTTGCCGACAAGCTTTTGCAGGCTGGTTTCCGTTTGGCGACCAAAGCAGGTATCTCCATCTGTATCGACGACATGCTCGTGCCTGAACAGAAGCAAGAAATTGTGTTGCGTGCTCAAAAAGAAGTGAAAGAGATCGAGCAACAATACGTTTCAGGTTTGGTAACGGCAGGTGAGCGTTACAACAAAGTCGTAGACATTTGGGGTAAGTCCGGCGATGAAGTGTCCAAGGTCATGATGGCGGGTTTGTCCAAGGAAATGGTCACGGATCGCCACGGTAAACAAGTGCAACAGGAGTCTTTCAACTCCATCTACATGATGGCTGACTCGGGTGCGCGCGGTTCTGCCGCTCAAATCCGCCAGGTTGCCGGTATGCGCGGTTTGATGGCCAAGCCTGACGGCTCCATTATTGAGACACCTATCACTGCCAACTTCCGCGAAGGTCTGAACGTGCTGGAGTACTTCATCTCCACACACGGCGCGCGCAAAGGATTGGCAGACACGGCGCTGAAAACGGCGAACTCCGGTTACCTGACGCGTCGCTTGGTGGACGTCACCCAAGATCTGGTCGTGACTGAGCAGGACTGCGGCACCCACAATGGCTATCTGATGCGCGCCATCGTCGAAGGCGGTGAAGTGATCGAATCCTTGCGGGATCGTGTCTTGGGTCGTACGGCCGCTGAAGATGTGTTGCATCCGGAGAGCCGTGCTGTGTTGGTCAAAGCAGGCGAAATGCTGGACGAAGACGTTATCGACGAGCTTGAAGTTCAAGGTGTGGATGAGGTCAAAGTACGCACCGCGTTGACCTGTGAGACCCGTTTTGGCATTTGCGCCAAGTGTTATGGGCGTGACCTAGGTCGCGGTGGTTTGGTCAACGGCGGCGAGGCGGTCGGCGTGATTGCGGCCCAGTCGATCGGCGAGCCCGGCACTCAGCTGACCATGCGCACCTTCCATATCGGTGGTGCCGCCTCACGTGCGGCAGTGGCCTCCAGCGTGGAAGCGAAATCCAACGGCAACATTGGGTTTAACGCGACCATGCGTTACGTGACCAATAGCAAGAAGGAGCTGGTGGTGATTGCCCGTTCAGGCGAAATCGTCATTCATGACGAACATGGCCGCGAGCGTGAGCGCCACAAGGTTCCGTATGGCGCGGTGTTGACCGTCAAGGCTGACCAAAGCATTAAAGCAGGTACCGTGCTTGCCAACTGGGATCCGTTGACTCGCCCCATCATTACCGAGTTTGCCGGCAAGGCGCACTTCGAAAACGTGGAGGAAGGTTTGACCGTAGCGCGTCAAGTGGACGACGTGACAGGCCTCTCAACGCTGGTGGTGATCGATCCGAAGCGCCGTGGCTCTGCCAAAGTGGTACGCCCGCAAGTCAAATTGATTGATGCGACCGGCCATGAGGTGAAGATTCCAGGTACCGACCACTCGGTGACCATCGGTTTCCCCATTGGCGCTTTGGTTCAGGTGCGTGACGGCCAGGACGTCGGCCCCGGCGAAGTGTTGGCTCGTATCCCGGTGGAGGGTCAAAAAACCCGCGACATCACCGGTGGTTTGCCACGTGTTGCCGAGTTGTTTGAAGCCCGGTCGCCGAAAGACAAAGGCGTGCTGGCCGAGATGACGGGTACCGTTTCTTTCGGCAAGGAAACCAAAGGAAAAGTCCGCCTGCAGATTACCGATCCCGAAGGTTCGGTCTGGGAAGAGCTTGTGCCTAAGGAGAAAAACATCCTGGTGCACGAAGGTCAAGTCGTCAACAAGGGTGAGAGTGTGGTGGACGGCCCGGCCGATCCGCAAGACATCCTTCGCCTCCTGGGCTCCGAGGAGCTGGCCCGTTACATCGTCGATGAAGTGCAGGACGTTTACCGTTTGCAAGGCGTGAAGATTAACGACAAACACATTGAAGTGATTGTTCGCCAGATGTTGCGCCGCGTGGTGGTCGACAGCACAGGTGATTCCAGTTATATATCCGGCGAGCAGGTCGAGCGCTCTGAGATGCTCAACACCAACGACGCGTTGCGCGGCGAAGGCAAAGTGCCCGCCACCTTCACCAACTTGTTGCTGGGCATCACCAAAGCATCGCTGTCCACTGACAGCTTCATTAGCGCCGCGTCCTTCCAGGAAACCACGCGTGTGTTGACAGAGGCCGCCATCATGGGCAAACGCGATGAATTGCGTGGCTTGAAAGAAAACGTCATTGTGGGCCGTTTGATCCCGGCGGGTACGGGACAGGCTTACCACGATGCCCGCCGTGTCCGTGAAACGATGGACGACGCAGAGCGTCGTGCCATCGCTGACGCTGAGGCAGCCGAGCTCGCAGGTGTGGCAGAAGGCGCTGAAGCAGCTTCAACTGACGCCGCAACGCAATAACCCGCACGTTTGCCCGTTGATACGATGACGCCTCAATCCCGCATGCGGGGTTGAGGCGTTTTCTTTTTAATCGGCAGATCATGGAATGAGTGACGCCCGTGATCTTTTTGACGATTTGCAAATGATCGACTCTTTGGCCAAACGCCCCGATCCACCCTTGTGGCAAAAGCTACAGGTGGTCGCGCGGCTATTGCAGTCTGTGCGCGAAGGCAAGTCCGCCACTCGATTGCTGGAGTCAGTCGATCCGTTGTTGCGCTCTGGCGTTCAAGCTTTGCTATTTCAGGTGTTGCGCAACCTCGGTCGTGCCGAAGCCTTGCGCAGCTTGCTCGCATCCCGCGTGCCACCTGCCGCAGCCGACGCACTGCTATGTTGTGCATTGGCGCTGGCGTGGCAGGATTCGCAGGCTATGTTTGATAGCCATACTTTGGTCAACCAGACGGTAGAAGCTGCAAAGCGGCAGCCCGCAATGAAGGCGCAAGCCAACTTCATCAACGCCTGCCTGCGCCGGTTCCTGCGCGAACATGAGGCCTTGGTTTTAGCGACCGACAGATCAGACACCGCACAATGGAACCATCCACAATGGTGGATCAAGCGCTTGAGAACGGATTACCCGGATAACTGGCAACAGGTGTTGGAATCCAACAATCGCCAGGCACCCATGACTTTGCGAGTCAACGAACGCAAAGAGTCGCGGACCGACTACCTCACTGGTTTGAATCACTCGGGCATTGACGCGCGTGCCAGCGGTCGCCACGGCATCACGCTGTCTTTTGCCAGTTCCGTGGCATCGGTACCTGGTTTTGCCGAGGGGAAAGTTTCAGTTCAGGATGCCGCGGCACAACTGGCAGCACCTTTGTTGCTGAATGGGCTCACTTCCATCACAAGCCTCAGGGTGCTTGACGCATGTGCGGCGCCGGGTGGCAAGACCGCTCATTTGTTGGAAATGGGCTGTACCAATGTCACCTCCATTGATATCGATGCCTCGCGGGTCGAAAAAATACAGCAAACCTTGACGCGCCTGGGTTTGAACGCCGACCTGCGCGTTGGCGACGCGTCTTCACCCAGCACCTGGTGGGACGGACAACAGTTTGACGCCATTCTGCTGGATGCGCCCTGTACGGCGTCGGGCATTGTGCGCCGCCATCCCGATGTGCGCTGGCTGCGCCGGGAAACGGACATCGCCCAACTGGCTACCATCCAAGCTGGTCTTTTGAAAGCCCTGTGGCCTTTGCTCAAACCGGGTGGGCGCTTGTTGTATTGCACCTGTTCCGTATTCAAGTCGGAAGGTATCGACCAGATACAAACGTTTCTTGCGCACAACACAGAGGCCGTCTTGATGGACTCGCCCGGTCATTTATTACCTCAATTCGGGGTAAACGAGGAAGGCGTCCCGGACAATTCAGCAGATGACCATGACGGGTTTTTTCTCGCGCTGCTTGAAAAACGCGTGGCTTGAATGCGCCGCGTGGTTGGCGTGTGTCTGTTTGCTGGCCATTTTGCCGCTGCAGGCCCAAGCTGCCGGTGAAACCGCCAATGCGGAAGTCAATCAGTTACTCGTCGAGCGCAAGCCGGATGGCGTTGTTTTATCCGCCACGCTCAAGTTCGATTTGCCATCGGCCGTCGAAGACGCTCTGCACAAAGGTGTGCCCATGTTTTTTGTGGCCGAAGCTGATGTCTACCGTGCCCGGTGGTACTGGTACGACAAAAAAGTGCTGTCGGCAGAACGCCACATTCGGCTGGCCTTTCAGCCTTTGACGCGCCGCTGGCGAATCAACGTTGCCTCCGGCACTATCACTGCAAGCAGCCTGGGGCTGGCGCTGAACCAGAGTTTTGAGTCCTTGGCCGATGCGCTGGGCGCGATCAAACGGATTTCAAATTGGAAAATAGCGGAGCCAGGGGAGCTTGAAGCCGAGCCAAGGCACAGCGTGGAATTCAGGTTCCGGCTGGATCTCTCGCAATTGCCCCGCCCCTTCCAGATCGGTGTGTTGGGCCAGGCGGACTGGAACATCTTCGCCACGAGTACACAGGCGCTCACGCAGCAGGTTGCCAGGTGACACCCGGATTGCCCGCTGCCCCACCACCTGCTGAGGTCGCACCAGCGGGGTTTGCGGGGCGAAGCTCACGCGCATTTCGCTGGACTTTGGGGGTAGGCGTTTCGGCCATGGTCGCTATTGGCCTGGTGTTGCTGTTTCTATTGACGCAAGCCACCAACAACCGCGAACTTTATGAGCGCAACTACCAGATGTTGTTCACGCTCAACGTGGTGGTCGCGGCCTTGTTGCTCGGCGCCATCGTCTGGATTGCCCTTCGGCTGGCCATTCGGTTGCACCAAGGCCGTTTTGGTAGCCGCTTGCTGGTGCGGTTGGCGGCCGTGTTTGCGCTGGCTGGTTTTGCGCCGGGTTTGCTGATCTACGTGGTGTCCTACCAATTTGTTTCGCGCTCCATTGAAAGCTGGTTTGACGTCAAAGTCGAAGGCGCATTGGATGCTGGCCTGAACCTGGGCCGGGTCACGCTGGAAACCCTGGCCAACGACCTGGCTGCCAAAACCCGATCAGTGGCCAGCCAGTTGGCCGATACACCCGATGCCACCGCCGCGTTGCCACTTGAACGCGTCCGTGAGCAACTGGCGGCCACTGATATCGTGTTGTGGGGCGCAGGCGGCCAATTAATCGGCGGTGCAGGTCAATCGCGGTTTCAGCTAAACCCCGAGAAACCCACGCCACTGCAGTTTCGCAATGCGCGCAGCCAAAAATCGATTACCTGGGTGGAAGGCCTCGAAGAGGCGACAGGCGCGACCGTGGGCAACGCCCGCATCAAAGCCCTGGTGCCGGTCAACAGCGCCCGCTTTGCAATTCAGGATGAATCGCGCTTTTTGCAGGTCACCCAGGCGCTGCCATCCAGCTTGGTCGTCAACGCCCTGGCGGTAACCGAGGCCAATCGCGAATATCAGGAACGCGCACTGGCACGCGACGGCCTCAAGCGCATGTACATTGGCACCTTGACCTTGAGCCTTTTTCTGGCCGTGTTTGGTGCCGTGCTGCTGGCCGTGCTGATCGGCAACCTGATCGCACGCCCCTTGCTGCTGCTGGCGGACGGTGTACGGCAGGTGGCGGCGGGTGACCTCACGCCCAAAGCCGCCTTAAGCGGGCGCGATGAACTCGGTGGCCTCACGCGATCTTTTGCCGACATGACCCAGCAGTTGTTTGACGCGCGCGGTGCGGTCGAAAGCAGCATGGCCCAGGTGAGTGCAGCGCGCGCCAATTTGCAAACCATTCTGGACAACTTGACCTCTGGCGTGATCGTGCTGGACTCATCCGGCGTGATTGTGTCGTCCAACCCCGGTGCTACGCGTATCCTGCGTGTGCCACTCGCAGCATTTGAGGGCCGTCCACTGTCCGAGGTGGCTGGACTGGAAGAGTTTGCCAGCAATGTGCAAACACAGTTCCGGCATTTTCTGGGGGATCGCAACGCCCATGGGCTGGACCACTGGCAGCAGTCTTTCGAATTGGGAAAGCCCGAGGCTGGCATGGTTGGCCACGCTGCACAAAATGCCACCACGCTGGTCGCCCGAGGTGCTGAACTCCCCGGTGCGGCGCGGCTACTGGTGTTTGATGACATATCTGAAATCGTGTCCTCCCAACGTTCCCAGGCTTGGGGCGAAGTGGCTCGCCGCTTGGCCCACGAAATCAAAAACCCGCTGACGCCCATTCAGCTCTCGGCAGAACGCCTGGCCATGAAACTTGACGGCAAATTGCAAGTGCCGGAACAGGCCATTTTGACGAAATCGGTCAAAACCATCGTCGATCAGGTTGATGCCATGAAGCGGCTCGTCAACGAATTTCGCGACTACGCCCGTCTGCCTTCGGCCGACCTCAAACCAGTTGATTTAAACCAGCTTATCCACGAGTTGATGAACCTGTATGCCCCGGAAAACGCGCGTGTGCTTGTGCAACTTGATTTAGACCCCGCCTGTCCGGCCATACGGGGAGACAGCCATCAATTGCGCCAGGTTATCCACAACCTGCTGCAAAACGCGCAAGACGCTACCCAAACTGCCGGCAGCGTTGAGGCGGTGACGCTTAAAACGCATTGGAACAAGGCGTCCAACCGGGTGCGACTGACGGTCATCGATTTCGGACATGGTTTCCCGGACAACATCCTGGCCCGCGCGTTTGAACCCTACGTCACCACCAAGGCCAAAGGCACGGGGCTTGGGCTGGCCGTGGTGAAGAAAATTGCCGACGAACACGGTGCCCGCATCGATATCGCCAACCGCATGGCCGACGGCAAGGTGCAAGGGGCCCAAGTGTCGTTATCATTCGCAACAGCCACCGACGCGCCGCTCTGACGCGCGCCACGGCATATTTCCCAAGGGACTCGCGTAAATCATGGCAAACATACTGGTAGTGGATGACGAACTGGGTATTCGTGACCTGTTGTGGGAGATTCTCAATGACGAAGGCCACAGTGTCGAACTGGCCGAAAACGCCGCGCAGGCCCGCGCCGCGCGCCTGAAGGAACGCCCTGACCTCGTGCTGCTGGACATCTGGATGCCCGACACCGACGGTGTGACATTGCTGAAGGAATGGTCGTCAGCCGGTGTACTCACCATGCCCGTCATCATGATGAGCGGCCACGCCACCATCGATACAGCGGTCGAAGCCACCAAAATAGGCGCACTCGCATTTCTCGAAAAACCCATCACCATGCAAAAGCTGCTCAAAGCCGTGGAGCAAGGCCTGGCCCGCGGCACCGCCCGCAAAGCGCCTGCACCGGTGATGATGCAGCAGGTAGTCCATGGCGTCGAAGCAGTTGCCGCAGTGGGCCCGGTTGCGGCGCCTGTCGCTGAAGGAGGCCTGCAGTCCTGGCAAAGTTTCATGCTCGACAAACCACTGCGCGAGGCGCGTGACGAGTTCGAGAAGGCCTACTTTGAATACCATCTCGCCAAAGAAAATGGCTCCATGACCCGCGTTGCCGAAAAAACGGGCCTCGAACGCACCCACTTGTACCGCAAGTTAAAGCAGCTCGGCGTTGATCTCACACGCGGCAAACGCAGCGCCGCGTAAGCGGTTTTCAGAGGGTACAGCCGCGAAATCACACGTTTCGCCCTGCTATAATTCCCGCAGGAAATCCGCATTCAAATCCGCCTGAGCGTAGGCGCACCGACGCAGACAGTGCTTCAGGCACGGCCAGAAGGTGCAACACCCGATCAGGTGAATTTGAATGCGGATTTTGGCCCGGTAGCTCAGTCGGTAGAGCAGAGGATTGAAAATCCTTGTGTCGGTGGTTCGATTCCGCCCCAGGCCACCAAGTCTTAACGCCCCAGCACTTTGACCAGTTCTGGGGCGTTTTTACGTTTTGAGCAGAATTCCTGCAAAAATGTAAAGCGCCACGATATTGGAGCAAGCGAACCACGATATTGGAGCAAGGATAACGAGTGGAAGGGTAAAAGTTATCCACAGCTTACTAAAAACAGACCATGCCGGGGCTCTGGCGCTGTTTTTATAGCGCTTTTAATGCAATTAAAACAGCCGCATACTCGAACAATTCGAGCCACTGATTTGATGCCCAATCACCTCCGACCGCGCAGCCCGTCGACCACCTCCTCGAGCAGCTCCTCAACCCGCCCCAGGTCACCGACAAAACCGTAGTGATTGGGCTGTTCAGCGGCCCGCGCTGCGTGGCTTTTAAGCTGCCCCCGCAGGTCGCTGATCAGTTGCTCAATTTTGCCCTGGCGGGCCATGTAAGCGGCCTGCGCGGCGGTGGGCTTGGTGGTGGTTTCAGTGGTCATCGTGTGGCTCTGTTGAATGTCAATATGGACACCCGCAGTACCGCTCTGTTTGGCCGCGCCAGCAAGTCCCATCGAACATGCCAGACCACCACAGTCTGGCATTAAAAACCGGCCCGGAACATATCCGGGCCGGGGCTCACGCGCGGGGCTATTTCAGCCACCGCTTATATTGGCGGGCTGCCACACCCACCTTCTTGAATTATTTGAAATTCCGGATCAAAACCTCCCCCACCGGCTTCACCGTTTTGGCGGCGATGCTGTAGGTCGTTTTGACCTTCTCAAACCGGAAATTGGCGAACACCTCGCGCACGCCTGGGGTGTCGTTCAGGCTGAGAAGAAACTTACCTTTTACCTTGTCCAAAATGCCCGCCAGCGCGCCGAAATCGGCCCGGCTGAAGATGCCTTTGCCATACACGTCTTCGCAGTCCCAATAGGGTGGGTCGATGTAGAAGAAAGTGCCAGGTTTGTCGAAGCGTTGCAGCACCTCGGCGTAGGGCCGGTTCTCGATGGCCACACGCGCCAGGCGCAGGTGGGCGGCGCTCAAATCTTCTTCAATGCGCAGCAGGTTCAAACGTGGCGCGCCGGTGCTGGCCACGCCAAAAGTTTGGCCTGTCAATTTGGCTCCAAAGTTGGTCTTCATTAAGTAGAAAAAGCGCGCCGATCGCTGAATGTCGGTCAGCGTCTCGGCGGGTGTTTTCAGCATGCGGTCAAACTCATCGCGCGCCACCAGCATCCACCTGAACTGCTCCACCAGCGCGGGCAGGTGGTGCTTTACACAGCGGTACAGGGTGACCAGCTCGCGGTTGATGTCGTTGATGATTTCAACCTTGCTTTCCGGCTTTTTAAAGAGCACCCAGGCTGCGCCTGCGAACACCTCGCAGTAACACAGGTGAGCGGGAATCCGCTCAATGATCTGGTCGGCCAGGCGGCTCTTGCCGCCGAGCCATGCCAACGGGCTTTTGAGCTGTGTCATTTCCACTTTCAAATGACGCTCTGGGCGCGCTGGTAAGGGGCTCTGCGCCGCTGCGATCAGCAGCGCTGGCCCTCAACACGTTCAAGGCCCCGCAACGCGGGCACTTGATGTTCAGTTTCACATACTCGCCTTCAGCCAGCTTGCGCTGGCATTGGCCGCATCGAATCTCTTGCATGGCATCTCCGATAATGCCCCGGCCTGTACAGGTGGCAGGGTCTTCGGTCAATGCCGTGCGTGCTCACGGCGGAGGTGGGGGCTCAAGGTGTTGGTTCACCGAAGGCCCTCGCCCTGTTTTTACTTTTTCAAACTTTCAAGGTCAAAAAATTGACCCTGGCTTACTGTGCAGTGGCCGTCCGGGTTGGGGTCAAACGGGTCCAGGAAGCGCCGGCACACAATCAGCGCGCGGTGCTTGCGCAGGCGGTCCATATCGTTCAGCGGCTCCACCAGGTTGATGTAGCGCACCAAGCGGTGCGTCACGAGCTCCCAGCGGTTCTGTGGCCACTGCCTAAACACCAGCACCGCCGCCGTGTAGTTGGCCACCAGGTCGACCAACAAGGCCACCACCACGGTGGCCCGCACAAAGAAACCAGCCTCGTGCGGAATCCGGCCCAGCAGGTGCGCCCGGTAAATCGCCATCGCGCCCAAATACAGCAGCCAAAACTGCCACAGCGCCACCACGGCGGCGAGTGCGCCCGCGCTCAACAACAAGCCCAGCAGTATATAGGCGTTCACTCGGCCACCTGCGCAAACGCCACACGCAAGGCAGGCGGCAGCGCCGCTGCAATGGTCTGGTACCGGCCATAGATGGCGGCTGCAATTTGCTGTTGCGTGGCCGCACCGGCAAGGTCAATTTTGGTCAAATCGCGCAAGCCCTGTTTCGCGGCTTCGATGACCTGGGCTTGGGCCGTGTTGCCCAGCGTCAAGGCAGAAGCCTGCATGCCGTCCAGCACACCCATGATCGGCGCGCGCGCCTGGCGGGCAGCGGCCAAGGTCTGCGCAAGCAACTCGGCGCGCGGCAGCTCAGGTCGGCGCAGCGCGTCAAGCTCACCATCGGCCACAGCCGTCATGTCGCTCTCAATCAGATCGTCTTGCGAGCCATCTACCTCAAAGGCCCACACCGATCCATCCGGTTTTTTATAGTGCTTCATAAATCCCTTTAACGAAGTTCCACCCAAGATGCCAGCGCCGGGGATCCGCCGCCGCTCATGGCCACCGAATACACCGCGCCTGACGGCACCACAAATTGCGCGATCGCGCTAGCCCCGCCAGAGGCCGAATACAGGCCCGCAAAAGCGCCCAGCGTTACCCCGCCCACCACCGTAGTCAGCACTGCGCCCGCAGCAGCGGTAGTGTTCGCCATCACCAGAACCTCGATTGGCCTGCCGGTGGTATTGGTGTAGTTGGTGCCCACCGCACGGCTGCCGATCACGTTCTGCCAGGTCTGCGCATAACCCAAAGCGCTCAAGGCCAGCGTGGCCCACTTGCTGGTGGCATCGCTGCGCACGGTCCGGGTATCGCCCTGGCCCACCAGCACAAAACTGGTCGCCCCGCCGACAAAGGTGTCAGCCCCGGCGCGGTTGATGGTGACCGCGTTGGCCGAGGTGTCGATCCGCACAAACTGAAACTGCAGCGGCACCCCGACCACCAGGTTGGCCGCAGGCAGGGTGATGGTTACGGCGTTCGCCGTGGCGTCCAGCACGATCAAGCCCGCGTCATCAGCCGTCAGCGCGGTAGGACCTACGACGGTGATCGTTCGAACATTGGCGCCCGCCAGTCGTTTGACGGCTTGACGCACCTGTGTCAGCGTTGCCAGCGCAGGCACAAGGCCCACGCCTTCAATAAGATTGAGGTGCTCTTCTGTGACCCCGTTTGCCCATTCCGCGTTGAGATCAGTGGCTGGTGTGCCGAGCGTCGCGTTTGAGTTTTTGAAGCCGTGTTTACCAGCCCCATAAAGATCGACAGCCTTGGTGGCGGTGTTGATTCTGTCCATACATATCCTCAGGTGGCGTAAGCAAAAAAAACGTTGGTATGCGCCGGCGCGCGGTCGCGGATCGGGCAGGCGATGGCCAACTCGCCGCCCAGGTCCAGCGCGTCATTGCAGTCGTCGTTGCAGTTCATCGGCCGCGCGCCGGCGTTGCTGTGCGGAATGTTCACGCGCCAGCTGAATTTGTCTGCCGCGCTGATCAACGCGTCGTTGCAATCGTCATTGCAGTTCATCGGCCGAAACTCGGTGATCGTGCAGCCCGGCTCACCCAAGGTGGCCGCCAGGTCAATGAAGTACTGACGGCTCTGGCCACCCTGCTCGGTGAGCCGCTGGAAGGCATCAGCGCGGCGCTGCACGAGGCCGCGCTCGACGTTGATGTAGGCCACGTCGGCGGCGCGGGTTACGGCGGCAGCCAGCGTGCGGATGCGGGTGCTGGGCACCAAGCCAATTTCAAATTGAGACTCGCCAATAGTGCACGTTCCTGTGGCCGTCACAGTATCCAGGTTCAACACGCCGTGCGCAGATAGGGCTGGGTAAAAATTGACGGTGCATGTGGTGCTGCCGTTGCCCACCGTGTCTTTAATCGTACTGAAGAACAACCAAAAATTACCGAGGTCGATCACACCAGTCGTCGGGCCTTGAATCGCGCCAGAGTCCGTGTTGATCCGAGAGGTTTCAAACACCCCAGCAAACCCACCACCCAAAACCAACGACAGGCCAACCGTCGCAGACGTAGCGCCGTATGTCTTTGCTAGCAGAATTGAAAAGCAGCGCGGCAGACCATCGTTCGCCACAATGGCATACGTCTGGCTCATTCCGCAGTAGGCAACCGCGCTGTTGTCCGTCAAGGTCGACGCCGACATCGTGCCGTCCAGGCCCCGCGCCACGTTGGCCGCCACGATCTTCGCGGTTAAGGCCACCCAGGACGCGTGGGCAAAATCATTGCTGCGCACCAGGCTGTTCGTCGCCGCCGCTTCAACGAGCAAACCCCGCAGCACATAAGTCGCCGCCCGGTAAACTGCCGCGCCGAGCGTCTTGATGTAAGAGGTCAGGTAGCCCACCTCCATCTGCGCCCCATCCACCACCGCGCCATGCGCCTGGCCGTTCGCTGTGTCAGCCACGGCGTACGCCCGCAGTGTTGTGCAGCCGGGTGGCACTACAAAACTCCAGAACAATCGGGTCAAGCTTTCGGCGTTGATCTCGTTGTAATAACTGCCAATCGCAATATTGGCCAGATTGGTCTGGTCGTAAATCCGGTAGGCCACCGAAGTGGCCGCGCTGCGCTTGGCATGGATCGACCAGGTCATCGTCCGCCCCGGTGTCACGTCGAAATACTGAAACACACCGCCTGAACTGTTCGGCAAAACGCTCAGCGTGTCGGCGCTCAGCAGGCCGTCCAGGCCCACGTCGGTGTTAGACGCCTTCGCCGCCGAGCTGATCACCCATACCGCGTCGGCAAAATCCCCCGAGTAAAGCGCCAGGTTGGTCGACTCCGGTTCACCCACCACCTGGCTCAAATCATGGTCAAAACGCGGCGCACCGGCCGGGGCCGTGGTCCACACACCTTGCTCGTTGAAGTAACCCGCCTCACCCGCCCGTGTAAAACTCAGCAAGTCGACCTCAGCCAGGTCATACACACCCGGCACCAGCAACTGTTTCAGCGGCGTGTAGCAGGCGTCCGGCAGGCCCAGCAGGCTCTCCCACTCAGGCAGCATCGTCAGCGCCAGGCGCGGGTCAGCTTCCACCGCCAGCGCGTCCAGCGTGTCCTGGCGGCCCTTGAACATGGCGGCGCAGGCCTCCAGCAGCTTGGCCAGCACACTGCCCGGCTCGCGCGTGAACGCACGGCCGGGCGGCAGCAGGCTTTGCAGCGCGCCCGTCCAGGCGGCCAAGCTGTTGGGCACGTTTAAAGCCATGTGATCACTCCCAGCGTCGGCAGCAGCCCGGCGGCGTGCGCCTGGTTGGCCGCGGGCACTGTCATCACATGGTCCACCTCACCGGCGGCAATCGATATGGCTTCGCGCTGCTGGCTGATCAGCATGGTACCGCCCGGCGCAGCGGCGCGGCGGTACAGCTCGGCCAGCTCGGCCTGCACGGCGGCACGGTTGGTGCCGGTGTCGGGCAGCAGCTGGATGGTGAAATTCTGCGGCGTGGCCACCGGCGCCACCACCGTCACTGTAGCGGTCACCGGGCGCACCGCGTCTATCGCGGCCTGCACGGCCGCCACTTCGCCGGCGTCGGGGATGATACTCACGTCGTCATCCCGCACAAAGCGCACGGTCACCGTGCCCGCGCCCAGCTCGTTGGGGTACACCCAGGCCCGTGTCACACCCGGCACGCCATAGGCCCAGGCCAGGTAGTCGTCTTCACTGCCACCTTGTGGCGGCTTGCGGATGCGCGCCAAGATGCGCGCGCGCCAGGCCTCAATACCCTCCACATCTGCGCCGCCCGCCAGCGCCGTCAGCGCCGTGGCTGCGGTGTTCACGCCGGCGATGGGCGTGGTCAGCGCCAGCGCAGTGCCGATGTCGGCATTGCCCGCCTGGCCCAGCACCACCGCTTGCGCCGTTGCCACCGCCACGCCGCCGCCAATCACGGCAGCAGCTGTCGTGGCATATTGCGCGCCGTCCGTGCGCTGCACCACCGTGCCCAAGGGCACCACGGTGCCATTGGTGCCGCTGAACTGCACCGTGCCCGTGGCTGCGGCCGCTGGCAGCTGGGGCACACCCCAGCGCGCGCCGTGCTCGGGCAAAAACTCAGGCGCAGCCCGGTCGGGCCACCACTGCTCGCTCAGCGCCTCGGCATATTTGTACAGGGCGCTCAAGGCCCCGGCCAGCACCCGGTTGATCACCCCTACCACACTGTTTCGCACACGCGCCAGCACACCCGGCAGGCGGCTTTCAAACTCGGCTGCGCCCTGGTCAATCAGCTCGGGCAGGGTGGGGCGTTCAATCGGCATCGTGTCAGACTTTCAAAACGCTTCGCCCGCCAGCGCCCACACCTGGGCGGCCTGGTCAAATTCAAAACGGTACTGGCGGCTTGCGCCATTGAGCTGCAGCGCAATCAGCGCCACCAGCCAGCCCGTGCGCGGCACAAACACCGTGGCCACCACGCGTGTGGCCAGGCCATCGGCCAGCATCCAGGCCAGGGCCTCTTCGCAGTATTGTTTGCAGCGCTGCACCGTGCTGGCGAGCTGCTTTTCGCGTTCCATCAGCCACAGGCGGCTGCCGGTTTGGTGGGGCACGGTCGCAAAGGCATCGGCCCACCAGCCGCGTGGGTCTTGGCCGCTGGCCACCTCATAGGCTTGCGCCTGGTGGTCGCTCAGCAGGCTTACCAGCACGGCGCTGGCCAGCGTGGTATCGGTCTTGAAGTCGGCACCGGCCAGGCTCAGATCAAAAGCCTGAAGCGCGGGGTTGAAGGTGAGGGCCAAATCCATAAAATTCAGGGTTTGTGGCAGTGTCTTTAAATGCGGCGTTTATGGCTTGTAAAGCAGCTTAATCAAGGCACCAACGGCGTGATCAAACCGGTCGATTCAATTGGCGCTTCCACGCGCAGCTTCGACAGGCCTGTCAACCGCACCAAGTGCCCGCCGCCGTTCACCACAATGCCCGCGCGTGTGAGCACCACGCTGTGCCCCAGGTCGTCATACAGCGCCACCTCACCGGCCGCCAAGCTCCGCAAACGATAGCGCCGGTCGTCAATATTGATCACCACGGTGTGGCCGGTGTTGCCACCCACCGCCAGGGCAATGCCCTCGGCCCCGGCGAGTGGCACGCTGGTGAAACCATAGTGCTGGAAGTGCTCCACATCGTCGGCCACCTGGTCGGCTTGCAGGGTGACCTGCACGCCTTGCAGCCTGAAGGCGTCGTTGACGATGGCGACCACGGCGCGGCTCACCATGCCGCGCACGCGGGCCATAAGCCTTTCAGACATAGAGCCCCCAGGCTTGCCACTTCGTGTGCTGCGCTGCCCCCCAAGGGGGCGCGAGCTTGCTTGGGGCGGCCCGGCGCGCACTCATTTCGCACCTCGCGTGTCGCGCGGGTTGGGTGGTGTCACCGCCCAGCTGGGCACAAAGCCGTCGCCCTTTTGTTTCTTTTCGCTCTGCGTTTTATCGTTCAGTTTGGCGTTCAGGCGGCTCGCGCCAATGCCAGCCACCAGGGCAAAGGCTTCGGGCCGGGCAAAGGTGAGGTCAGTCACCTGGCCCTGTTCGGTGAGCTGGTAACTGCAGCCCACTACCAGCAGGGGCAGGTCAACCTGCATGCGTGGGCTGGTCACTTGCACCAGGGTGTTGGGCTGCCACAGCGGTCCTTCCTGGCCATCTTTGCCGGTGCGCCAGCCCACCACCGTGCAGCCTCCACGTTTACCCCGACCCATGCGCACCTGCACCTCCCAGGCGGCGCGCTCGGCCAGGCTTTTGCTGCTGGTGCCATGCTCGGCCACCACCACGAGCGGACGGTAGCGGTTGATCTCGGCGTCCAGCGCTTGCGCCTTGAGGTGCGCCGCTTGTGCGCCGCTCTCGTTGTCATCCCCCGGCACCTGGCCCTTGAGGGTGATCAGGCTGTGCCGCTCGCGCCAAGAGTGTTTGCTATTGAATTTGAGCATGTTCACGCCTTCCACCAGTGCCACGCCACTGTTCGTGGTGCTGGCAACGGTCAACAGCAAGTGCCCTTGCGGCGTGCTGGTGGCCAGCACCGCCCGCAGCCGGCAAGCCCGGTCAATCGCGTCAAAGGCCTTCTCGCCCTCTTCCAGCGCGAAGCGCTTGAACACATCACCTGTGGCCAGGCCCGTTTGCAGGGCCACGTCAATCTTGAAGGGCGCGCAGATGTCCTGCACGATTTGCTCCAGGCGCACATTGCGCCACTGCCCGGTCTTGTGGATCGCCGAGCAGTCCACCAGGTCGCCCGTCTTGTCGCGCCCCGAGAGTCGCACGCTGCTGCTGGTGGCGGTGTCGTCGGTCTCATAGTCGTCCACGTAGCCGCTGATCACCAGGTCATCACCCAGGTACACCGCGCAGGGCAGGCCTTCACGCAGCGCCACCGTCACGTCGGTGCCGGGGCTCGTGCTGGTGAGCTGCAAGACGAAGCCGCCCGCTATTTGCTCCAGGCTGCGCTGCACCTCCAGGCGCGTCCAGCCGCCATACACCTGGCCGCCGATCTTCAGCAGACATTCATTGGGGGCTGTCACACCAATACCTCCAGCGCCCGCGCCGGCACAAACGCCGGGTGCAATACGCCGTTGCGCGCCACCAGCTCCTCAGCACGGCTGGCGTCCTGGTAAATGCGCTGCGCCAGTACCAGGGCCGGCAGCACCGCCAGCGGTGCGAAGGTGGAGCGCTGCTGCAAAAACTCGCTGCGCGCCGCCACATCACGCACCACCGCCGCGCGCACCTGGGCCAGGCCTTTGGCCACGTCGGCGGGCGGGTCGTTCACCTCCAGCTCGGTGTCAATCTGGCTCAGCAGCGCGTCGCGCAGCGCCCGCGCCTCGGTTGCGGTGGCCACCACGCCGTCTTGCGCCAGCGCCACGGCCAGCAGGCGCGCCTGGTTCGAGAGCGCCAGGCGCCGGTTCAGGTCGGCGCGGGCGTTGTCATTGGTCTGGCTACGCGCACTGGTCGAGCCTGGCAGCGCCGCGCCACCCCGGCGCTTATTGCCCAAAAACACCATTTGCAATTCCGCAAACGCCGACAGCGGCCGCAGCACCTGCTGCACCAGCTCGGCGTAAATACTGCGCAGCGCCTGCACCAGCACCACCGGCGCGCGCACCAGATCGGTCAGCGTATTGCTCAGCGCCCCGCTCAGCCCCAGAATCGTCGCCAAACCCGCCACACTGGTGGCCTGGCGGGCTGTGGCCAGGAGCGCCGCCACAGCGCCTGTGAGGCCCTGGATGCTACCCACCCCGGCAATGGCTTGCTCCGCCAGCACGCTGGCCCCGCTTACGTCAAATTCGTCGGCAAAGGCGGCTTCTGTGGCCTCATCCGCTGCGTCCGCCAGTTGCTCCAGGTCGGCCACTGTGTTCACCGTGGCTTTTGGAAACTGGTTCTCGCCATGCTCCACAAAGGTGATGCTGAAGTGCGCTATGCCGCCTTCGCGCGGGCTTTCCTTCACGTTCACCACGTCGGCCACCGCCACGTCCAGGCTGCCCCAGCGCGGGTGCGTCAGGTTGCCAGGGCCAGCGGCCTCGATCGCCGCCATCAGCGCGTCGCGCTCGGCCAGGTAGTTGTCGCCCAGCACATAGGCCTCTACTCGGAAGCGCCGGGCGCGCCGGCCCAGGTCTTCGGTGTAGGGCACGTCGCGCTGCGGATATTCGTGCACCTGGTTGCGCCGCCCGATCTGGGCCTCGGCGTCCACCGTGCGGAAGGGCACGCCCCGGAACGAACCGCCCCGGAACTTCACCGGCTGGTTATTGATGAAGGCGGTGACCTCGCCGAGTTGCTCGCGCCAAGTCATTGTTTACGCTCTCAATGGCCCGCGGCCAGGTTGGTTTGGCCCAGGTGCGTTTGCATGCGGGTGCCGTTGAAAGGCCGCACCTCGGCCTGCACCGCCAGGCTCGGGTTGCCTTCGATGCGCACGGTGATTTCGCCGCCCACTTTGCTATTCTTTAAAGCATCGCCAATGGCCACCGAGCGCTTGGCTTCTTCATTGCCAAACAGGCCCAGCACACGGGCCACCAGGGAGCCGATGGCGTCGCCGCCCCGGTTGCCCTCAAGCCCCGCCTTGTACAGGCCAGTACCTACGCCATAACCGGCAACACCCGCCAGGCCCGCGCCAGCGGCAATCGCGCCCGCGCCCGCCACACCCAGAGGCGCGCCCGACAAAAGCGCAGCTACACCCGCCACATTGCGCAGCTTGGCCAGCAGGCCCACAGCGGCTGCGCCAGTGGCAGCCGCTGCGCCGGTGCCCAGCAGGCCCGCCGTGGCGCTGCCGCCCTGCATCTCGGTCCAGTTGGTCACATACACCGGCTGCACACCGGCAGCGGCTTGCAGTACCTTGCCTTCGGCCACACCCGCTGCCAGGCCAGCCGAGCGGCCCGCCAGTTTGCCAGCAATGCCAGGCAGGATACGCGACAAGGCGTACACACCCACAGCCGCGCCCGCGCCACCTGCGGCGATCTGGCCGCCGGTCGCGCCCAGGCCACCCTCGACTTTGCTGTTCAAAAGGTACTTGATGGCGTTGTGCACGGCATCGTTGACCGGACGGGCGAAGCCTTCCGCAGCTTCGCGCAGCGTGTTCTTCAGGCGCGAGGCCTGGTCGGCCGCGTTGGCCAGGGCCGTGGGCAGGTCGCGCTTCAGGGTGCCACCGGCACCCTTGATCTCAGCCTCAAACTCCCGCATCTTCTGCAGGCCGTCGCCGGTCAGCAGCGCGAACACGCCGCGCTGCGTGTCAAGGTCGGCCTTCCCAAAGGCTTTGGCCACATAGTTGAAGCGCTGCGCGTCGGTGGTCAGCTTCACAAATCCCTTGCGCATGTCTTCAAGGATGGCAATGCCGTCGCGGCGCGAACCGTCCTTCGCAAAAAACTTCACGCCGGTGGCCTTCTCGGCATCTTTGGCGTAGTTGGCATTGGTGAACAGGCGCAGGGTAGAGTCAGCCAGCGTGGCCAGGCGCTCCGGCTGGCGCTCGATGCGGCTCAGGCCTTCAATGAACGCCAGGGTCTTTTCAAAACCCATACCGGCCGACTGCGCTCGCTGCGCCACGCGCGGGAAGATGTTGGAGAGCTGCTCCAGCTCGGCATTGCCCAAGCGGCCAGCCACCGTCATCTGGTCCAGCATCTGCGTGGCCACGCCACCCTTGGCCAGGTCGAAGTTGAAGTTGGCTGCGCCCACGGTGAGCGAGCCGCTCAATGAACTCTCTGAAGCGCCGGTGACCGCCTTGGCCAGGCTCACCGCCTTGGTGGCCTCCATCGCTTCTTTGTATTTCAGGCCCGCCTGGACCAGGTTGTTGTAGCCGTCCACCGTGTCTTCGATCACGCCGCCGTTCTGGCGGATCAGCGCGAACATGGTTTTGTAGGCTTCCGTTTGCTCCTGGGCCGTCATGCCGGCGGTCAGGCGCACCTGGGTGAGCTTTTTTTCCAACAAAGCGGCGTCTTTCGCGCCCTGGAAGAACCCAACGCCCAACCCCAAAGAGGCGAGCTGCCCCTGGTAGCTCTGCATGAAGCCCTTGAGCTTCTCAAACTCAAGTTTGGCGGCCTGGGTGAAGCGCCCGGTCGCGGCCTGCGCCTGCTGCACGGCGCGCGTGTAACCGGCGGCACTGCCGTCGATTCTGACGCCTACAACATAGGTGGTGCTCATGATTCGGGGCTTCCCAGGCGGGCCAGTTCGTTGACGTAAAACTCGAATTCAGCAATCGGCAGGGCCAGTATCTCGGCGCGGCTCCAGTGGAACTTCAACGCCAGCAGCATCACGTTGCCCAGCAGGTTTTTATGCCGGGCGACTAATCTTCCCCCAGCCGGTCAGCCTCCTGCAGCGCGGCGGCGATCTCGCCAAACTGCGCCGGGCGCATGGCGGTGAAATGGCTGGCCACAAAGGGGCCGGTGAACTCGCCCGCGCGCACCAACTGCAGGCAGGCCATCTGCACATTGAAGCTGTTGGGCTGGAAGGCCGAGGCCAGCTGCTCGGCGGCACACACGTCTTTCATGGTGGAGGGTCGCACCTCGATGTCGCTGGCGGTTTTGCCGCCCACGGTCCAGGGCTTGCTCAAAGGCTTAATCAGGGTGCCACTCATGGCATCAACCCTCCAGCACCTGCACGCCACCAAACTCCAGCGTCACTTCGCCCTTTTCCAGCTTGGGCGGCTTGGCGCACCAGGCACCGGTGAGCGTGTAGACACGCCCGGTGTCGGTCTCGAACACCAGGGTGCCGTCCTTGAAGGCCTGCAGGTCTTCGAGCTTGATGTCAGGCGTCAGGCTGATCTTGCAGTCCACCTTGGGCGCAGTGAACTTCTCCATGAAGCCGTCCACCCCGCTGTCGCTGATCACGGCCTCGCGTTCGATGCCGCCCATCTCCAGGCTGGCACCCTCTTTGGAGCGCAGGCGCTGGCCGTTGATCGTCAAAAATACCTTGCCGGCAATTTGCATATTAAATTCCTAAAGTGAAGGACAAAATGTTGAGGACAGAGCTGACTCACTTCGTGTAGCTGCGGACTGTCCCCGCAAGTTTTAGAGAATGAACTGCACGCTGGCCGCGAACACGCGGAACTGGTTCACCACATTGGGTGGCAAGATGCAGTTCACCCGGCCCGTGTCCGAGAGGCTGCGCACCACCACCAGGTCGTTCTTGAACTGGCTGAAGCCTTCCAGAATGCCCGCCAGCTCCAGCTGGCGCGCCACGTCCAGCAGCTCGCCCTTGATGATGTTCGGTGTGACGATCGCCTGGCCCGGCGCGAAGCTGGTGCCGTCGTCCGCCAGCTTGTGGCGCGGGAAACGCAGCGCAATGCGCGCCCGAAAGGCAAAACGCAGGTAGTCCACCGTCCACTTCGTTTCCAGATCCAGGTAACTCACATCGTCCACACCAAAAGCGTTGGTCTGGTAGGTGGTAATCACCCGCTCGATGAGCACATTGCCACCCTGGTCGACGGTGTAGGTGCTGATGCCGTCACGCAGCAGCAGGTCGCGCTCCTGGCGTGTGAAACGGTCGGCCAGCGCCGGGGGCAACACACCGGGCAAGGGCAGGGTCTGGAAGGGGCGGGCCGGGTCAATCGCGCCACTGAATTCACACTCGGCGGCCAGCACGGCGGCATATATATACGAGGGCGTGGGCGCGCTCTTCACACCCACCACCGTCACATGCGGGCTGTTGCGCGCGGCACCATAGCCGGTTTGCGCGGCAAAGTTGCCGAGAAAGCCGATAAACAAATGGCCGGTGCGCATGTCCATGCCGCCCCAGCGCGCGTTCAGCTCGGTCTCCACCTTCACCACGTTGCTCACATCGTTCCACGGCGTCACGATGGTGTAGTAGGCCTCCAGCGAGATCGCCGCCAGTGCGGTGGCAATGTCCGGGTTGCCTGCGCCTGGCGTCACGTTGGCCACCACCACGGCGATCCCCGTGGGCAGGCGCTCGTCGCTGTAGTAGTTCACGCGAATGTCAATGTCCTGGGTGAACGCACCCTTGTGCCGCGCCGTGCAGGTCACCACACCGGCAGCGCTGGCCGCGGTCATGGGGCTGTCCAGCCGCGCGTTGATGGCCGCCGCAACAGCAGTGGCCACCACCGTGGCGGTGTCGCCAATCGTCACACCCACGCTGAACTTGTAGCCATTCATATAGAGCGCCAGGGTGCCGCTGCCCGTGGCCGGGCCGGTCACCGTAATCGTCTTGGTGGCCTGCGTGCCACCGGCCAGGTCGTCAATCGCCATCGCCCAGATGTCGGCGGTGAGGTTGGCGGCGCGCGCCGCCAGCAGCATTTCGTGCAAGACCGAGCCGCGGCCAAACAGGCCCGCTGCGTCGGCAGCGCTGTTGATGCGCTGTAAAGTGTTTTGCGGCGCGGTACCGGCGGCCAGCTTGTTGCCGATGAAGAGCATGCGGCGGCTCTGGCTGGGCAGGCCCTTCACGGCCTTGGTGTTGTCCACTTCGAGGTATTGCCCCGGCGTGCGAACGTCGATCGGGATCGTGTTGAACGTGATGTTGTCAGGCATGCTTAGGCTCCAGTTAAAGGGGTTTTCAAATCAGGTTTTGGCGGATTTTTCAGCGGCTTTGGCAGGCAAAGACTCAAGGGCCTGCACCGGCGTGGCCAGCACATCGCCGTCGGCAATGCGGCGCATCCAGAAGCTGTCCAGCGTCACTTCACGGCCTCCAGGCGGCAGGTAGCCACCCACCGGCATGCGCACCACAGTGGCAGGGGTGGCGGGTTTCACGGTTACACGGTTCAGGGTGGGTTCCACGTCGGCTTCCTCAAGGGTTCAGGGCGACGTCAATTACGGCGTCGGGTTTGCTGGTCGTCTGGTCGGGCGGTGTGCCCAGCCACTTGGCGTGTTCTGCGCTGCTGGCGTGCGGCTGGATGTCCACGTCGGCATGGAAGCGTTTGAAGTTAGCCAGCTCACCCAGCTCGTCGAGGCCGTAGTCGGCGCTCAGTTCAATGG
>JANOXL010000431.1:0-15955 GCA_031418395.1 Rhodoferax sp. | reverse complement strand
CGCCTCGCCACTTTGGCTCTCAGGGTGAGGCGCAGGATCTTCGGGGGCCAGCAAGGCAGGGTTCAGCGGTGCGTTCATTGGGGGTAATTTTACCGCAGTGCAGCATTTTTTCGACATCTGAGCGGATAAGCCTGACCCGGTGCTTGACACATCGCAAAGCCCCATCAGGTAAACCCCATTGTCTCGAACCGGGCCAAAGGATGTAATCAAACTGTCTTGGAACTGTCATATTCTCTTGATACTGTCCAGCTTTGTCTTAGTTTTGATTAAATTTTGCTTTAGGAATCAACATGAAATTCAAGATTGCCGCAATGGCCGTCGCAGCCGCAGCAACGGTCGCCAGCTTTAGCGCTCAGGCGCAAACCGAAATCCAGTGGTGGCACAGCATGGGTGGCGCTTTGGGCGAGTGGGTCAATGACCTGGCCAAAGACTTCAACACCAGCCAGAAAGACTACAAGGTGGTGCCGACGTTTAAGGGCAGCTACGACGAGTCGATGACCGCCGCCATTGCCGCTTTTCGTGCCGGCAACGCGCCCCACATTCTGCAGGTGTTTGAAGTCGGCACAGCCACCATGATGGCCAGCAAACAAGCCATCGTGCCCGTGGCTGACGTGATGAAAAAAGCCGGCGTGCCCTTCGATACCAACGCCTATGTGCCTGCAGTGGCCGGTTATTACACAGCGCCCAATGGCCAAATGTTGAGCTTCCCGTTCAACAGCTCGACAACGGTGTTCCATTACAACAAAGACGCCTTCAAAGCGGCGGGCCTGGACACCGAGAAACCACCGACGACCTGGCCTGAAGTGGCGCTGGCAGCGGCCAAACTCAAGGCCAGCGGCCACAAGTGCCCGTTCACCACCAGTTGGGCGAGCTGGACACAGCTGGAGAGCTTCTCCGCCTGGCACAACACCGAGTTCGCCACCAAGGGCAACGGCATGCGTGGCCTGGATACACGCCTGTCCTTCAACACGCCCTTGCACGTGCGCCACATCGAAAACCTCTCCAACATGGCCAAGAGTGGCCTGTTTGTCTACAAAGGCCGTGGCAACTTGGCTGACGCCACCTTTGTCTCGGGCGAATGCGCCATGGTCACCGGCTCCAGCGCGCTTTACGGCAACATCAAACGCAATGCCAAATTCACCGGCGGCATCGGCGCTTTGCCGTATTACCCCGATGTGCCGGGCGCACCACAAAACACCGTGATTGGTGGCGCCAGCCTGTGGGTGATGTCGGGCAAGAAAGACGATGAATACAAAGGTGTGGCACAGTTCTTTGCGCGCCTGTCGGTGGCTGAAGAAGCCGCCAAGAGCCACCAGCGCACGGGTTACCTGCCGCTGACCAAGGCCTCCTACGAGTTGACCAACAAGTCCACTTTCTACAAAGACAACCCAGGCACCGATGTGTCTGTGACGCAGATGATTCGCAAAACCACCGAGAAGTCACGCGGCATCCGCCTGGGCAACTTTGTGCAGATTCGCACCATCAATGACGAAGAACTCGAACAAGTCTGGGCCGGCAAAAAGACCGCCAAAGAAGCGCTCGATACCGCCGTGAAACGGGGCAATGAGCAGTTGGAGCGATTCCAGAAGGCTAATTCAAAAGGCTAATTTTTTTTCAACTTATTTCACTTGACTTATGTGACCTGTAGGTCTCGTGAAATAAGCGTAGTTTGCTATTATTTGCTAAGTAATTTTGGTTACTAAATTAGCAAAAATATAGGTTAAATGGCTATTTCGAATAATGATGACCGTCGATAATGGCAGTTGAAAAACGTGTCTTGTTCCGCTCGGGCTGGTTGCCTTGGGTGTTGATCGCGCCGCAAATGGCGGTGGTGTTGATTTTCTTTTTCTGGCCTGCGGGCAACGCGCTGTACCAAAGCTTGCTCAGCCAGGACGCGTTTGGCACAGCTTCCGAGTTTGTCGGCCTGGACAATTTCAAGGCCCTGTTTGCCGACGACACCTATCTCGAATCCTTCAAAACCACGGCACTTTTCTCGGTCTTGGTGGCAGGCAGCGGCTTGTGCATTGCGCTATGCCTGGCGGTCATGGCAGATCGGGTCATCAAAGGCTCGGGCGTTTACAAAACACTGCTGATCTGGCCCTACGCCGTCGCGCCAGTCGTGGCGGGCGTTTTGTGGGTTTTCATGTTTGTCTCGCCCATGGGTGTCATCGCTTTTGCACTGCGTGGCATGGGCCTGGAATGGAACCACCTGCTCAACTCAACCCACGCCATGACCTTGATCGTCATTGCAGCCGTCTGGAAGCAGATTTCCTACAACTTTTTGTTCTTTTTGGCCGGGCTGCAAAGCATCCCCAAATCCCTGATCGAGGCCGCTGCGATTGATGGCGCCTCGCCCGCACGGCGCTTCTGGACGATCGTGTTCCCCCTGCTCTCGCCCACCACCTTTTTCCTCCTGGTGATTAACATCATCTACGCGTTTTTTGAGACCTTCGCGATTGTTGACGCGGCCACGCAAGGCGGCCCCGGCAAGGACACCGCCATCCTGGTCTACAAGGTGTATTACGACGGTTTCAAGGCCATGGACATCGGCGGCTCGGCGGCGCAGTCGGTGGTATTGATGTTCATTGTGATTGCGCTGACTGTGGTTCAGTTCAAGTTCGTCGAGAAAAAGGTGAACTACTAAATGAATTTTGCCCCCACGCTCCGCCGCTTCGCGGGTCGCTGCCCCCCGGGGGCTAATTTCCCTTGGGGCGGCCCGGCGGGAAATTGCCCGTAACGCCTATTACCTCCGCGCACGCCTGTCATGATCGAACGCCGTCCCGTCGCCACCTTCATCTCCCACGCGGTATTGACGATCGGCGTGCTGGTGGTGGCGTTTCCGTTGTATCTGGCCATCGTGGCCTCTACCCAAAGCGCACAGCAGATTGCGCAATCGACGCCGCTGTCCTTGATCCCCGGCGGGAATTTCTTCGAAACCTACAAACTCGCGCTTTTCGGCGGCGAAAGCAGCACAGGCAGCAAGTTCCCGCCAGCTTTGCCGATGATGGGCATCAGCCTCATTTCCGCACTGGTCATCGCCATTGGCAAGATCGCTATTTCGCTGCTTTCAGCCTTCGCCATCGTTTATTTCCGTTTTCCGTTCAGAAACATCGTGTTCTGGATGATTTTTGTCACCTTGATGTTGCCGGTCGAGGTGCGCATTGGCCCTACCTACAAGGTTGTCTCCGACCTGGGCATGCTCAACAGTTATGCCGGTTTGACGATTCCGCTCATTGCGTCGGCCACGGCCACTTTTTTATTCCGCCAGTTTTTCCTGACCGTGCCCGATGAACTGGTCGAAGCCGCCCGCATTGACGGCGCAGGCCCCATGCGTTTCTTCTGGGACGTGTTGCTGCCGCTGTCCAAAACCAGCATTGCCGCGCTGTTTGTAATTCAGTTCATCTACGGCTGGAACCAGTACCTCTGGCCGCTGCTCATCACCACCCAGGAGACCATGTACCCGGTGGTGCTGGGCATCAAACGCCTGATTGCAGGCGAGGCTTACACCGAGTGGAACGTGGTCATGGCCACCGCCATCCTGGCCATGACACCGCCCGCGCTGGTCGTGATCCTGATGCAGAAGTGGTTTGTCAAAGGTTTGGTGGATACAGAAAAATGAACAACTTTTTGCCGTTCGGGCTGAGCTTGTCGAAGCCTTTGCACAACAATTCCCTTCGACGGGCTCAGGGCGAACGGACATCGACATGGCATCAATAACCCTCAAAAACATCATCAAGCGTTACGGCAAAGGCCCAACGGCAAACCAGGTGATTCACGGCGTCAACGCCGACATCAAAGATGGCGAGTTTGTCGTGATCGTCGGCCCCTCGGGCTGCGGCAAATCGACGCTTTTGCGCATGGTGGCGGGGCTCGAAGAAATCACTGAAGGCGATATTTCCATTGGCAACCGTGTTGTGAACAAACTCGAGCCGTCCGAGCGCGACATCGCCATGGTGTTCCAGAACTATGCCTTGTACCCGCACATGAGTGTCTTTGACAACATGGCCTACGGCTTGAAGATCGCCAAGGTGCCGGTGGACGAGATTAAAACCCGTGTCGACAAAGCCGCCAAGATTCTGGAGCTTGGCGCCCTGCTCACCCGCAAGCCGCGTGAGCTCTCGGGCGGGCAGCGCCAGCGAGTGGCCATGGGTCGTGCCATCGTGCGCCAGCCCCAGGTGTTTTTGTTTGACGAGCCGCTCTCCAACCTCGACGCCAAACTGCGCGCGCAAACCCGGCTGGAGATTCAAAAACTGCACCGTGAACTCGGCATCACCTCGCTTTTTGTCACTCACGATCAGGTCGAGGCCATGACCCTGGCTGAACGCATGATGGTGATGAACGGCGGGCGTATGGAGCAATTTGGCACGCCCGAAGAAGTTTATTCAAGGCCGGCTTCGACCTTTGTGGCCAGCTTCATCGGATCACCCCCGATGAACTTGCTCAAACTTGCGCCGAACAAAGAGAACGGCGGAGCCGAAGGGAGCATTTTGGGCATCCGCCCGGAGCATCTGGATGTCACCGCCACTGGCTGGGCCTTGCGCGTGGAAGCGATTGAAACGCTCGGGGCCGAGCGCCTCGTCTACAGCAGCATGAATGGTGAACAACTCATCGTGCGCATTGACGAGCAACACAAACCACCGGCCATCGGCTCGACCTTCCACGTCACCCCCCGCGCAGATCGCCTGCATTGGTTTGACGCCGCAAGCGGAAAACGGATTTAGTCAAAATGCCGAGCCAAGCTTGGCCTTATCCAAAATGGGTCGCCCATCGTGGCGCCGGCAAACTCGCCCCTGAAAACACCCTCGCCGCCTTTCGACTAGGCGCCAGCCACGGTTACCGCATGTTTGAGTGCGACGTGAAATTGAGCGCTGACGGTGTGCCGTTTTTAATGCACGACGCCGACCTGGCCCGCACCACCAACGCCCGTAACCGCCTGGGCGACGGAGCAAGTGCCATCGGTGGCCAGCACCCCTGGGCCACCTTGAGCCAGCTCGACGCAGGCGGCTGGCACTCCCGCGCCTACGCAGGTGAGCCGCTGCCCCTGCTTGACAACATCGCCGAATACATTCTGGCCAACGAGTTTTTTCTAAACATCGAAATCAAACCCACACCGGGCACTGACCGGCGCACCGGCGAAGTGGTCGCCACTGAAGCCGCACGCTTGTGGCGCGATGCCGCGCACCTGCCGCTTTTGACGTCCTTTAACACCGACGCGCTGTTTGGCGCCTATGGTGCCGCACCGCATCTACCGCGCGGCTTGTTGCTCGACAAAATGGAGTCCAACTGGCTCGAATCGGCCTTGCAACTCGATTGCGTTGCCATCATTTGCAACTACGCCCTGTGGGATGAGGCCACTGTGCGCGAGGCCAAAAGTGCCGGTTTTCGCACCCTGAGTTACACCGTCAATGACGAATGGGCCGCCCAGCGATTGATTGACTTGGGTACCGACGGCATCATCACCGACCGGGTGGATGTGTTTGCGCCAGGGTGACGACTTCCGGCGTTAAAAGCCAGCAGCGACACGTAATTCACGAGGAGGTTGGTGTCCAGCCCTATAACGGCTTTGGCAAATGTCGATTGACGGCAGTCCATCACACCCGCCAGCCCTTATTCAGCACCCACTGGCTTAACCCCACGCCGACCACCAGTGCGCCGTAGGTGGCCATCATGCCGTCGCGGCCAAAAAACCAGAGGCCACCTGCCAGGACTACGAGGCCGACCGTGAAATTGACCCCCAGTTGCACCCAGCCGCCTGCGACTGGGCCCTGGGATCGTTTGGCGAACTTCTGGGACAGCAGGCTGAAAAACCGCATCAACAGCGCAACGCCCAACGCGGGCGCGGCGAAGTTCAGGCAGTGAACCAAGAGATCTAAAGCGCCCATACTTCAAACATTTGGGTCATTCATTTTTACGTCCATATTTGCCCTCGATCTGCCACGTGTATACAAATTTTATAATCTGAAGTTAATTACATATGGCAGTCTGGGCATTAGGCATCAACCACACCACGGCACCGCTGGATCTGCGCGGTCGGTTTGCGTTCGCCCTCGACCAAATCGAACCGACCTTGAAGAGCCTGCGCCAGGCGCTTTCCAGCCTGGACAAGCCGCTGGAATCGGCGATTATTTCGACCTGCAACCGCACAGAGATTTATTGCGCCACCAGCGCTGACGTCGGCAGCGCCTTGGCGCAATCGACCCATCCGTCCGCCAACTACGCCATTCATCAGGCCATCAACAACACGCTAGAGTGGCTCGCCCACTCCGGCGGCGTGACGCCCGCGCTGCTGCGCTCACACGCTTACACCCTGCAAGACGGCCCGGCTGCGCGGCATGCTTTTCGAGTGGCCAGCGGGCTCGATTCGATGGTGCTGGGCGAGCCGCAAATTTTGGGGCAGATGAAAGACGCCGTTCGGGTGGCCGATGAAGCGGGCGCTTTGGGCAGCACCTTGAACCAGCTCTTTCAGCGTTCGTTCTCCGTAGCCAAAGAAGTGCGCACGTCCACTGAAATCGGCGCGCACTCGATCAGCATGGCCGCGGCCTCGGTGCGGCTGGCGGGGCAGTTGTTTGAGGATTTAAAAGACATCCGCGTGCTGTTTGTCGGTGCGGGTGAAATGATTGAGTTGGCCGCCACGCACTTTGCCGCCAAAAGCCCCAAGTCGATCACCATTGCCAACCGCACGCTGGAGCGCGGCGAGCAACTGGCCAGCCGTTTTGGTGCCGAAGTCATGCGCTTGGCGGATTTGCCAGACCGCCTGCACGAGTTTGACGCGGTTGTGAGTTGCACGGCCAGCACCTTGCCGATCATCGGCTTGGGCGCGGTAGAGCGGGCGGTGAAAAAACGCAAACACCGGCCGATGTTTATGGTCGACCTGGCCGTGCCGCGTGATATCGAGCCCGAGGTGAAGGCACTGGAAGACGTGTATTTGTACACGGTGGACGACCTGGCCAAGGTGGTGCAATCCGGCCACGCCAACCGCCAGGCCGCCGTGGCGCAGGCAGAGGTGATCATCGACGCGGGTGTGCAAAGTTTCATGCATTGGCTGGCCCAGCGGCATCCGCAAAGCGGCGTGGTGCCTTTGATCCAGCAATTGAACGCGCAAGCCGACGCCTGGCGCGCGTTGGAGATTGAGCGCGCCCGCAAGCTGCTGGCGCGGGGCGACAACATCGACCAGGTGCTGGACGCACTGGCCAAAGGCATCACCCAAAAGATGCTGCACGGCACCTTTGCCGAGCTGCGCGCCAGTGACGCGGAAGTGCGGGAACGGGCGACGCAGGCGGCGCAGCACTTTTTTTTGCGTAAAGAACGTTAGCTGCGCTCATTGCGTTATCCCCGAGCCTGTTACGCGCTCGCAGGTGGAATTGAGGCCGGATTCAATAAATTGGGGTCAGAGTCCAATTTTTGGTGACCTGAGCTCCCTGCAACGATCGCCCTTCGGAAAAATTGGAATCCGACCCCAATTTATTGAATCAAATCCCGTTTTTTGGAATCTCCCGTTTTCTCCCCATTCTTTATGAAACAGTTCCTTCGCAACCGCCTCGCCCGCTTCGCCGACCGCCAGGGCGAGCTTGAATTTTTGCTCTCGCGGGAAGACATCATGAAGGACATGAAGCAGTTCCTGGCGCTCTCCCGTGAGCATACGGACGTGTCTGCAGTGGCCACGCGCTGGGTGCGTTACCAAGCGCGGGAAGCTGATGTGGCTGCGGCGCAAGACATGCTCAAAGATGCCGACATGGCTGAGATGGCGCAGGACGAGATCGACGCGGCCAGCAGCGAGCTGACGCAGTTGGACGCCGAGTTGCAGCGCATGTTGTTGCCCAAAGACCCGGACGACGCACGCAACGCCTTTATCGAGGTGCGCGCCGGCACGGGCGGCGACGAGTCTGCCCTGTTTGCGGCGGATTTGACACGTATGTATTCACGCTTTTGCGAGCGCCAGGGCTGGCGAGTGGAGGTGATGAGTGAGTCGGCCAGTGAACTGGGCGGCTACAAAGAAGTGGTGCTCCAAATCTCGGGCGACACCAGCGCCGTGAGCAACACCGGCCCTTACGGCACGTTGAAATTTGAATCCGGCGGCCATCGCGTGCAGCGCGTGCCGGTCACTGAGACGCAGGGCCGCATCCACACCAGCGCCTGCACCGTGGCGGTGTTGGCCGAGCCGGACGAAGCCGTGGCCATCACCATCAACCCGGCCGATTTGCGTATCGACACCTACCGCGCCAGCGGCGCCGGCGGCCAGCACATCAACAAAACCGACTCAGCCGTGCGCATCACCCACCTGCCCACCGGCATCGTCGCCGAATGCCAGGATGGCCGCAGCCAACACAGCAATAAAGCCCAGGCCCTCAAAGTGCTGACCGCCCGCATCATCGAAAAAGACCGCTCCGAGCGCGCGGCCAAAGACGCCGCCGAGCGCAAAGGCCTGATTGGCAGCGGCGACCGCAGTGACCGTATCCGCACCTACAACTTCCCGCAAGGCCGTTTGACGGACCACCGCATCAACTTGACGCTGTACAAGCTGCTGACCGTGATGGAAGGTGAACTGGACGATGTGGTGCAAGCGCTGCAAGCCTACGAGGCGGCGGAGCAACTGGCGGCGCTGGAAGTGGCATCCATGGCGTGAGTGTGCAGGCCCGGCGAGGTTTTTTTCTGAATTAACATCCATATTAACAATACAAAAAGCTCGCTTTTAGGTGTCATTTAATATAGATTTTTGGTTAAGTTTAGATCATTTTTATCATATTTTTGATAGCAATACTGATAATAAATACGAGACCTAATATTCGAATAGATTGACAGATAAATTTCCAATTTTTATTTTCTAACGTATCAATGACAGTCGCCCAAGCCCTTCAAGCCTCGCTAACGCTGGGTCTTTCCCGTCTGGACGCGCAAGGCCTGCTGCTGCACGTACTGGGCAAGGCGCCGACTGAGCGCGGCTGGCTGCTGGCGCACGGTGACGATCACCTGACTGACGCTGCGGCAGAAGCCTTCAAAGCGCTGGCGGCGCGCGCGGCCTTGGGCGAACCTTTGGCGTATCTCACCGGCTGGCAGGCGTTTTATGGGCTGGAACTGGCGGTGGACGCCCGCGTGTTGATTCCGCGCCCCGACACGGAGACGCTGGTGGATTGGGCGCTGGAGTTGATGGATCAAGCCGCGGTGTTGGGGCAACGAAGCAGCAGCGGCGCGTTATCCAGACTCGGCAGCGGCGCTGTGCTGGACCTGGGCACCGGCAGCGGCGCCGTCGCCCTGGCGCTGAAGCACAGTCGCCCTCAGTGGCGCGTGTGGGCATCCGATGCCAGCGGCGACGCCTTGGCCGTCGCGCAGAGCAATGCGGTACGGCTTGGGCTGGATGTGGTGTTTTCTCAGGGGAATTGGTTTGAGGCTTGTCTTGGCGCTACTTTCGAAACCTCTTTCGATGCCACTTCTGTAGCCACTTCCGAAAAATCAGGCCGCTTCAATCTCATCGTCTCCAACCCGCCCTACATTGCGGACAACGATGCCCACCTAAGCGCACTCGCGCACGAGCCGCAGCAGGCGCTCACCAGCGGCGCGGACGGTCTGGACGACATCCGCCACATCGTCGTGGGCGCACCGAAGCACCTTGTCAACGGCGGCTGGCTGCTGCTCGAACACGGCTACGACCAGGCCGAGCGTGTTCGCGCGCTGCTCGTGACCCACGGCTTCGCGCAGGTGCAATCGCGCCGGGACTTGAACGGCATCGAGCGTTGCAGCGGCGGCGTTACAGTGGAGCCACTGCACCGCGCGCCTGCTGGCACGCAACGACCTGAAGTCTGAACTACCGCAATGACCAATGCCACCCCATCCCAAGCTGCAACCCTACCCAAACCCCTGGACGGCATCACTGTCGTCGCGCTCGAACAGGCCGTGGCGGCACCTTTTTGCTCCAGCCGCCTGGCAGACGCGGGTGCGCGGGTCATCAAAATCGAGCGGCCCGAGGGCGATTTTGCACGCGGCTATGACACCGCCGTGTTTGGCGAATCGTCCTACTTCGTCTGGCTGAATCGGGGCAAGGAGTCGGTGCAACTGGATCTCTCGCAGGCTGACGCCAATGCCGAACTTCGCCGCCTCATTTCCACCGCTGACGTATTTATCCAAAACCTCGCGCCGGGTGCCGCGGCTCGCTTGGGGCTAGGTTCAAAAGACTTGCGCCAATCCTTTCCCCAACTGATCACCTGCGACATTTCGGGTTACGGCGAATCGGGCGAGTTGCACAAACTCAAGGCATACGACATGTTGGTGCAGGCCGAAAGCGGCCTCGTGGCGGTGAGCGGCGCGCCGGGGCCCTGGGGCCGCATTGGCGTGTCGATCTGCGACATCACATCGGGGATGAACGCGCTCATCGGCATCCAGCAGGCGCTGCTGCAGCGCTACAAAACCGGGCACGGCAGCGGCATTCAGGTGTCGCTGTTTGACTCTGCCGCTGATCTGATGGCTGTGCCGTATCTCCAAGCCAAATACGGCAAAGGCGCGCCCACGCGGGTGGGGCTTAAACACCCCAGCATTGCACCCTACGGCAGTTTCACCTGCGCGGACGGGCGCGAGCTGGTGATCTCCATTCAGAACGAACGCGAGTGGCTCAATTTTTGCAAATCCTTCATGCAGGATGCGACTGTGGCCACCGACGCGCGTTACGTCACTAACGACTTGCGCGTCAAAAACCGCGACGCGCTGGAGGCCCAGGTGCAGGCCGTCTTCGGCTCGCTCAGTTACACGCAGGCGGTCGAGCGCCTCAGCGTCGCGCAGACCGCGTACGGCGCGATCAACTCGGTGCAAGATCTCATTAGCCACCCGCAGTTGCGCACCAAACCCATGCAGATCAATGGCCACACCGCGCTGATGCCCGCCAATCCGTACATCACCGAGTGGGACGATGCCGCGTTTGCCAGCCCACCGGTGCTGGGTGAACGATAAGCGATGCAGCAAAACAAATGCAAACCCAGCCTGGGGCTCGAATTGCCCGCCGAATGATGCCCATTGATTAGCTATATTATGTATAGCGAATTGCGCACATAATTCGAGACCCGGGGGCTCTTTTCTATCAATTTTTCCGAATTGGCGAAGATTTTCCGCAACAGTTAACATCCATGTTAATAGTTGCCTCTATTTTCGCCCAAGCACCAGCAGGAACACGCCCACCACGATGCCGGCACCGCTCAGTATCAAAGGCACGTTGACCGTTTTTCGTTCCTGTACTTTGAGTTCAATCGGCCCGAGCTTGAGACCGGTGGTTTCCTTGGTGTAGCTGAAACCGCCGTAGATCAGGCCCAGGCAGCCCAGGCCGATGAGAACAATTGCAATCAGTTTGGTGGAGTTCATTTTTTTCCTTCGGTTAAAAAAAGTGCAAGCTCGGCGAGCACGCCCTGAACGGCCAAGTTGGCAGCAACGACGCCACCATACGGCGTCTCGCTCGCAGCGGGAACGCTGGCGTCAAACTCGCGCCAAGCCAGCACTCGGCGCGTCTTGTCGTCAACCAGGGTGGCGCGCAGAGTGAAGCGCACGCTCGACGGGCTGGCCAGAAATTCCTGCTGCAGCCGCACGATTTCGGTATCCAGCCGCAGGTCGCCCGCTGCCGCACCGGCGCTCAGCACCACGGCTCCAAATGTGCGGCGGCGGTCGATGGCCGAAACCAGTAGCGGGCCCAACATGCGCGCCGGCGGGTCGATCCACTCGCTGTTGGCAAAATATTCGAGCTTGTGCGCCTCGCGCACATAGATGATGCGTGGGCTGTCAAACCCCGATGCTGCGCGCGGCGGATTAACGATCAAAGTGGGGGCGCCAGCCCGGCTTGCACCGCTGGATGCCAATGGCGCCAACGCTTGCACCGCCAAACCCGAGGGTGCGCTTGTCGGACCCATCTCCAGCGCATAGTGGGCTGTCTGCGCCTTGTCTTTCGCGCCAGGCAGGCTGCACGCGCACAAAGCCAGGGCGGCAAGCCCGAGGACCGCTGTGCGCCACCGGTTCGTGAGTGTTGGAAAGTTGCGCAGGGTCATGGTTGGGTGCCTTGTTCGCCGGGGCCAGGCGGCACCGGTTGGCGGCCAAACAGAAGGCCGCGGGGGTCGCGTTCGGTTTGTTCAGTCAGGCGCCGAAGCGACGTTGCAAGCGTACCCAGTTCGCCGATCAGGCGTTCCAGACCGGGCAGCGTTTCCGTGCCAAAACGCTTGACGTCATTGCCCACCACGTCAATCGTCTTGCCAGCGCTTTGGCTGGTCAAAGCCACTTCCTGGCCCATTTTTTCAACCGCCTCGGCGCCTCTTGAAACGCGCTCGATCACCGACCCGATGTTGGCCGTAGCGCGGGCTGTGTTGTCAAAGGTTTTTGCCGCGCTGGCCAGGCCCGCGTCCAGGGTGCCCTTGCGCGCCGCCAGCGTATGGGCCACTGCCGCAATGTCGGCCAGCGCGCTGCTGAAAGCCACCTTGTTCGCGTCGCTCAGAATGGCGTTGAGGTTGCTCGAGGTGCTGTCGAGTTTGGCCAGAACGCTGGTGAGCACGTTTTCCAGCCGCGCGCCAAGCGAAGGTTTGGTCTGGATCACCGGGTAGCGGGCACCTGCCAACGACTGAAGCGGCAAGGAGGCCGCCGCGCCGCCGCTGAGCTCCACATAGGCGATGCCAGTCAACCCCTGGGTCTTGAGCATCGCCACCGTGTCTACCTTGACCGGCGTGCCGCGCTCGATGGCCAACAGCAGATTGACCCGTAGCGGATTGCCTGCATCGAGTTCGATGGTCTTGACTTTACCCACGTCGACGCCGTTGTATTTGACCGGTGCGTTCAGATTCAGGCCGGCCACCGATTCGTCGAAAGCGGCCTGAAAGGGCTCGTATTTTTTCTGCCAGGCGCCGCCCGCCGCCAGCCACAGGACGATGGCCACAACCGCCGCACCGAGCACCAGCACGAACGCACCGACGATGGAATAGTTCACCCGGGTTTCGATGATGCTTCTCCGGTTGCCTGGTTGGTCTCGTCGGCCCGGTTCGCCTGCTCGGCCGCGCGGCCGCGGGCGCCTTCAAAAAACTGGCGGATGGATGGCTTTTCCAACCGTGCCAGTTCGGTCATGGCGCCGATGCCCTGCACGCTGCCATCGGCCAGCACGGCGACGCGGTCTGCGACTTGCCATAGCAAATCCAGGTCGTGCGTGATCATGACAATCGTCAGCCCGAACAAATCGCGCAGCTTGAGGATCAGCTCGTCCACGCCATGGGCGCTGTACGGGTCCAGGCCGGCCGTGGGTTCATCCAGGAACAGCAGCTCGGGGTCCAGCGCCAGCGCGCGGGCTAGCGAAGCGCGCTTCAGCATGCCGCCGCTGAGCTCCGACGGGTACTGCTCGCCCACTTCGGGCTTGAGGCCAGTCATGGCCAGTTTCCAGGCCGCGATTTCGTCGATCAGGCGGTCGTCCAGTGTGGTGTGCTCCCGCAGTGGCAGGCCAATGTTTTCGAGCACCGTGAGCGAGCCGAACAGGCCGCCATGCTGGAACATCACGCCCCAGCGCCGGCGCAGGTCCAGGATTTCCTCTTCCTTGAGATTGTTCAGATCCTCACCCAGCACGTGAATGGAACCTTCATCGGGCCGGTGCAGCAAAATCATTTCGCGCAGCAAGGTTGACTTGCCCGAGCCACTGCCGCCAATCACGGCAAACACTTCGGCGCGTTGCACGTTCAGATTCAGGCCGGCATGTACCACATGGGTGCCAAAGCGCGTCGAAACATCTTTCATTTCGATGACCGAGTCAGTACTGTTTGGCTGGTTGCGCATGTCAGAGGTCTAGTGCACTGAAGGCGATCGAGAACAGCGCATCGGCGACGATCACCAGAAAGATGGACTGCACCACGCTGCGGGTGGTCTGCCGGCCCACGCTGTCCGCCCCGCCCTTGGTGCGGAAGCCCTGAAAACAGCCGACGGTGGCGATAATGGCCGCAAAAACAGGTGCCTTGCCGATGCCAATCAGAAATGCCGTGGTGCTGACGGCTTTGACAAACCGGTCCAGGAATTCATTGAAACTCACACCCAGTTGGGCCTTGGCCATCAACATGCCGCCAAAGACCCCCAACACATCGGAAAAAACTGTCAGGAGCGGCATCACGACCACCAGCGCCATGATTTTTGGCAACACCAGCAGCTCAAGCGGCCGGATGCCGATGGTGCGCATGGCGTCAATTTCCTCAGTGACGGCCATGGTGCCAATCTGCGCTGCATAGGCCGAGCCGGAGCGCCCGGCAATGATGATGGCCGTGATCAAGGGGGCGAACTCGCGCAACATGGACAGGCCGACCAGATCGGCGACAAAGATATTCGCGCCGTATTGCCGCAACTGGTCGGCGCCCTGGTAAGCGACAACGATGCCAAGGAGAAATGACAGCAGGCCCACGATCGGCAAAGCGTCGAAGCCGGCGCTTCGGATATTGAACAGCACCGGGCGCCAGCGCAGGCGCGCAGGGTGCGCAATGCAACTCGCCAGGGACACAGCGGTTTCGCCGACAAAGGCCAGCAGTGCCAGCGCCTGCTCGCCGGCCAACGCCACCACCCGGCCGAGCTGCGCCAACAGGGAAGGCTTGGGTTTGTCTGGCAGCTTGGCACTGCCAGCCTGATCGGCCTGCTGTTGTGCCACGGCCTCGAGCAACCGGGCGTTCTCCGGTCGCATGCCCTGCCAGGTCACTTCGCTGCCTTCGTGTTTCAACCGCAGCAGCAGCGTGTGTAGCACCCACGCACCGGCCGTGTCCAGCGCGTCCATGTGTGCGCCGTTGACCTGGATGCGCGTCGTGCCTGGTGCTTTGAGCGCCGCAAGCAGCGGCACCACCCCACTGATGCAGCGCGCCGTCCAGTTGCCTGACAAGGCAATGTCATTGGGTGTGGTTTGCGCGATAACGGCGGGCATGGCGGAATCTGGATTCATGGCTTGCCTAGACCCTATGCGAATTGCGCCAACACGTATGTGCGACAGCCCACAGATCGGACGGGTGATGGTGCGCCTGTGGTCTGGCCTCATCCGCGCGCACGGGCCGTGCGGGTGCTTCGAAAGGGCCGCAGGTTCTCATGGGGTAGACGTCACACGCCAAACGACGTTGCCCACGTCATCGGCAACCAGCAGCGCACCTTGGCGGTCCAAGGCCACGCCCACAGGGCGTCCATAAGCGTTTGCGTCGCCGCTGAGGAAACCCGTCAACACCTCCAATGGCGCACCCACCGGTTGGCCGGCCTCAAACGCCACAAAGATTACTTTGTAGCCGCTGTGGGGCCGACGGTTCCAGGACCCATGCTGGCCGATGAACATGCCATTTGAAAAACGGATCGGCAAACGGGCGCCTGCCGAGGCCGCGAGGCCCAGAGACGCCGTATGGGAACCCAGTGCATAGTCCGGTGCAAGGGCACTGGCGATCTTGACCGGGTCTTGGGGTGTGACACGCAGGTCGACGTTTTGACCGAAATAGCTGTAGGGCCAACCGTAAAACGCCCCGTCGCGCACCGAAGTCAGGTAGTCCGGAACCAGGTCGTTGCCGAGTTCATCGCGCTCGTTGACGACAGTCCACAAGACGCCACTCACCGGCTCCCAGGCCAGACCATTGGGGTTTCGCAGGCCCGACGCAAAAATGCGGTGCGCACCGGTCTGTAGGTTCACTTCCCAAATGGCGGCGCGTCCAAGTTCGACGCCCATGCCGTTTTCTGCCACATTGCTGTTGGAGCCCACCGTCACGTAGAGGTTTTTGCCGTCCGGGCTGGCGATCAGGTTTTTGGTCCAGTGGTGGTTGATCGGACCCGCCGGCAAATCAAGCAGTTTGGTGCCCGGCAGCGTGATTGAGGTGGCGCCGATGGCATAGGGAAAACGCAACACAGCGTCGGTGTTAGCCACATACAAATGGCCGACCAGATGCACCATGCCAAAGGGCGAATTCAAGCCCTGAAGCAGCACAAAACGGGCATCAGCGACACCATCACCATCGGT
>JANOXL010000430.1:0-2345 GCA_031418395.1 Rhodoferax sp. | reverse complement strand
CGAGGTGAGCCATTCGTCCGACCACGACTTGACCGGATCGAACAGACGCGCCAAGCCTTCGCGCCAGCCCGTGGCATCGTCGGGCATGACACTCACCAGCCCCCAGGCGGCAAACAAAAATGCGCAAGTGAAAATCGTTCGGGTGGTCAGTGTGGTGAACCCTTGGCCGTAAACCGATAACCAGCGGCCCAGTTGTTTCCCACTGCCACCGGTTTTGGGCGGGTTGGCCTCGGCCACCACGCTCGGAAACAGTAGCGAGATCGCCCCCATCAGCAAGCCCAGCAGCACCACGACGACTGGCGCGAACATCAGCGTGCTTTGATTGAAGCGGTCATGCAAAAAATCAGCCGCCTTGACAAGCTCGGATGTGTGGCTGCCGCGGATCATGTGCGAAATGGACGAAATGAAGCCTGTGTAGTTCACCTGCGGCAAACTCTGCTCGATGTCTTTGATCGCAAACGCCCAGGCTGCGCTGGCCAGCGTAATGAAGAGCGCGATGGAGACAAACAGGCCAATGCGCCCGGTGTCCACGCCGCCCCGCACCGCCTTGTCGCCCGCGTTCGTCCATTTGAGCCAGGCGCCCGCGAGCACCATGATCAAGGCCAGAACGCCCAGTGTGGCCCACACCACCACCAGACTGACCATGATGGTGTCAAACGCTTGCAGCATGGCCCGCGCCCACAACTGGTCGGCACTCAAGGCGCTCGCGCCCGCCGTGAGCCCGACACGCAACAGCGCGGTAACCAGGACCAGCGCCCCAAGCCCAATGCCCCAACGCAGCGTGCCCTTGATCCGCTCGTCGCAAAACCGGATGAACAGCCCGTACACCACGGCCAGCAGCACCGCCCAAACCACGGCAATGACGTGCCAGGCCAACAATTCATTTTCAATCTCGAAAGATAAGCACAGGCCCGCCACAGCCAACAGCAACGCAGCCACCATCAGCCGCCGCCCCGCCTGCCCGCGCCAATAACAAGCGGCCGCAAACGCCAGCGACGCCAGCACGTAAAGCAGCCCCGCCGCCACGATGCCCACGACGTTGGGCGACTCGGCATCCCAAAGCGCCTCCTGGAGCCTGCGCAAGGGGAACCACCAAAGCGCCACCAGCACCAACAGCGCATTCAGCAGGCCGTTGGGCTTGGTGAACAGGGTGTCAGCGGCTTGGTGTGTATTCGCCAACACGCCCGCCGTGATCTGGGTGGTTTTCCTGCGCAGGGGAACTTTGTCGCGGATATGCCAGGCCGTGAGTTGCCCAGCGTCGCGCCCCAACTGGCACAGGTGGAAGATCAAGGTAAACAACTCGGCGAGGATGCGGCTTACCGCCCCGCCCAAACCCGACAGGTCGCCCCAATACAAGTCCACCACATCGACCTGCCGGCCATTTTTCTCCAGGCGGTGGCGAGCGGCGACATAGGTTTTGTCTTCATCGGGTAATTCGGTGCCGCGCAACAGGTGGTAGTTCAGCTGTAAGCCAGGGTCGCCCGCAAAATGCAGGCGATCGTCGTCTTTCACGCCGCCGGGCCCCAAGCGCGCAGCGGCAAATCGGGAAGAGTACGCAAATGCCGAATCGGAAGGTGGCGCGACCTGGGAGTCGGGGTAGACCTCGTCCACTTTGACCAGCCACTGGTCTTGCCCAAGGTGCCGGTACGCTGACTGCGCCACCAGCAGCCGGGCGACAGATTGCGCGGTATCACCCGGCTTGGGGTCGCCCACGCCGTGGATGGCGATCAAGGCCACTGCAGAGGCATGCTGTGACGAGATTGCCATGGCGGGCTCCTTGGACATTCCGCTTTATAACGCCCCCAGCCAAAACGTGCATCCTTCCAATGGATGAAATTTCAGCGCGTCGCGACAAGTACTGACCACGGCCTGAAGCGAGAAAGGACGGGTGAAAACCAAGCTCTGGCTTCAGTTTCAGGATTGCTTTAGACCTTTGATTTATTTGTTTATTAACTATCTAAATCCAAATTTATCCCATTTTATTATCAATAATTTATCCAAATAAATAGCTAAAAAGTGTTTAATAACGAGACCTAAAGTCCAATAATTTCATCTAAACAATTTTTCAATTATTTATTTCATTGATATCACGTCACCACATGCCGAATCGTGAATGGCCCCAGCAATTCGGCTACCTTGGCCTGCACCCGCGCGCGCTCTGCGGCTGGCAGCGCGCCGCCGCCAGTGCCCGACAGCGTCACCGTCGCCAGCGTGCCGTGGGTGCCGTCGGCACCCACCTTCACGGCGATGGCCACACCCTCCACCGCCAGCGGGGCCAGCAGCCCGGCGAAGACGTTTTGCGCCGCCATCCAGCGTAGTTGCGGTTTGAAGACTTTGCCCACACC
>JANOXL010000429.1:0-1899 GCA_031418395.1 Rhodoferax sp. | reverse complement strand
GCCAACATCTTGCGGTTGCCCATGAACCAGCCAAAGCGGCGGATGTCCACGTCCCACAAATCGGTGCTGGGCTCGCCGCCGATGATCCACTCGGCCATCAAACGCCCCGCGCCGCCGCTGTTGGCAATGCCAGCGGAATTGAACCCAGCGCAGACAAAATAATTGCGTACTTCGGGCGCTTCACCCAGGATGAAATTGCCATCGGGCGTAAAACTCTCGGGGCCGTTGAGCAGCATCTTGATCTCGGCCGTCTCCAGGCAAGGCGTGCGGTGAATGGCGTTTTTCATCAAGGGCTCAAACTGGTCCCAGTCTTCACCCAGCAGCTCGAATTGGAAGGTGTTGGGAATCGGGTCCACCTCCCAGGGCTTGGCCGCCAGCTCAAAGCCGCCCATCACCAGACCGCCGACTTCTTCCTTGTAATAAATCAATCCATCCGGGTCGCGCATCACCGGCAACATGGGATGAACGCCGTCGATCTTGCCGGTGACGATGTAAAAATGTTCGGCGGAATACAGCGGCACCGTCACACCCGCCAGCTTGCCGAATTGCCGCGCCCACTGACCTGCGCAGTTCACCAGTACTTCGCAGCGGATGGTGATTTCTTCTGAACCCTTCTCGGCCAAATGCTTGACCTTTACGCCGACAGCGCAACCGTTCTCAATCACCATGCCGGTCACTTCAACGCCTTCGACCATTTTCACGCCACGGTTGCGCGCCCCCTTGGCCAGCGACATGCACAAATCCGCCGGATTCGCCTTGCCGTCCCCTGGCAGCCAGATGCCGCCCTGCAGGTCGTCGCTGCGAATGATCGGGTATTTGTCTTTGACTTCGGCAGGCGAGATCAAATGGCACTCGACGCCAAAACTGCGCGCCATCGCGGTTTGTTTGCGCAGCACCCGCATGCGTTCGGGTGTGCTCGCCACGTTCACACTCCCGCACTGCTTCCAGCCCGTGGCCAGGCCCGTCTCGGCCTCAAGAGTCGAATACAGCTCAATGCCGTACTTCGACATCGTCGTCATATTGCGATTGGGCCGCATTTGCCCCACCAGCCCCGCCGCGTGCCAGGTGGTGCCGCTGGTGAGTTTGCCTTGCTCCAGCAGCAACACGTCGGTACGGCCCGCCTTGGCCAAGTGGTAGGCCACAGAGCATCCTGCGATGCCGCCGCCGACGATGACGGTTTGGGCTTGGGTAGGGAGGTTCATGGGGAGCGCCATGTTGAAGAAATGTTCAGAGGATGTTCAAAGAATCAACAAACTGCCTCAAGGTCATGATCTGGCAAGCGCCATGCGATTTGAGCGACAACACACCGCGTTTGTCGCCAGATACCAAAACATCCGCCTGCCCAGCCTCTGCCATGGCCAGCAAAAAATTATCAAATGGGTCGGGCGAGCGGGTGACCGGCGGCAAAGTCTCGATCCACTTGGCCATATTTTTCAACTGATTCACCAACTCACCCGCCAGGGCAGGGCGAATCAAGGCGCGAATGGTCGGGCGGCGGGTCACAGCGCGTATCTCCTGCAATTGAAGTTCACAGGTCAACAAATCAAACGTGCCCCTGCGCCACGTATTGACGACCAGCGCCGCTGTAGATTGACGGATGAACAACGAGCTGAGCAGCACATTGGTGTCCAGAACCACACGCATGGCGGGTTCTAGTTGACCGGTTTTTGCAAGGCGTTTGAGGGCGTTTTTCGTGTTGTTTTGGGGGCCTTGGCCGGTCTGAACGCGTCGTAAGCTTCGCTTTGCAAACCCTCCGCTCGAACTTGCTCAAGCGCTTCGTCCAGCAGGTTTTGCGACTCGTTCACGCTCAAAACGTCAAAACCTTCACGCGCCTGGTTCAATGTTTGGTCAAACACGCGCCAGCGCACGGCCTCTTCCACAAATGTGGACAAGTCGCCC
>JANOXL010000428.1:0-5569 GCA_031418395.1 Rhodoferax sp. | reverse complement strand
AGCGCAGGAGGCCTACCCGAACAAACCCATCCGGCTGGTAGTTCCTTTTGCGCCGGGCGGGGTGACCGACACCAGCGGCCGGCTGATCGCCGAACATCTAGGCAAACGCTTGGGACAACAGATCATTGTGGACAACAAACCCGGCGCGTCGGGCAATATTGGCACCAGCCTTGTCAAAGCGGCGGCACCCGATGGCTACACCCTGGTGCTGGGTTTTGATGGCACCTTGGTCATCAATCCCCACGTGTTCCCGAACATCCCGTTTGACACCATCAAAGATTTTGCACCCATCGGCAAGATTGGCACAGCCACCCTCATTCTGGTGGCGCACCCGGACGTGCCTGTCAAAACCCTGGCAGAGGTGCTGGCGCTGTCCAAATCCAAAACCGGGGGCCTCTCCTACGGCACCTCGGGTACGGGCGGCACACCGCATATAGCGGGTGAGTTGCTGAAGGCGCGCACACAGGCAAACCTCGTGCATATTCCCTACAAGGGTGGTGGCCAGGCGTTAACGGATGTATTGGGTGGCAATATCCCCTTGGTCTACACCGCCATCGCGGGCGCGCATGGGCACGTCAAATCGGGCAAACTGCGCGCCATTGCGGTCTCTAGCGCGCAGCGCTCCTCAGCGCTGCCCGAAGTGCCCACCTTCATTGAAAGTGGTGTGCCGGATTTTGTTGCTGATTCCTGGGTCGGGCTGCTGGCGCCGGCCAAAACACCTGCGGCGATCCTCAAACAGCTCAACACAGAACTCGCCGCTGTGCTCAATGACCCGGCTGTGCGCGAAAAACTCCGCGCATTAGGCATCGACGCGTCGCCCGGGAGTGCAGACCAATTTCGCGACGACATGAGCGCCGACCTGGCGCGTTATGGTCAAGTCGTCAAAACATCTGGCATCAAGGCCGAGTAAACCCATGCCTATTCCAATTTCAAATCATTCCTGAAGCAGGCGCACCGACGACAGTGCCACAACATGGCGAGGCGGTGCAACGCCCTGCTCGGATGATTTGGAAACGGATTAGTGGTGGGACAGGAGCCTGCCAAACCCCTGCATCCTGTCGTCAAGGCCCGTGGCCCGCAACGCATGCCAATAGGTGGCCGCATTGATCGCGATGACGGGTTTGCCCAAGTACAACTCGGCGGCAGCGGCAAAGCGCAACATCGAGAGATTGGTGCCGACCTGCACGATGGCGTCCACGTCATCACTATCAAGCTGGCGAATGGCGTCGCGGCACATGGCGTCGCTGGTGTGGGCAATTTGCACCGGACTTGGGCGCTGCAAACACAGATCGCGCACGACGGTGAATCCGCAGTCTTCATAAAACCGCCGCACCTGCGCGTTGGCCACGGGGAAATACGGCGAGAAAAATGCAATGCGTTTGGCCTTGACCACATTCAGCGCCGCCTCGGTCGCAAATGAGCCGCAGGACACCTCGACACCCGCACGTTCTCGCATCATCTTCAAATAGACTTCCGCACCTTGGCGGCCGTTCCAGAAGGTGGCCGCCGACATGCCCATCACCAAATATTGCATCTCGCAGCTTTTGAGAACATCCACCGCTTGCAAGGTGTTGTCCTGGATCGCATCGACCAGGGCGACGAAATCGGCGTCGGTTGACACTGGCATATTGGGGATGATGATGCGGCTGTAGTGGTTGGTCACGCCCGCCGGCCGCATATCGTCGAAATCCGGCTGCACGATCGTGTTGGTGGACGGCCCCAAAGCGCCGAACTTCATGCGGTAACCCAGATGGTCCATAAGTTGCTTGTCCAGTTCCTAAGTAGTGGCGATCAACTGAAGAAATACATCACGTGCCATGACGTCTGCGTATTTTTGCTGCATGTCAAACAGGTTGGCGGCATGGGGTTCGGGCGCTCGGTCACCCACACAATCTTCGATCACGATGCTGCGGAAGTTGAACTGCATGGCGTCTATCACCGTGGCACGCACACAGCCGCTGGTGGTGCAACCCACAATGACGGCGGTGTCCACGCCGCGCAGGCGCAGCCACTCAGACAATCCCGTTGAAAAAAAGGCCGAAGCTGATGTTTTGCGCACCACCAGTTCGCCCGCTTGCGGCGTGAGTTCGGGCACAGTTTGCGAGCCTGGCGCGTGTTCGGTGAGTTTCGCCAGGGGCGGCACTTTCAGGCAAAACACGTTTTTGTCAGAGCCGTCTTCTGCAAACACAACGCGGGTATGCGCCACCGGCAGCCCGGCTTGGCGAAAAGCCGCCAGCAAGGGCACCGTGCGGCGAACCGCTTGCGCGATCTGCGGGCCACCAAACTGCGCGGAGTCTACAAATGCATTGACAAAGTCCACCAAAATCAAGCCGCAACGCGCGCCCAGACCCGAGGCGTTGCCCAGGTTTTGTTGGGCGTAGATGGCTGCTGTGGAGGCTGAATTTGCAGTCAAGGTTTATCTCCAGTGCCGGGTGTGTGTGTGGCGTCAAATTCTGCCACCCAATCAAATCCCATGAGATTGGAGAACGCCTGAAAATCATGAAGGGGCACGGTCAGTTGGCTGGTCGATCCATGTTCCTTAACGCTGCTGTACACACTCTGTAGTGCCGCAGCCGCAGACAAAAATCCGGTGGCCGGGAAGATCGCCAGGCCATACCCCAAGCGCTGCAATTCTGCCGCGTCAAGCACGGGTGTTCGGCCGCCTTCGACCATGTTGGCGACTAGCGGCAAGTCAAACGAGCGGCCAATCAAAGCCATCTCCTCCACAGATTCCGGACTTTCAATGAAAAGAATGTCGGCGCCGGCACGTGCATAACGCTCCATTCGGCGCAGGGCTTCGTCAAGGCCCAGCACGGTGCGCGCATCGGTGCGGGCGATGACCAGGAAGTTCGGGTCATCGCGGGTTTGGACGGCAACCTTGATTTTGTCCACCATGTCGGCGGCGGCGATCACGCGCCGCCCCAACATATGGCCGCATTTTTTGGAAAACTCCTGGTCTTCCAGCTGGATCGCGCAGGCGCCTGCACTTTCGTAGCCACGCACGGTATGCATCACGTTCAGCAGGCCGCCATAACCGGTATCGGCGTCGCAAATCAACGGGGTATCGGTGATTCGCGCAAATTGCGCCACCCGGTTGACCATGTCGGTGTAACTCGCCAGTCCCGCATCGGGCAAGCCCAGGTAGGAGGCCACCGTGCCATAACCCGTCATATACAGGGCCTCGAAACCCATGCGATCGGCGAGTTTGGCCGAGATCATGTCGTAGATGCCCGGTGCCGATATTAAATGGCCGCGTTGAAAACTGGCTTTGAGTTCCGCCCGCCGTTGCGCGCCGGTTTTGCTGCTCACACCTTGGTTCATAAAATCGCCTCCGCGCGTTGCAACGCATCCAGCATGGAAGTCTTGCGCAAATAGGCTTTGGCCGTTGCTGGGTCAGCCGCCGTGGCGCGTAACTGGTCATGCGTTTTTCGCCGGGCGACCGGGTCTTGCTCCTCCATGGTTTGTTTGTTGCGGGCGGTGTTGGCGTTGATGTAGTCGATGGCAATCGGGCGGCGCTGGCGTTCATACCTGTCCAGCAGGTCCTGGTTTGCGCCGTGGTTGATGATCTGCACCAGCTTGTCTGCCAGGCTGAAGGCATCGTGTACGCCGCCATTCATGCCAATGCCACCCAGTGGATTGTTGATATGCGCGGCGTCGCCCGCCAGGATCACACGTCCCACCCGGAAGGATTTGGCGACGCGTTGATGCACCTTGTACAAGGTGCGGTGCACTGTGTCATAACCTCCTGGCAGCGCCACCAGGCCTTGCAAGCGGTTTTGAATGGACACATCGGTCATCACTTCATCATCCGTCTCTTCTGCGCGGGTTGGGAACAACACACGCCACAGGGTCGGCACCCGCAGAAGCACGCACCATTCGTTCGGATCGGAGACATAGTTCACATACGATAAGTTGGGCAGATGCTCGGCAAACTCAAACGCGGTGGACACCACCAAAAAACGCTCGGGGTAAGTAAAACCTTCAAACTCAACGCCGAGGCTTTGACGCACCGCACTCCAGGCGCCATCGGCGCCAATCAAATAGTCACCCCGCCAGGTTTGCGGCGCGCCATTCACCACAGCGGACAGCATCACGCCCTCTGCGTCGTGCGAGATTGTTTGCACTTGCGCGTTCAACACTAACTGGGCATGCGGGAACTTGGCTAGCCGCTGGATCAGCAGGCGGTTGAGCTTCCATTGTTCACATTGAAGGCGAAACGGATACTGGGTATCGCCCGCCAGAATCGACATGTCAAACTCGGCGATCAAGCCTTCCTTTCGGTCGCGTTGTTGGGTCGTCTGCGCTATCAGACCCTGCGCGATCAGCTCGTCGGGCAGACCAAATCGGGCCAACATGTCCAGGGTAGGCGGGTGAAACGTCGAGGCGCGCAGATCTTCAGCGGGCGTGGGGTTGCGTTCCAAAACGGTGACACGAATGCCTGCTGATGCCAGAACCAGCGCACTGACCAAACCCACGGGGCCGGCACCGGCAATCAAAACATGGGGTGATGTCATCGGGTTTTCAATGTTGTAAAGGGCTTTGTCTTCATGGCCTAATTCGTCTGTAATTTTTGAAACTTCGTGGAAGTCATCCATTTAAGCAGGAGTAAACATGTTTTGCGCTACCTTATTTCACCGAACCCTCTTATCCGGTGTCGCCCTGTTAGCGTCTTTGACCGTGGCCAACACTGTCCAGGCGCAACCTTACCCCAATAAGCAGATTCGCATCATTGTGCCCGCCACACCGGGCGGCTCATCCGACGTGTTTGCCCGCGCCATCGCACAAAAGCTGCAAGACGCCATGGGCAAGCCAGTGCTCGTCGAATACAAACCCGGTGCAGGCACCAATATTGGCAGCGACTTTGTGGCCAAGTCGCCGCCAGATGGCTACACCCTGCTGATCAACGGCATCACCATGGCGATCAACCCGGCTTTGTACGCGAGCATGGCGTTTAGCCCAAGCAAAGACCTGGCGCCCATCATCGAAGTGGCTGAGATCCCCAACGTGATCACAGTGCATCCAAGCCTGGCTGTCAACACCCTCAAAGAGCTGGTGGATCTGGCCAAAAAAGAGCCCGGCAAATTCAACTTCGGCACGCCGGGCGCTGGCAGCTCGGGCCATTTGTCGGGCGAACTGTTGGCGCTCAAAACCGGCGCCAAGATCACACACATTGCCTACCAAGGCAATGCGCAGGCCACCGCCGACCACATTGGAGGCACCTTGCAGGTGGGTTTTGTGAATCTGCCGGTGGCCCTGCAATTTGTAAAAAACGGGAAACTTAAACCCTTGGCCGTCACCTCAAGCAAACGTTCGCCCCTGTTGCCAGATGTGCCCACCGTGGCCGAGGCGCTGGGCATTGCAGACTACGAGTTAACGGGCTGGTTTGGCATCTGGGCGCCTGCACGCACGCCGCCAGAAGTGTTAACGCGTCTGCAGGAGGAAATCAGCCGTGCGCTGAAGGAGCCGAGCTTGATGGAAATCATCAAAACGGCGGGCGGCGATGTGGTGGGTGGCAGTACGGCAGCGTTTGAAGCGCGTATCAAACGTGACACTGATCGGCTGACGCAAG
>JANOXL010000427.1:0-5185 GCA_031418395.1 Rhodoferax sp. | reverse complement strand
AACGCATCCTCTGGCGACGCCTGGACGGCCATGTGGGCACCCGCCAAAACCCCGGTGGCCGAGATCAGCCGTGTGCAGGCGGCATTGCAAAAAGCGCTGGCGCAGCCGGATGTGCGCGAGCACCTGATGAAAAACCTCTCGGTGATGCCGCACTACCGCAACGGCGAAGAAATGGCCAGGGCGCAGCGCGAAGAGCTCGCCACCTGGGAGCCAATCATCAAAGCCTCTGGTTTCAAACCTGAGTGAAAACAATGAGCGAACCCCTGGTCACCCCTCTCGTCACTTATGAACTCGACGGCAAAATTGCCCTCATCGGCCTGAACCGCGCCGACAAACGCAACGCCGTGAGCGACGCGCTTATTGCCGAACTGCGCGCTGCCGTGGTGCGCGCGCACGATGAGGCCGATGTGGGCGTGTTGTTTGGCCACGGCGCCAACTTTTGCGCCGGGCTGGACCTGGCCGAAGCGTTGAAGCGCGCCACCGGCGAAACCCCGCCACCACGCAAACGCAAACGCCACAGCTGGCACGAAATTTTTGACCAGATCGAACGCGGCCCCATCCCCTTTGTGGCGGCGCTGCAAGGCGCGGTGGTCGGCGGCGGCCTGGAGCTGGCCTGCGCCGCGCACGTCCGAGTGTGCGACGACACCGCTTTTTTCGGCCTGCCCGAAGGCCAGCGCGGCATCTTTGTCGGCGGCGGCGGCACCGTGCGCATCCAGCGCATTGTGGGCACCACGGTGATGACCGACATGATGTTGACCGGCCGCCTGCTTTCTCCTGCTGAGGGCATGGTGGAACACATCGTGCGTTACATCACGCCCGCAGGCGGGGCGCTGGCCAAGGCCAAAGAACTCGCCGCCCGCATCGCGCAAAACACGCTGGACACCAACTGGAAAATCATCCACGTGCTGCCACGCATCCACGACATGAGCCACGACGACGGCTTGTGGGTGGAGCAGCTCAATTCCGCCATGGCGCGGCCCCCCGAAGTCGAGCAGCGCCTGCGCGAGTTCGTCGACGGCAAGGCCGCACCCATCGGCAAAACCTGAATTCACCCCATGACCCAAAACTCGACCAGCCCAGACCCTTTCAAAGCCGCCCTGACCATCACCGAAGACAGCGTCAAAACGGCGACAGCGCACATCAAACGCGCGGCCGCGCTGGCAGCGCAGGTGCCCGGCATTCCCGCTGACACACCGCTGCGCCCCATCCACAAAGTAGTGGTGATCGGCGCGGGCACCATGGGCGGCGGCATCGCCATGTCGCTGGCCAACATCGGCGTCAGCTGCACCATGACCGACGCCACCGCCGATGGCCTGGCCCTTGGCCTGAAAAAAGTGCGCGACAACTACCAGAGCAGCGTGGCACGCGGCAGGCTCGATCAAGCGGCAATGGACGAACGCGTGGCGCGCATCACGGGCGCGCTTGATCTTGCGGCAGTGAAAGAAGCAGACCTGGTTATCGAAGCCGTGTTTGAAGACCTGCAACTGAAGAAAGACATCTTCAAACAGCTCGACACCCTTGCCAAACCCGGCGCCATCCTGGCCACCAACACCTCAGGCCTCGACGTGAACGCCATCGGCGCGGCCACCAGCCGCCCGCAAGACGTGGTGGGCGCGCATTTTTTCAGCCCTGCGCACGTGATGAAGCTGCTGGAAGTAGTGCGCTCAGACGCTACCGCGCCCGATGTGATCGCCACGCTGATGGACCTGGGCCGGCGCATGGGCAAAACCGCCGTGTTGGCCCGCGTCTACCCCGGTTTCATCGGCAACGCCCTGTTTCGCAACTACACCCGCGAGGCGCATTTTGTGGTGGAAGACGGCGCCTTGCCGCACGAGGTAGACGGCGCACTCACCAAATTCGGCTACGCCATGGGTGTGCTGGCCGTGCAGGATTTGGCCGGTAACGACGTGGGTTACCAAACGCGCAAAGCCGCCATGGCCACCCGCGACAAAACCCGCCGCTGGAACGACCTGACGATGAAACTCACCGACATGGGCCGGCGCGGGCAGAAGGACAACAAGGGCTGGTACCTTTATGCACCGGGCGAGCGCAAGCCCCAGCGCGACCCGGCGTTCGAGCAGTGGCTGGTCGAAGAATCGGCCCGCATGGGCATCACGCGCCGCAGCTACAGCGAAGAAGAAATATTGAAGCGTTGCCTGTACGGCATGGTGAACGAAGGCGCGCGCCTGCTGGCGCTGGGCATTGCGATGCGCCCGAGCGACATTGATACGGTCTTCCTCACGGGTTACGGTTTCCCCGCGCAACACGGTGGCCCGATGTTTCTGGCCGACAAGATTGGCCTGGCCAACGTGCTGGCCGACATTGAACGTTTCCACCAGGAGCACGGTGTGTGGTGGACACCCGCGCCGCTGTTGCAACAGCTGGTGAAAGAGGGCAAGTCTTTCGCCGACTATCAAACCAATTCCGCAAAGGCCTGAGCATGGATCTGGGCATCAAGGGCCGCAAGGCCATCGTCTGTGCATCGTCGCAAGGCCTGGGTTACGCCTGCGCGCTGGCGCTGGCGCAAGAGGGCTGCGAGGTCTGGATCAATGGCCGCGATGCTGACAAGCTGGCCAAAGCAGCCTTGGCATTGGCAGCAGCCAGCGAAGGCTCCATCCGATCAATCGCCGCCAACATCAACACCGAAGAAGGCCGCGCCGCCCTGCTGGCCGCCTGCCCCGAGCCCGACATCTTGGTCAACAACAACGTCGGCCCGCCCCCCGGCCAATTGGCCGATTGGGACGAAGCCGCCTGGATGGGCGCTTTGCAAAGCAACTTTCTGCCCGCCGCGTTGCTGATGCGCGCCGTGATCCCCGGCATGCGCGCGCGCCGGTTTGGCCGCATCGTGAATATCACCTCGGCCATGGTCAAAAGCCCGCACGCCGAAATGGGCCTCTCAGCCGCCGCACGCACCGCCCTCACAGCCATGTCCAAAGCCCTGTCCAAACAGGCCATCGTGGACAACGTGACCATCAACAACCTGCTGCCCGAACGTTTCGACACCCCGCGCCAGGAGTTCATGGCGCAACGCATGATGAAAGCGCAAAACATCACCCGCGATGAGGCCCGAGCCCAGATCGCCAAAACCATGCCCGTGAACCGCCTGGGTGACCCCGCAGAGTTTGGCCAGGCTTGTGCGTTTTTGTGTTCTGCCAAGGCGGGGTTTATGACGGGGCAGAATTTGCAGTTGGATGGTGGGGCTTATTCGGGGCTGGTTTGAGTCTTTGCTGCCGGTTGGCGAAGCAGTTACGATAGCCCTGCCGCCTAGTCGTCGAGAATTCTTGGCTCGTGTTGGCGAAAATCAAGGATGTCTTCACAGTCGACTTACCGCTCTGAAATGAATCAGCACTTTTTTGGCGGGAATTGGACGCTCAACAAACTCAATATCTTGCGCGAGTATCTGCAGTTCTACATGACTGCGCTGCGCCCTCAACCATTCAAACTGCTCTACGTTGACGCCTTTGCGGGCACTGGGCGTTGCACGGTCAAGAATCGAGGCACTTCTGAAGAAGTTAAAGGGTCCGCGCACATTGCGCTTGACATGACGCCAACCTTCGACGAATTCATTTTCATCGAAAAAAAGCCCAAACACGTACGCGAGCTGGCTAGGCTTCTTGAAACCCACCCAATGGGGAAGCGGGCTCAAATTGTGCAAGGGCTGGCGGAGACTGAACTCGGAGCAATATTGCAGCGCCAAGATTGGCGTAATACCCGAGGCGTGCTGTTTCTTGATCCTTATGGACTCCAGTGCGACTGGACGATGATCGAGCAAATAGCGGCCACGAAGGCCCTCGATGTCTTTTTTCTTGTGAGTCTTTCAGGTCTTTATCGGCAAGCTACCAACGATCTCAAAGATGCCGATCAGCACAAAATTGAAGCCCTTGGCCGATTCCTCGGCACCGGAGACTGGATGCAGGAGCTGTACTCCGTGCAGGGCGATATGTTCGGGAGCGATGAGCGAAAGAGGCATGCCGACCCCATTGCGGTTGCAAAGTTTGTAGAACAGCGACTTGCAAATGTATTTGCAAGGGTTACGGCGCCAGTGATCCTGTACCAGGAAGACGCGCACGGAAAGCGCGGCGCGCCGCTTTTTGCCCTCTACTTTGCCGTAAGCAATCCACACCCAAAGGCAGTTGCGCTGGCCTCGCGAGTAGCGAAAGACATCATGACTAAGCTGCGCTAGCGACAGCTACCGGAAACTCATCCCAGCGCCTTCCGCTCAGTTCACGCCCATTGCGTTTCTTGTCGCGTCGGATGCCGTCTGCGCCCCAGGCACCCCATTGTTTGAAGAAGAATGCCACACCCTGCGTGATTGCCTGGCGGCGCACGTTGTCGGCCCACTCGGGCTTCATAAGGCGCGCCTTGCCGCCGCTCTCGCCGCCAACAATGACCCAATGGATGCCGCTCAAATTGAGCTTCCCAACGTCTTCAAGAAGCGGTTCCACGGACAGGAACCGAACGGCCGCCTTCACCTTGCGAAGGTGGGCAATGCGCGGCACGCCGTACTTCTTGTCTTCAACCGACACGCCGAGCCAGGCGTTGGTCGGGCAGTTGCGCTTGGCAAAGAATTCGGAGAGCCGATCGGCCCGCTTGGTCAATATTTGATAGGTGTGCTGCGGCGTGCGCTTGATGACGTCGAGTACCGATTCAATGAAATTGTCGGGCACGCCCTCGTGGAAAAGATCACTCATAGAGTTCACGAAATAGGTCGTGGGAGCTTTGCGACGTAGCGGGTGTTCCAAGCGATCAGGGTGCAGCGACAATTCGAAGCCGTCTTGGTAGCCTGGCGCGCCCATTGCCTTGAGCCGACGCGCCATTGTTTCAGCGTAGCAATGCTTGCAGCCGGGGCTGATTTTGGTGCAACCTGTTACGGGATTCCAAGTGTGCTCTGTCCATTCAATACTTGATTCAGCCATCATGCGCTCCGGTTGACGTAGCGTAACAAATTGCGGGTGAGTCAGACACCGAATTTACCCGCGTTGAGCAAAAATGTCCGCTTGCGGTTTTAGTAGAGCGACCCAAAGCGCGCAGTGCCAGGATGCATGGACCGCATTGCCCCAAGCCTGCACCCCCGCAGCGCCGATGGCGCTCGTCTGTCGCTGCCTCGAAGCACGTAAAACGAGGGGGTCAGGGGGCTGCGCAGCAGACCGACTGAGTCGCACTTGTCCGAGCCACAGGCGAGTTG
>JANOXL010000426.1:0-29773 GCA_031418395.1 Rhodoferax sp. | reverse complement strand
CGCTGCGGGTGGCTGACGCGGCGCGGCACTTCTTTGCTGGCCAGCAAAATGAACGTGTAGGGCCCAGGCGTGGCTGATTTGAGCAGGCGGTACTGCTGGTTATCCACCCGCGCATAGTTGGCAAGTTCACCCAGGTCGCGGCACAGCAGCGTCAGGTGGTGTTTGTCGTCCACGCCACGAATGCGGCGCAAGCTTTCGGCCGCAGCTTTGTCGTCCAGGTGGCACACCAGTGCGTAGCTTGAATCAGTCGGCACGGCCAGCACGCCGCCTTTTTCCAGCAGGCTTACGGCTTGCTTCAACAGCCGCACCTGTGGGTTCTCGGGGTGGAGTTCGAAATACTGTGCCATTGCTTTACGCCAATCTAGGTGCGTGGATCATGATTCGACCGGCTCCGGCGCTACGCGGTTGCTATTGCGCGTTTCGCGCAGGGTCAACCAAGTGCCCAACGCACCACAAGCGGTAATCATGGCAATTCCGACGAGTGACCAGCCGTCCGGCACGTGGGAAAACAACAACCAGCCGCCCAGCATGGCGAACACGATTTGGCCGTAGAGAAATGGCGTCAGCACCGAAGGCGCCGCTTGTTTGTAGGCCAGGATCAACAGGAAATGCCCTACGGTGCCCATCACACCGATCAGACCCATGGCCCACCACAGGGTCGTGGACTCGATAGGTGCCCAAACGAAGGGCAAGGCCAGCGTCGCGACGATTGTGCCGATCCACCCCGTGTACAGGTGGGTGATCGTTGGGTCTTCGGTGCGCGCCAGGTGGCTGGTGAGCAGCTGAAACCAGGTGCTGGTGACCACCAGCGCCAGCGGCAGCAACATGGCCAGGTTGAAGTCTTTCCCGTCGGGGCGGATGATGATGAGTGTGCCCACAAAACCGCCCACTACCAGCGCCCAGCGCAGCGCCGAGACCTTCTCCCGCAGCTTGAGTGCGGCGATCAGGGTGATGATCAACGGCGTGAGCGACACGATCGCTGTGAACTCTGCGACCGAGGTAAAACGCAGGCTGACAAACGCCAGCGCGCTGGACGTCACCAGGAGCAAGCCACGCAGCAACTGATAGCGCGGATGCGCCGTGCGAAGACCCGCCAAACCCTTGAGTGGCAGCACCACAGCGGTGGTGGAGACGGCCTGAAATGCAAAACGAAAACACATCGCCATGGCGATCGGCACACTGGTGCTGACAAATTTAACCGTGGTGTCGAGCGTGGCGAAACAGGCCACCGCCAAAAGCAGCAAAGCGATGCCTGCCAGTGCATTGCGGTCGTGGCGGGTGCCTGATGGGTTATTGCCTTCTTGCGCGTTGTCGTCTTGCGGATTTCCCTGCACAGCAGGCGTTGTCCGCCCGCGCGACGACGCGGCCGCCATCACTGGATGCGATCCGCGAGCAACTCCCACACAGGGGTAAGGTTTCCGGGCAAATAGGGCAGGGTGCCCAGATCGGTGTGCGACTCAGCGGGGTCGTGGAAATCGCTGCCGCGCGAGGCGGCCAGGCCGAACTCGAGCGCGGTTTGGGCATAGGTGTCGTATTCGGCCACGGTATGGCTACCGGTGACGACCTCCACTGCCTGCCCGCCGTGCGCTTTGAATTCAGAAAACAGTGCGTATTCTTCGTTGGCACTGAATTTGTACCGCGCCGGGTGCGCGATGACAGCAATGCCACCGCCTTCCGTGATCCAGGTGACGGCTTCTTTCAGGTTGGCCCATTTGTGCTCGACAAAACCGGGCTTGCCTTCGGTGAGGTATTTTCGGAACACCTCGTTGGTGTCTTTGCACACGCCTGCCTCGACCAGATAACGGCCAAAGTGCGTGCGCGAAATCAAATCCGGATTGCCCACGTATTTCAACGCGCCCTCATAAGCGCCTTTGATACCCACTTGGGCCAAGCCATCTGAAATCTCCATCGCGCGCTCGCGGCGGCCACCCCGGGTTTTTTCCAGGCCCGCCAACATGCGTGCGTCGTCCGGGTTGAAGCCCAAGCCAACGATATGCACTGTGGTGCCAATGAAGGTGACAGAGATCTCGGTGCCGGTGAGGTATTTCATGCCCTGGGCTTTGGCGGCCGCCAGGGCGCGGTGCTGGCCGCCAATTTCGTCGTGGTCGGTCAAGGCCCACAATTCGACGCCGTTATTGGCGGCGCGCTCAGCAAGTGCTTCGGGGGTGAGGGTGCCGTCCGAGACCACCGAGTGGCAGTGCAAATCGGCGTTCAGAATTGATTTAAAACCGTTGTTCAAAGGAGAGGCATCGTGCAAAGTCAGGGCTCAATTTTAGCTTCTTTGGGTTTTCCCTAGGCTTCTACGGAGAAAGTCATTATTTATTTTACATTTAAATATTAAAAATGTATAAATTATAATCCTAATTAGTTTAAAATATATAGCAATAAAAACAAATAATACGAGACCTATATTCAATTAGCACTCAATTAAAATATTTAAATTAAGATTTTTGACCTTCTACCAAAAACCGCACCCGCCGTACACCGTTCCATTCGTCGGCGTCCAGCCTGAAGGCCAGTGTGGCCCGCGGCGGTAGCGGTGCGGTGTGGCCAAACCAGATGCCGTCGACGGGCTGACCCTGGTGTTTGAGCTTGAGCGCAAGGTGTTTTTCAGCCACGAGGCGTTGCGAGACCACGTCGAGTTCTTCACTGAACACGGGCGGTGCGAAACCCTGGCCCCAGACCTCATGGTGCAAGGTGTCCACCATGTCGGCGCGGCGGTATTGCGGATCGAGTGGGCCATCGGTCTCCAGGCGGCGCGTCAGGGTGGCGGCGTCCAGCCATTCGCTGGCCACTTGCGTGAGGCCCGCTTCAAACTGTGCCAATTGATCTTGATGCACGGTACAACCGGCCGCCATCGCATGCCCGCCAAAACGCAACAACACGCCGGGGTGGCGCTTGGCCACCAAATCCAGCGCATCGCGCAAATGAAAACCGGCAATTGAGCGGCCCGAGCCTTTGAGTTCGTCTTCTTTGCCTGGCGCACGGCTTCGCGCGAACACAAAGGCCGGGCGGTGCATTTTGTCTTTGAGGCGCGAGGCCACGATGCCCACCACACCTTCGTGAAAACTTGCGTCAAAGACACACAGCGCGGCGGGTGGTGATTCGGATTCGTCGAACAAAGATTCAGCAACAAGCAACGCCTGATCACGCATGCCGCCTTCGATGTCGCGTCGCTCGCGGTTGATGCCGTCGAGCGTTTTGGCGAGTTCCGCTGCACGCGCAGCGTCGTCGGTGAGCAGACATTCGATGCCCAGCGTCATGTCCGCCAAACGCCCTGCCGCGTTGATGCGCGGGCCTAAGGCGAAGCCAAAATCAAAGGTCGTTGCGACCTCTGATTTTCTGCCGCTTGCTACGAAAAGCGCCGCTACGCCCGCCTGCATGGCATGGCCTCTGATGCGTTTGAGACCCTGGGCGACGAGGCGACGGTTGTTGGCGTCAAGCTTCACGACGTCGGCGACTGTACCCAGCGCGACGAGCGGCAGGAGTGCATCCAATTTAGGTTGAACGCCTTGCGCCCCCACGCTTGTCACTGCGTGTACTGCGCTGCCCCCCAAAGCAGGCTTGCCCTGCGCTTCGCGAGTGCCATGGGCCGTGCCTTGCTCTGGGCGGCCAGTCGCGGCGGCGTGCCCAGTGAAAGCACCGCGTGCCCGCAGCTCCGCCCGCAGTGCCAGCAGCACATAAAACATCACGCCCACACCGGCGATGGATTTGCTTTCAAACGTGCAGGCCGGTTGGTTCGGGTTGACGACCACGTCGGCATCTGGCAGCTCGACCTGGCCGTTTATCGACGCGGGCAAATGGTGATCCGTCACCAGCACGCTGAGACCCAGCGCCCGCGCCCGGGCCACGCCATCAAAACTGGCAATGCCGTTGTCCACCGTGATCAATACGTCGGCGCCGCTGGCCTTGACGCGTTCGGCAATCGGCGCCGTCAGGCCGTAACCATCGACCACGCGATCCGGCACCATGTAGCTTACGTTTCGAGCGCCCAAAAGGCGAAGGCCGCGAATACCCACCGCGCAGGCGGTGGCGCCATCACAGTCGTAGTCGGCCACGATGCACAGCTTTTTGTCCGCCGCGATAGCATCAGCCAGCAGCACGGCGGCTTGCGACGTGCCGTGCATCGACGTGGGCGGCAAAAGCAGGGCCAGGCCGTCGTCCAGCTCAGCTTTGCTGCTGACGCCGCGCGCTGCAAAAAGCCGCGCCAAAAGCGGATGGACGCCCGCCTGTTCCAGCGCCCAGGCGGCGCGCGGGGGGACTTCTCGAGTGACGAGTTTCATGGGGCGCCCAATGTGTGCAGCCTACCGGGCGCGTCCGGCGTGTTGGGATTGTCCAGTGCGGACAGTAGCGTCTGCGGGCTGACTTGGCGTTTGAAAAGCCGCTTGACCTTGGCCCAGCCTCGTGGGGCATCGATGTCGAAGCGGCGCGCGTTGTTGTCGCCACACAGCGTCAAAGTGACGGATTCCCCGCGTTGCAGGGCGTCGAGGGCAGCTACACACTCGGTAGCGTCAATGAGTTGCCATGCGTTGACCCAGGCGGGCCAGTTCTCGGCGAGCGCGGCGTCGCGCAAGCTGTTGGGGCAAATGAGGAGTGAGGGCGACCTAGCGAGGGATGTCAGGTCAAAGTCTGCGGGCAGCTCACCCGTGCCGCTGACCCAAAAGGAATTCACGGCTGGCAATCCCTGGCTGGCGCGGGCGTCGGTGAGCGGGTGGGTGTAGAGCAACATTTGCATTTCCTGCTGCAAGCGGCGCAGGCCTTTGGCAGCAGCCTCTTTGGGTAGCCAATCGTCCACCCGCCCGCCAAAAACGCGGTAGGGCGAAGCCGTGGCTAGGCCCGCAAACACCGCGCCCTGTGCCAGCCAACGCGTGGCCGTGTCAAATTGAAGGGTGATGCCGTCCTCCACAAAAAAGGGCTGCATGACGGCCATCAGTTGGCGGGATTCTTCTTCCGCCAGCTGTAGCGCGCGCGGCGAAATCATGGTGATGTGCTTGGTTTGTACCGCCCAGTGGCAGGGCGTAATGACGGACCAATGCCCCGCGTCGGCCATCGCGCGGCCGCCCTGCGCCGCATGCCATGCACCCCACGGCAATTGACCGTCCAGCGTGACATCCGCCTTGAAAATACCGTGCGCAGCGGCCAGTGCCCGCTCGTGGACTGGGATCAGGCTGCCATCATCGGCATGGTCGATGGCCGTCAAAGTGAGCTGGTGCAGCAGTTTTTCAAGTTGCGGCAGTTTCAGGCTCGCCAAGGTCTGCTGGCAGTCTTCTGACCGGGTGGAGGCGTAAGGAATCAGCAGATGCATGGGTTGATTGTCGGACAGTGGCTCGGACAGTGTCCGTAGTGGACAATTGCCGTGATTCGATACTCCGCCTGACGCTCCAACAGCCACGCCATCTTCCACATGCCGTTTCCCAGAGAAATCCCCTACGAACTCCTCCTCGGTTGGCGGTACACCCGTGCCAGCCGGGGCACGCGGCGCAACGGCTTTATCTCGTTTATTTCGGGTGTCTCGATGCTGGGCATCGCGCTGGGCGTAGCCGCGCTGATCATCGTGCTGAGTGTGATGAACGGCTTCCAGAAAGAAGTCACCGCGCGCATGCTCAGTGTGATCTCGCACATCGAAGTGTTTGCGCCCAACGGCGACGCTTTGCCGGATGTCGCACTCACACTCCAGCAAGTGCGCGCCAACCCGGCGGTGGTGGGCGCCGCGCCATTCATCGGCGCTCAGGGCCTGCTCGGGCGTGGTGAAGACTTGAAAGGCGCGATCATCCGCGGGATTGATCCGCTACTCGAACCCGAAGTGACCGACCTGGCCAACGCCTTGAAAAAAACGACGCTGGCTCGGCTCGTGCCCGGCCAGTTTGGCATCGTGTTGGGCGCGGAGTTGGCGCGACAAATGGGAGTACGCCCCGGAGACGCTATTACGCTGATAGCGCCCAGCGCCCAGGTAACGCCTGCCGGCGTGGTGCCGCGGCTCAAGCAAATGACGGTGGTGGGGGTGTTTGACTCCGGCCATTACGAATACGACTCTGGCCTGGCGATGATGCATGTGGACGATGCCGCACGCATCTTTCGCCTGGAAGGCCCCACCGGAATCCGACTGAAATTGCGCGATTTGCAAAAGGCGCGCGAGGTCGCCGCCGAATTGGGCCGCAGCCTCACCGGCAACTTTTTGATCCGCGATTGGACGCGGCAAAACCGAACCTGGTTTGCCGCCGTGCAACTTGAAAAACGCATGATGTTCATCATTCTGACCCTGATCGTCGCCGTGGCGGCGTTCAATCTGGTGAGCACTTTGGTGATGACGGTGACGGACAAACGCGCTGACATTGCCATTCTGCGCACCCTGGGGGCCAGCCCGCGCAGCATCATGGGCATCTTTGTTGTGCAGGGCGCGATGGTGGGGGTGATCGGCACGCTGGCCGGACTGGCGCTGGGCCTGGGCATCGCCTACAACATCGACGTGATCGTGCCCGCGCTGGAGAGCTTGCTGTCGGCCAATTTTTTGCCTAAAGACATTTACCTGATCAGCCGCATGCCGAGTGACCCGCAGCAGGGCGACATCGTGCCGATTGCCGTGATCTCGCTGATTTTGGCGTTTGTGGCGACGATCTATCCGAGCTGGCATGCCAGTCGGGTGAACCCGGCGGAGGCGCTGCGGTATGAATGATGCATCGGTAATTGAGGGATTAGTCAGTACCGTTCGCCCTCAGCTCGTCCCAGGGTCTGCCTCAGCTTCGACAAGCTCAGCCCGTACGGAGGTGGTCCTTGGTGCCTCGGGCCTGACCAAACGTTTCACCGAAGGCCCGCTGGACGTGCAGGTGCTGCAGGGCGTGGATTTTGAAGTGCGTCGGGGCGAAACGGTGGCCATCGTCGGCGCCTCGGGTTCAGGTAAAAGCACGCTCCTGCATCTTTTGGGCGGGCTGGACGCGCCGACCAGCGGCAAGGTTGAAATCAAGGGACAGGATTTGTCGCGTCTAAATGCGGCTGAGCAAGGGCATTTGCGCAATCAGCATTTGGGTTTTGTCTACCAGTTCCACCACTTGTTGCCAGAGTTCACGGCGCTGGATAACGTCGCCATGCCTTTGTGGATAAGACGCATGAACCGCGCAGAATGTGCGCAGGCAGCTACTAAAATGTTAGCTAGTGTGGGTTTGGCCGAGCGCCTGCACCACAAACCGGCCGAGCTCTCCGGTGGCGAGCGGCAACGTGTGGCGATGGCGCGGGCGCTGGTCACTCGCCCGGCTTGTGTATTGGCCGACGAGCCGACCGGCAACCTGGACCGAAGCACGGCAGACGGCGTGTTTGAATTGATGATGCAACTCGCCCGTGATCAAGGCACCGCCTTTGTGGTGGTGACGCACGACCCTACATTGGCGGCGCGTTGCCAGCGGCAGATGGTGCTGGAGCAAGGTCGGTTGACCCATGGATTGTAAAATGGTCGAAAATGTTATTTATAAATTAAATAAATGAATTAATTTGATATTGGGTCTCGTATTTATTTAATATCTTGCTACTAATATTAACTCGTAAATGTGTATTTTTTAATCAAAAATACTTATAAAAGCTTAAACAAACTGAACTAATTTGCGCTTGTTTTTGACGCTAGTAGATCGAATTTCTTGCTAAAGCGGCCTGTAAAACCCGTCGAAAGTTCCTCGAAAACAATCCGAAAACCATCTGGAAATCAACTGTCAACCGCCCCTCCAACCCTCCTCAAAAGTTACCGTCTAGATCCAACCCATCGCCATGAGCACTCCAGGATTCACCACCGCCAACGTCCACGCCGACCAAGCCTTTGGCGTGGAGCATGGCGGCATTCACAAGCCGATCCACACCTCAGTGCAATACGGCTACGAGCGGGTGGAAGACCTGATCGGCGTCTTCCAGGGCACCCTCAAAGGCGGGTTCAACTATGCGCGCCAGGGCACACCCACCACAGCGGCGCTGGAAGCCAAAGTCACCCAGATGGAGCAAGGCTTGGGCAGCGTCAGTTTTGCCACCGGCATGGCGGCCATTACCGCCATGATGTTGACGCTCTTGAAAGCGGGCGACCACGTCGTCTCCAGTCAGTATGTGTTCGGCAACACCAACTCCTTATGGGGCACCTTGCGGGAATTGGGAATTGATATCAGCATGGTTGATGCGACGAAAGCAGAAGCGGTAGAGGCTGCTGTCAAGCCCAACACGCGCATGGTGTTTGTCGAAACCATTGCCAATCCGGCGACCCAAGTGCCCGATTTGCAGGGCATCGGCGCCTTGTGCAAAACGCTCGGCCTGCTCTACGTGGTGGACAACACAATTACCTCGCCCTGGTTGTTTTTGCCCAAAACAGTCGGCGCCGGCCTGGTGATCAATTCACTGACTAAAACCATCGCCGGGCACGGCGCGGCGCTGGGCGGCGCGGTGACGGACACCGGCTTGTTCGATTGGGCCACCTACCCCAACATCTTCGCCAACTACCGCCAAGGCGACCCCAAAGGCTGGGGCCTGCAGCAGATCCGCAAAAAAGGGCTGCGCGACATGGGCGGCACCTTGTCGAGCGAACATGCGCATCAGATCAGCGTCGGGGCCGAGACCCTGGCCTTGCGTTCCAACCAAACCAGCCAGACCGCACTGGCACTGGCGCGTTACCTTGAAGGCCACTCGGCCGTGCAACGTGTGCTTTACCCGATGCTTGAATCACATCCGCAACACAACTTTGCCAAGCAGCATTTCAAAGCCGGGTCGTGGCTGCTGGCCTTTGAAGTCGGCGATGAAGCGCGCGCCCTGAAATTTATCAACCGCCTGAAGCTGCCGGTGGTTGCCACTGGTCTGGGCGACACCCGCAGTTTGGTCATCCCCGTTGCGCCGACGATCTTCTGGGAAATGGGTTTGCAGAATCGCCAGAAGATGGGGATTTCTGAAGGCCTGATCCGCTTCTCGGTTGGTCTTGAAGACGCCGCTGATTTGCTGGCGGATTTTGAGCAGGCGCTGGGGTAGCTTCAGGGCCCTGAGCGGGCGTTATTTACGCTACCGCCGCTGGCCCCGTTCGGTCACTTGGCGCACTGCTTCGGCCTTGAATTCGGCTGGCTATCTCACTCTTGTCATAACGATCACGCCAGTTCAATCTCCACCTTAACAGGTGTCTATTAAAGCGGGTGACGTCCAGTTCCTGTTTTAGGCTGGGACATACCCAAAGCCCTGGGCAGCAGGCGCTGCACGAGCGGGTGCTGGATTTTCTTTTCTGTACCGATGGCAAAAAAGTGCTCGGTGACGCCCTCACAGGGGCCCAAAAGCCGCACGCCGTAACGGCCCAGCAAGTCCTCATGCACCCACTGGGTGGCCGGAAACACGCCCATACCGCTGGCGCCAAAGGTTTTGAGCAGCGCACTGTCTTCAAACTCGCCGACGATGTTGGGGCGAATCCCGCGCTGCACAAACCATTGGTCCAGTCGCAGCCGCATGGCGGATTGACCACAGGGCAGCAACACCGGCAAAGTCGCCAGAGAATTGGGGAAATCCACCTGCGCTTTCGCCACTAAGGCTTCAGTGCCGTACCAGGCCAATGCGGATGAGCCCAGCGGATGGCTATAGAGCTTCAGGCTGGGGCTGGGCGTGGCGGGGCGATCGGCCAGCACCACGTCCAGTCGGTGCAAGGCGACGGCGGCCAGCAGGTCGTTAAACCCGTCTTCCGAGCAGATTAAATGCAGCTTGGGCTCGAGCAACACCGGTTGCAGTAAACGGTGCACCACCAGCTTCGGCAAACCATCGGAGATGCCGACCGTCAGGCGCACCACGGGTGCGCTGACGGCATCCCGTACAACCGAAGGAAGTTGTTCGCCCAACTGGAATATTTGGTCCGCGTGGCGCATGGCGGCCAACCCGGCCTCGGTGAGCGCGAGGCCACGACCCGCTGGCTTGAGCAGGGTATGGCCCAAAGTTCGCTCCAGTTCACGCACTTGCGCACTCACAGTTTGAACCGCAACGCCAAGACGCTCGGCAGCCCTGGCAATGCCACCCTCATTGGCAACCACCCAAAAATAATGAAGATGGCGATAACTAAAGCCTGAGATGTTCATGGTGGCTCGATTTTGTAGACAGAGTTAGTCAGGAAATTACGAACTGTGAGTCCCGTATTGTCTTCTTTTTAATTATGTAATTAAAACTTATGCTCGGCCTCGTGTTTAGTTCAATTTTCCCAACGCACCTCAATTTATCAGAGGTCTTTTTTAACCCAAGGAGCTTTTCCATGCAAATCGTTTTCCAATCCCGCGATGCTGAAGGAGCCAGTATGCGAAAGCTGGCCATTGAACGTGTGCAGTTCGCGATGCGCCGCTTAAGCTGGCTCGTGCCCAGGGCGAAAGTACAGCTTTCCGATATCAACGGGCCACATGGCGGCGTAGACAAGCGTTGCCAGTTGGAGTTCAAGACGGCGAACAAAGGCACGGTGGTGGTGACCGCCATCGCCCGCGAATGGGGCGAGGCGTTGAACGGCGCATTGGCCCGGGCAGCACGCAAGCTGGTGCGTGAGTTCCGCAAGACCCGCAACCAAACCCGTGCCCGAACTGGCAGCCCGGCGATTAACCGCTAATACCCATTGATTAGAGAAAAAGGAAAACTCCTGATGAAGTGCCCAAATTGCCCCGACGCCACCTTGGTCATGACCGAGCGACAGAAGGTGGAAATCGACTATTGCCCGCAATGCCGGGGCATTTGACTGGACCGTGGTGAGCTCGACAAGTTGGTCGAACGCAGCGAAAGTGATGTCAAAGATCGCTCAAATGAAACCTACGCATCAAGTCAACGGCCCAGACATTTGGGGCACAACGACTTTGCAGACTCGGACCATTACTCTGACCGAAAACTCCATGGCGGGCGTAAGAAATCCTGGCTGGGTGAAATCTTCGACTGAAGCTGAACAAGTCCACAACCCGCCAATCGACCAAGCAATTGATCAACAAAGCAATATTCACAAGGCAAATCCACGGTGCAAACTCTCACTGAATTTATGAACACGCCATTTCTGGGCACTGACGCCTGGCTGTGGTTCGTCTTTATTGGCGTGGTCGTCACCTTGCTGGCCCTGGACCTGGGGGTGTTGCACAAAGAAGACCGGGAAATCGGCGTGAAAGAGAGTTTGATGCTTTCCACGGGTTACATCAGCGTGGCATTGATGTTTGGAGCTTGGGTTTGGTGGTACTTGGGTGCGCAAAGCGGCATGGAGTATCTGACCGGCTTTTTGATCGAAAAATCGCTTTCGATGGACAACGTCTTTGTGATTGCCTTGATCTTCACCTACTTTGCCATACCGCGCCAGTACCAACACCGGGTGTTGTTCTGGGGTATCTTGGGGGTGATTTTCCTGCGTGCCTTGATGATTGGACTGGGTGCGACGCTTGTCAGTGAGTTCTCCTGGGTTCTCTATCTGTTCGGCGCCTTCCTGGTCATCACCGGCGTCAAGATGTGGGTGATCGCGGATCACATGCCCGACATTGGCAACAACCCTTTGCTGAAGTTCTTGCGCAAACATTTGCGGGTGACGCCCGTCTTGCATGGCAACGCGTTTTTCGTCCATCGGCCGCACCCCGTGTCCGGCAAGCCGGTAGCTTGGGCTACGCCGCTGTTTTTGGCTTTGTGTCTGGTGGAGTTTGTCGATCTGGTGTTTGCGGTGGATTCTGTGCCAGCCATTTTTGCCATCACCACCGACCCTTTCATCGTCTACACCAGCAACATCTTCGCGATATTGGGTTTGCGGGCGCTTTATTTTGCGCTGGCCGCCATGATTCACCGTTTCAAGTACCTGAAGTACGCTTTGGCTTTGGTGTTGGTCTTCATCGGTGCCAAGATATTCTTGGTCGGCATCATCGGCAAAATTCCGCCGTCGATATCTCTGAGCGTAACGCTGGGGCTGATTGCAGGTGGCGTGATGGTGTCGATGTGGAAGACGCGCAATGAGCCGACCGTGGTCAGCAGCTGATGATGGGCTGCTATCGGTCGGGTACTGACGCTTGAGGTCTCACCTACAAAATCCGGTTAAACCACAAGACCGACAGTGCCGCCGCCGTGATCGCAAACGCGGCGGCTATCAAAGCCAAAAGGCCTGAGATTTCGGTTTCTTTCTTCTCTACGGTCAGACGCGAGCTGAGGGTTTCATAGACCTTTTTGAGGTCTTGCGCCGTGCCGGCATAGAAGTAGTCGGCGTCGGTTTTCTGGGCGACGGATTTCAAGGTGGCTTCATCCAGGCGAACACGCATGGACCAGCCCTCAAAACCGATGGTTTCACCGTTTACCGTGCCAATGCCCACGGTGTAGATGCGAACGCCGCGGTCGGCGGCCATTTTGGCGGCTTCCAGGGTGTCGATGCCGGTCGTGCGTTGGCCATCGGTCAGCAAAATGATGGCACCGGATTTGTAGGAGCCCGGTGGCACGGGCGTGAACTCTTTCTTTTCTTTGGGCGTCTGGTCAATGGCGACACCACGCTGGCGCTGGTTGCCGTATTGCAGTTGGCCCAGGTCGATGCCGGCATCCGGGAAAAGCGTCGCCAGCGACATCACGATGGCGTTGCCAATGGCGGTGGCGCGCTGCATCTGGAAGCGGTCAATGGCAGAGACCAGGTCTTCGCGGTTGAGTGTGGGGATCTGCGCGACGGTAGCGGAACCGGCAAAAGCGACGATGCCGACTTTGACGCCTTTGGGTAAATCGGTCAGAAAGGCTTTAGCCGCGTTTTGGGCCGCCACCATGCGATTCGGTTGAACGTCTGTCGCGCGCATGCTGCCTGAGACGTCCATTGCCAAAATGATGGTCTCCTGGGTGGTCGGCAGGCTGATCACTGCAAACGGGCGGGAGGCGGCCAGCAGCATCGCCGCAATCGAGATCAAAAAGAGCAGGGGCGGAATATGGCGGCGAAAACCTGGCCCGGTGCCCATGGCTTCACGCACGATGGACAAACTGGCATAACGCAGCGCGACCTTTTTCTTGCGTTTCATCAGCCAGAGGTAGACCAACACCAGGAATGGCACTAACAGTAACAGCCACAGCAAGTTGGGCCAAAAGAAGGTCATCGGCATCTGTTTGGGCAATAGATTGGCCAGGTCCATGTCAGTGTCTCCGGTACTTGGTCTGTTCGACGGCGTGAGCGCGTCAAGCCGCTCGTTTCAGGTGTGTGGGCAATTTAGCACCCGCGCCGACTCGGCTGCGGCGCTTGCGCATTTCGGTGAAGCGCATGACGGATTCGACCAGGTCGTCGGCAGTGGACAACTCCAATGTGTCAACGCCCGCTTTGCCCAGGTTTTGCCGCAACTCGGCTTCGCGCTGCGCGGCGATCCGTGCAAAGCGCTGCCGAAATTTAGGGTCGTGGGTATCGACCAGCACTTGCTCGCCACTCTCCGCGTCGCGGATGGTGATCAGCCCCAAATCAGGTAAGTCCATCTCTACCGGATCAACCAGGCGAACCGCAACCACTTCATGCCGTTGCGCCAGGTGACCCAGGGCTTTTTCCCAGCCCGGCTCACTGATGAAATCCGAGACTACAAAAATTGTCGAGCGCCGGTGGACAAAACCTGCAGCGGCTTCGAGCAGATCACCCAGGCGCGTGCTGCCGGACTCCGCATGTTTAGGGCGCCGCGTGATCGCATGCAAAAGGCGCAACACATGACGTCGCCCGCTACCCGCCGGAATGACAGTGTCTACCCCAGAGCCGTACAACAGGGCACCAACGCGGTTGCCATGACGGGTCAGAAGGCGCGCCAATACGGCCACGAACTCGGCAGACACGTCGCGTTTGCGTTGCTCGCCGGAGCCAAAATCAATCGACGGGCTCAAATCCAGCAAAAACCAGGCGGTCATTTCCCGGTCTTCGGTGAATACGCGCACATGGGGCACCTGCAAGCGTGCGGTCACGTTCCAGTCCATATGGCGCACGTCGTCGTGCAGTTGGTACTCGCGCAAATCGGCCAGGTCGATGCCAGTGCCTCGCAGGAGCGTGCGGTAATCGCCCTGCAAAAGGCCGTCGAGCCTGCGCACAACCGTCCATTCCAGGCGGCGCAAGACGCTGTCTGCCCCGGCAATCTGCGGGGCATTGGCGGCCTCGGCCATCGGCGCTGCGACAGCTTTTGGTTTTCGTTTGAACAGGCTGAACATCGGATTAGCTGGGCGATATCAAGCAGGCTAGCACGGCCCTTAAGCCGCGAGTTTTTCGTGTTCCAGAGGTTTGGCCGGTACCGGAATTTTGGCCATGATTTTGGCCGTGATGGCATCTGCCGTCAGGCCTTCGGATAATGCCTCGTAGGACAACACCAGGCGATGGCGCAACACATCGGGCACGAGGTCGGTCATGTCTTCGGGCAACACGTAGGTACGTCCGCGCAGCATCGCCAAGGCACGGGCGCCTTCCGTCATGTTGATGGTGGCACGGGGGCTTGCGCCAAAAGTAATGAGGCGGGCCAGGTCAGCCAAGCCATGTTTGGCCGGGGTGCGTGTGGCAGACACCAAACGCACCGCGTATTGAATCAGGCTTGGGTCTACATAGACTTCGCGGCACTGCTTTTGAAGTGCGGCCAGCTGTTCTGTGGTGGCCACGGCGGTTACCGCAACCGTTGCGCCGATCACGCGCTGCACGATGACAAATTCTTCTTCATCAGTGGGGTAGTCCACCAGCACTTTCATCATGAAGCGGTCAACCTGTGCCTCTGGCAGCGGGTAGGTGCCTTCGGTCTCAATGGGATTCTGCGTCGCCATGACCAGGAAAGGACTAGGCACTTTATGGGTGACGCCGGCAATGGTCACCTGGCGTTCCTGCATGACCTCGAGCAAGGCGCTTTGCACTTTAGCGGGCGCGCGGTTGATCTCATCGGCGAGCAACAAGTTGGTGAACACCGGGCCCAGTGTGGTTGAAAAATCGCCGGTCTTCTGGTTGTATATGCGCGTGCCCACCAGGTCGGAGGGCACCAGATCAGGGGTGAACTGAATACGTTTGAAATCGCCGCGTACCGTATTGGCCAGCGTCTTGACGGTAAGTGTTTTTGCGAGTCCCGGCACACCTTCCACCAGCAGATGGCCTTGCGCCAACACGGCGACCATCACACGTTCCAAAAAGCGGTCTTGGCCTACGACGACACGTTTGACTTCGTAGAGTATTTGCTCCATCAACTGGGCAGTTTCGCTACTGGTGGCTTTGGGGGCTGGGGCGGTCACGGCTTCCATGAACAATTCCTTAGGTTGAAGTCAATGAGAGTCTGAGGAGCAAATTTAAGTCACTGAGTGGCAAGGTCCCAATACGGTCAGAACGGCGGCAACCCGGCCGCGCCGGCCGCGTTTTCAATGGGCACTGCAAAGCCGATGCCGATGAAGGTACGTTGTTCATTGGGATTCAGGATCGCTGTGACAATGCCAACCACCTGGCCATCCATCGTGACAAGCGGGCCGCCGGAATTGCCGGGGTTGGCGGCGGCGTCGAATTGGATCAGGTTGCTCATTTCCTGTTTGCCTTCCGGCGAGCGGAAGGAACGTTTAAGTCCGGACACCACCCCGGCAGAAACCGAAGGCCCAATGCCAAATGGAAATCCAACAGCCACCACATGGTCGCCAGGCTTGAGGTCGCCCGTGGACCGCATGGTGGCGGCGATCATGTCGTCCGGTATGGTTTTGGCTTGCAAAACGGCCAAGTCGTCTTCAGGCTTCACACTTTTGATGGTGGCGGTGGTTTCGAGCCCATCCCAAAACGTGATCTTGATGGTTTGCGCACCTTGCACTACGTGTAAATTGGTCAGGATGATGCCTTTGTCCACAATCACCACACCCGTGCCCACGCCATGTTCAATATCGGCGTCACCATCCGCATTTTTGACAAAACCCATCACGCGCACAACGGAAGGCGCAATCGCTTCGGCGGCGCGGGCCGCGGCCGACGGCAAGTCCGCAGTTTCCAGCGTTTTCAATACGGCGGAATCAATGATTTCCTGTGTGAGTTTTGGCGCGCCAGGGCGCAGACTGAAGGCAATGTTGCCAACCAGCGCCAACGCCAGTAAGGCAATCGCGGCCCACAAAACGCGCGGGTCTTGGGGTGAAATTTGCCGGACAGCCGCCAGTCGTGCGCGCCAGGAAAGCCGCACCTTCGGCGTCTCAACCGGTATCACGGCCATGGAAGACGAGATCGAACTGCTGTAGAGGGCTGACCTGCGCATGCTGACACCTTGGCAGAGTGGTTGGGGAGAAGGCAGTGCAACGGTATCACGGAACGCACAGTTTTGCTCAGTCAGGGCCTGAAATGGTCATTTGTCGGTTGGGCGCCTGCCTGTGGTATTTTCAGCCCATGTCGTTTTGGATCGATACCCATTGCCGTCTGGATGCGCCGGAATTTGCGGGGCAAACGGACGCCATCTGGGCCAGAGCCGTCGCGCACAACGTGCGCCACTGCGTCATTCCGGCTGTTGAAGTGGCTAATTTCGATACGGTTCGGCTATTGGCCCATCAAGGTGCCAACAGTTACGCGCTGGGCATCCACCCCCTGTATGTGCAACAGGCGCACGAGCGCGATTTGGAGGCTTTGGAGCGCCAGCTACACCTGCACCAGCACGACAGCCGCCTCGTGGCCGTGGGGGAAATCGGACTGGATTTTTTTGTGCCCGCGCTCAACACCGCTTCGATGATTGAAAAGCAGGAGTATTTTTACGCTCAGCAACTCCAATTGGCTCGCAAGTTTGAGCTGCCCGTCATCCTGCATGTGCGGCGCTCGGCGGATCGGCTACTGAAACATCTGCGCGCACAGTTTCCGGGAGGCACTTGGCGAGGCATTGCGCACGCTTTCAACGGCAGCGACGTGCAAGCCCGTGAATTTGTCAAACTCGGCTTGAAGCTCGGGTTTGGCGGCGCAAGTACTTTTGAGCGGGCGTTGCAACTGCGGCGTCTGGCTGTTGACTTGCCGCTTGATGCACTCGTCATGGAAACAGATGCCCCCGATATCCCGCCCAAGTGGCTCTACAGGACAGCCAGCGAGCGTTTGGCGGGTCAGAACCAGGGGCGCAACGAACCGGCCGAGTTACCCCGAATCGCAGCAGAAGTGGCGGCCCTTCGTGGTATTTCGCCGGCGGCGCTGGCGACGGCGACGACTGCGAATGCCGTCGCAGCCTTGCCTCGCCTAGCGGGATTGTTGGATCTGAAACCCTAGGGGAAACCACCCAACACGTCGAGTGCGGTCAGCGATTGCGTGGCGTAATGGGCGTTTCTGGCGTCGGATACCCCGCCGCACCAAACGTCGTCACAACCGCCTTATGGGTGTCGAAATACACCTGCCAGTAGTGATCGGTAAAGGTATAGGGGCGCACACACAGAAGCGGCCCCTCGGGCGTGAATTGCAGAATTTCGATTTCCGGCGCCGGTGATTTGGCAACATTGGGAATAGCCGCGACAGCGGCTTTCAAGCGAGCGATAGCGTCCATCGGATCCACGCTGTTGGCGACTTTTGCAGTGCAGTCCACCCGTCGTGTCGGCAGCGCACTGAAGTTTTGTATGACACCTGAAAAAACGGTATTGTTGCCAATGATGGTGGTGACGTTGTCCCCGGTGATCAAGGTTGTGCCAAAAAGGCCGAGTTCCTTTACCGTTCCCGTGACCCCGCCTGCAGATACCCAGTCCCCCACTTTGTAGGGGCGAAGTACCTGCATAAATACGCCCGCCGCAAAATGGGTGAGCAAACCGCCCCAAGCCGTGCCAATTGCCAGGCCTGCGCCAGCCAGCAGGGCTGCAAAAGACGTGGTTTTGACGCCAAAAATGTCCAGAATCGCCAGAATCAGGACGATGTTCAATATCACCGAAATGATCGACGTAAGGTAATTGGCCAGCGTCTGGTCAATTTTTCCGCCTTTTTGGAAGCCCACACTCAATAAACGTAGAGCCAACCCGATCAACCAACGACCGACGATCCAGGCCGCCAGGGCCCCAAGCACTTTCAGGCCGAAATCGGCACCCTGAGTGCTCAAAAAATTCCAGATGACTTCAACATTCATAAGTGTCCTCCAAGACGCGCTGTTTAAGGAACGCATGAGGATAATGCAGACATCTTGAAAAATCACGCTACCTTGTTGCCGGAAGTCAATTTTTCCGATGAAGGCCCGATTCGCCACCTGCATTTGGGCACGGAATGGGTTCAGGGCTCCATGTTGCTGGACGCGCCCACCGTTTTGGTACACGAATACATTCAGCGCATGATGGCCTGGCTGCTATTTGCAGATTTGGCGTCCTTGCCGAAGATGCAGGCGCTGCAATTGGGATTGGGCGCAGGCTCGTTGACAAAATACTGTCACAAAGAATTACGCATGAAGAGCTGCGCCGTTGAGCTCAATCCGCAGGTCGTGCTGGCCTGCCGAGGCTGGTTCAAACTGCCGCCAGACAACTTGCGCATGCAGGTTGTCTTGGCCGATGCAGCACTTGAAATTCAACAACCGCGTTGGTTGGGTGCAGTGGACGCCCTGCAGGTTGATCTTTACGACGACGAAGCGGCCGCGCCTGTTTTGGACAGTGAAGCTTTCTATTCCGATTGCCGCAAGGTCTTGACGGACGAAGGTTGTATGACGGTCAACTTGTTTGGACGTTCATCGAGTTTTCAACGCAGTGTTGACAAAATAGCAGCCGCATTCGGCAGAGACGCTTTATGGGCCTTCAAGCCGACCCGCGCTGGCAACACGGTGGTGCTCGCCCGACGCAATCCACAGGCTGTCAAACGTTCAGCACTTGCCGCCAAGGCTGAAATCATCCAGACTCGCTGGGGTCTGCCCGCACGCCAATGGGCCCGAATAATGAATCCACTCGCACCAGTTGCCGCCACATGAATTCCGTTGCCAAAAACAAAACATTGCTCAAGGCTCATTACTTGGGGCCGCTCGATTGGCGGCATCTGGTGCATTGGCTGCACAGCGACGGCATGATCACCGAGCAGGAAGCCGCCCGTACCGTCGCGCGTTGTGCGCAGGCGGAAAGTGCGCAGCATCCGCTGATGCGTCTGGCCAGCGTTTCCATACGACGTGCCAACACCAGTCAGCCGCTGGACATCGAGGCTTTGACGCAATGGCTGGCAGCCTACGCCAAACTCGATTATCTGCGTATCGATCCGCTGCGCGTCGAGGTAGGCAAAGTTGCCGACGTCATGAGCGCCGCCTATGCCGAGCGTCACAAGATACTGCCCGTGCAGGTCACCCTTTCAGAGGTCGTGATCGCCACGTCGGAACCCTTTGTGACCGATTGGGTAGCGGAAGTTGAGCGCCAGTCCAAACGCAGCGTTCGCCGGGTTTTGTCGAATCCGCAGGACATTCACAAGTTCACGGCCGAATTTTTCACCCTGGCCAAGTCCATTCGCATGGCGATGAAGTCCGGTGGCAACTCGGGCGGCGCGAGTTTTGAGCAACTGGTGGAGCTTGGCAAGACCAACAAACAGCTCGACGCCAACGACCAGAGCGTGGTGCAAGTGGTGGATTGGCTCTGGCAATACGCCTTTGACCAGCGTGCCAGCGACATCCACCTGGAGCCGCGCCGCGAGCAAGGCGTGATTCGTTTTCGCATTGACGGCGTGTTGCATCAGGTCTACCAAATGCCCATGGGGGTACTCAATGCGATGACAGCGCGTATCAAGCTGCTGGGCCGTATGGACGTGATCGAACGCAGACGCCCCCAAGATGGCCGCATCAAGACCCGCAATCCGCGCGGCGACGAAATCGAGATGCGCATTTCGACTTTGCCGACCGCGTTTGGTGAAAAAATGGTCATGCGCATTTTTGACCCGGACAACGCCGTCAAAGACCTGGACGCGCTGGGTTTTACGCAACACGACAGCCTGCGCTGGGAGTCTTTGGTCAAACGACCTCACGGCATCATTTTGGTGACGGGGCCGACGGGTTCTGGCAAAACGACCACGCTGTACGCCACACTCAAACGTGTGGCCACGGAAGAGGTCAACGTCAGCACGATCGAAGATCCGATCGAAATGATCGAGCCGTCGTTCAACCAAACCCAGGTGCAGCCACAGCTCGATTTTGGTTTTGCAGATGGCCTGCGTGCCTTGATGCGGCAGGACCCGGACATCATCATGGTGGGCGAAATACGCGATCTGGCCACGGCAGAAATGGCCGTGCAAGCAGCGCTCACCGGTCACTTGGTGTTCTCGACCCTGCACACCAACGATGCGCCGTCTGCGGTGACGCGCCTGCTCGAATTGGGTATCCCCTCGTACCTTATCAATGCAACCCTGCTGGGCGTTTTGGCCCAGCGTTTGGTGCGCACCTTGTGTGAAGAATGCAAAGTGGCTGACCCTGACACCAGCCGGGAAGCCTTGGCCGAGGCTGTTGCGCCCTGGAAAATCAGTGGCGGCTTCAAGCCCTACAAACCAGTGGGTTGTGTCGATTGCCGGATGACCGGCTTTCGTGGGCGCATGGGCTTGTATGAACTTCTGGTGGTGAGCGAAAACTTCAAATCCCGCGTGATGGCAGATGCCGGCATGAGCGGTTTGAAACAGCAGGCCGTGCAAGACGGTATGCGGCCCCTGCGCCTTGCGGGTGCCTTGCAAGTGGCAGAAGGGCATACGGTAATTGGTGAAGTGATTGCGTCAACGCCTCCGCTCGTCTGATTCCAGTTCCAAATCATTCGTGAACGTTGTTGTGCCTCCTAGCCGTGCTTCTGCACTGTCTTCGTCGGCACGCCTAGTTCACAAATGATTTTGAAATGGAATAGTTGGGTTTAGCAGGTGAAACGTAAAGCGGCTTGTTGAAAAGTAGCTTTTTTTAATAGGTGAAATCCACACCCTGAGCGGCCTTTGTTTCAAGGCAGAATGCTAATTGAAGTAACTTTTTGGAGTTGGGTATGCAAATAAAAAGTCAAAAAGACTTTTATTCAGGAGTCATGTTTTTGATTGTCGGGGCTGCATTTGCCATCCTCGCGCGCAAATACAACGTCGGCACCGGCGCACGCATGGGGCCAGGCTACTTCCCGCAATTATTGGGCGTGTTACTGGCCGTCTTTGGTGCCATCATCACCTACATGTCGTTCACCTCCAAAGTAGAGGGTGGCGACCCCATCGGCTCATTCGCCTGGCGGCCCTTGTGTTACATCATTGGCGCCAATATAGTTTTTGGAATTCTGCTGGGTGGCCTGCCCAGTATAAAGCTGCCCGCCATGGGGCTGATTGCCGGCATTTACGCTCTGACCTTCATTGCGAGTATGGCTGGTGACGACTTTAGACCCAAACAAGTTTTCCTTTTGGCGACCATTTTGGCCATTGGCAGTTATCTTGCTTTCATCGTGCTGTTGAAGTTGCAGTTCCCGGTGTGGCCTACGTTCATCACCGGTTAAGGAACACATTCCATGGAACTGCTTAATAACTTGTCGCTGGGTTTTGGCGTGGCGTTCACGCCCATTAACCTGATGTATGCCTTCATCGGCTGTTTGTTGGGAACGCTGATTGGTGTGTTGCCCGGCATTGGCCCGGTGGCCACCATCGCCATGCTGCTGCCCGCGACCTATGCCTTGCCACCAGTTTCGGCCTTGATCATGCTGGCCGGCATTTATTACGGTGCCCAATACGGTGGCTCCACGACCGCTATTTTGGTGAACTTGCCGGGAGAAGCGTCGTCTGTCGTCACGGTGATTGATGGCCATGCGATGGCCAAACAGGGGCGAGCAGGGCCGGCGCTGGCGGCAGCGGGCATCGGTTCCTTTTTTGCCGGCACAGTGGGGACCTTGATTTTGGCGGCGTTTGCGCCACCACTGACTGAGCTGGCGTTCAAGTTTGGACCGGCCGAGTATTTCTCGCTGATGGTGCTGGGTTTGATTGGTGCCGTGGTGTTGGCATCGGGCTCCTTGCTCAAAGCCATTGCCATGATTCTGCTGGGTCTATTGCTGGGGTTGGTGGGTACAGACGTGAACTCGGGCGTGGCCCGCTTCAGTTTTGATATCCCTGAACTCACCGACGGCATCGGCTTTATCACTATTGCCATGGGCGTGTTTGGTTATGGCGAAATCATCATGAATCTGGGCAAACCTGCTGAGGAGCGCGAGGTTTTTGTGGGCAAGGTGACGGGATTGATGCCCACGAAAGAAGACTTCAAGCATATGACACCTGCCATTTTGCGGGGCACGGCCCTTGGGTCTATTTTGGGTATTTTGCCGGGTGGTGGTGCCTTGTTGGCGGCATTTGCGGCTTACACCATTGAGAAAAAAGTGCGTTTGAAGCCAGGTGAAATCGAATTCGGCAAAGGCAACATCCGTGGTGTGGCGGGCCCCGAGTCGGCCAACAACGCGGGTGCGCAAACCTCCTTCATTCCACTCTTGACGCTGGGTATTCCGCCCAACGCCGTGATGGCGCTGATGGTCGGCGCGATGACCATCCACAACATCCAGCCTGGCCCCCAGGTGATGACCAGCAACCCGCAGCTCTTCTGGGGTTTGATTGCCTCCATGTGGATTGGCAATGCGATGCTGATCATCTTGAACCTGCCTTTGATTGGCATGTGGATCAAGCTGCTCACCGTGCCTTACCGCTTCCTGTTTCCTGCCATCGTTTTGTTCTGTGCGATTGGTGTTTATTCCACCAACAACAATACTTTCGACATCTGGTTAGTGGCGATTTTTGGTGTGATCGGCTATTGGTTCATCAAGATCGGCGCGGAGCCAGCGCCACTCTTGCTGGGCTTTATCCTGGGGCCGATGATGGAGGAAAATTTGCGCCGGGCCTTGTTGCTGTCGCGCGGTGACTGGACCGTGTTTGTCACCCGGCCTTTGTCTGCCGGCCTGTTGATTGCCGCTGCGATATTGGTTGTGATCGTCTTGTTGCCCGCCGTGAAGAGCAAACGCGAAAACGTGTTTGTTGAAGAGCCGTAAACTGAGCGGCATTGGGCAAGCAGCGTTGCATTCAGCGCAGCAGAAAACGGCACTCTCGGGTGCCGTTTTTGATTTGACGGCGCGGCGTCAAGGCGCTGCGAACGATTTCAGCCCCCATTTGTAGAAGCTTCAGAAGGAACGTCCATGAACTATCCCCTTGCGTGTGTCCGCAGTTTGCTCCTCGGTTTTCTGCTCACCTGCGCAGGTTTGCCCGCAGGGCTGCAAGCGCAAACCTATCCCAATAAGTCCGTCCGTCTGGTGGTTCCATTCCCGGCAGGAGGCGCGACCGATATTTTTGCCCGCGTACTCTCTCAAAAAATGGGTGACAAACTGGGCCAAACGGTCGTGGTCGACAACCGCCCCGGCGCTGGTGGCACGATTGGCTCGGATCTGGTGGCCAAGGCGGCGCCAGACGGCTACACCCTGCTCTTGACCACCTCCAGCACGCATGCGATCGGCCCCGCGTTGAATGCCAAAATTCCCTATGATGCCGTGCGCGACTTCACACCAGTGACCCACGTCGGCAACGCCCCCAGCATCCTGCTTGTACCGAATTCGTCGCCCGCCAAAACCCTGGCCGAATGGGTGGCCTACGCCAAAAAGAACCCAGGCCGCCTGAATTACGCCTCCAGTGGCAACGGCACCATCGTGCACCTGACAGGCGAGTTGTTCAAGGCGCAAATGGGCTTGTTCATCGTGCACATCCCCTATCGGGGTACGGCGCTGGCGATTCCCGACCTTGTCAGCGGCAAGGTGGACATGATTTTTGACTCTTTGCCCACCGGTTTGCCCCACGCACGTGAGGGCCGCCTGCGTGCGCTGGCTGTGACCTCGGCCAAACGCACCTCGATGGCGCCCGATTTGCCGGCCGTCGCCGAGGTGCTGCCCGGCTTTGAGTCCAACACCTGGTTTGGGGTTTACGGCCCGCGCGGTTTGCCGCCCGAAGTATTGGCCAAAATTGAAGCGGCGGTGAACCAGACCTTGCAAGATGGTGACGTGAAAGAGCGTCTGGCCAAACTGGGCATCGAGCCCGTAGGCGGTAGCCCGCAACAATTCAGCCAAATGGTCGCCGCTGACGCCGCCAAGTGGAAAAAAATCATCGCCGAGCGCCAGATCACGCTCGACTGAGCCCCATCGCTTCGACCCCCCTTTCAATTCAATGAGTGACTGCACTGTGAACTTCAACTACCAAAATCCTTACACCAGCACCCGTATCCCGCTGATGGCCCGCAATGTGGTCTCGACCTCGCACCCTCTGGGCGCGCAGGCCGGTTTGGCCATGTTGCACAAGGGCGGTAATGCGGTCGATGCGGCCATTGCCGCTGCGGCGGTAATGACCCTGTGTGAGCCCGTGAGCAATGGCCTGGGCAGTGACGCGTTTTGCATTCTGTGGGACGGGCAACAACTGCATGGCTTGAACGCGTCAGGCCGCGCCCCAGCGGCGTGTACGCCCGACTACTTCCGTCGCAAATACGGCGCAGCTGCCAAAACGCCACCCAAACGCGGCCTCGATTCGGTCACCGTGCCGGGCGCCGTGAGCAGTTGGGTGGCGATGAGTGATCGGTTTGGCAAATTGCCTTTTGCCGACTTGATGGCGCCAGCCATTGACATCGCCGAGCGTGGTTACCTGGTGCCGCCGATCGTGGCCGGCAAGTGGGCAGCGCCCGTCGAAGAGCTGCAAGGCGAGCCGGGATTTGCGCAGGCATTTTTGCCGCGTGGGCGCGCGCTGGATATCGGCGAGTTGTTTCAATTCAAAGCGGCAGGTCGCGCTTTGAAAGCGATTGCCGCTACCAAAGGTGAAGCGTTTTACCGGGGCGAAATTGCCGCCGCGCTGGACAAATTCAACCGTGAGAACGGCGGCGCGATGACCGCTGCAGATCTCGCCGCACACCAATGTGAATGGGTCACGCCGATTGCCAAAAACTACCGTGGCTACGAGTTGCATGAGATTCCACCCAACGGCCAGGGCATCGCCGCGCTGATGGCGTTGGGCATTTTGGAGAAATTCGAGATTGCCGACTTGGGCGCCGACAGCGCCGATACGCAGCACCTGCAAATCGAAGCCATGAAACTGGCGTTTGCCGATGTGTACCGCTTTGTCTCCGAGCGCGCGACCATGACGGTGACGACCGAGCAACTGCTGGATGACGCTTATCTCGCCTCCCGGGCCCGATTGATCGACCGCAAAAAAGCGCAAGACTTTGGCGCTGGCAATCCAGTGAAAGGCGGCACCATTTACCTCACGGCGGCGGATGAAAACGGCATGATGGTCAGCTTCATCCAGAGTAATTACATGGGGTTTGGCTCGGGCTGCGTGGAGCCTACTTTTGGCATAAGCCTGCAAAACCGGGGCCATGGCTTTAGCCTGGATGCTGCCAGCCCGAATGTCGTTGCCCCGGGCAAACGCCCATTTCAAACCATCATCCCGGCCTTCCTGACCAAGGGTGGCCAGCCGGTGATGTCTTTTGGCGTGATGGGCGGCAACATGCAGCCGCAGGGCCACATGCAGACCTTGGTACGTATGCTGGACTACCGGCAGAGCCCGCAGATGGCCTGTGATGCGCCACGCTGGCGCTTCAACCAGGGCTTGGAGCTGAACGTCGAGTCGACGATGCCTGCCGCGACGGTGCAGGCGCTGCGCGATCGCGGCCACCAGATGGTGGTCATCAACGATTCGTATCAAGACTTTGGCGCTGGCCAATTTATCTGGCGCGCGGGTGATCCTAGGGTGCAAGGCTACATCGCTGCCAGCGATGCGCGGCGTGATGGGCACGCGGTGGGTTTCTAGATATTTATTTTATAAATTAACTTTTAATAAAAAGTTAGATTTAGGTCTCGTAAAATGAGCTTGTAATGCTATTATATTTATTATTAAAAGTGATTACATTTCACCCAAAAATATATCTAAAATACGTATAAATTGGTGATTTAGGACGCTTTTTACCATTTGACCTTTGCGATTTGCCCACCGTAAAAAGCATTTGTGCGACGTGTCAGCGCCCCAGCCGCTGCGTCACGGTCACCGTGGGTTTGCCGGAGAACGCATCCAGGCGATTACCCATTGCCGCTTCGATCTGGTCCATCCGCGCCTGTGCGGGCGGGTGCGTGCTCATCGTGAGGGTGAAGGCGGCGTTGTCAGGTGTCACGGTGCGCAACTGGTGCAACACGGCGATCAGACCGTAAGGGTCAAAACCGGCCCGAGCAGCCAGCGCTACGCCGTGTCGGTCAGCCTCAAACTCATCCTCCTGATCCAGGCCTTTGGAGTAAATGTCTTTGCCCATGTTCAGCAGTTGTGCCGAGAGGCCGGGCCCCAGATTGCTGCTCAATTGCGAGGCCAGCACTTGCGTCAACATGCCCGCCTGGGCAGTTTTACGCAAGGCTTTGAGGTGGTGCTTTTCAGCAACGTGAATGATCTCGTGCGCCAGAATGCCGGCGAGTTCCGATTCATCTGCCACGCGGTCAATGAGCCCTTTGGTCACGAAGATATAACCGCCTGGCGCGGCAAAGGCGTTGTACCCGGCGTCATTCAGCACGGCGAAGGTCCAGGGCAACTCGGGCCGCGACGACTGCAGGCTGATCCAGCGCCCCAAGCGGTTCACATAACGTTGCAAGACCATATCGGGATGCAGTGGTTTGCTGCCCAGTAGCACGGCGGCCAACTGACGCCCAATCTCGATTTCTTTGGGCTGGTCGATTTGCTCCAGTGATTGCGACAACAACTGCACCAAATCCAGCGCTTGGGCTGCACCACTTGGCGCAGCAGCAGCGGGGGCCGCCCCGGGCGCCAGCATGTTCAAAATCCCGGCTGCGCCCGCAGGCGCAGCGGGCGCATTCGGCACCGGGCGTGTGGGCGCGGGCCGGGCCGGTTGTTGGCTTTGGCGTAGCAGTTGCTGCATCAGGTTCAGCGGGTCTTGCGCTTGGGCCGGCAAGTTCGCCAAGGTCAGCAAAGCGATGCCGAGCGGCAAAACGACCGCACCCGCCGCAATACGCCGCGCCCTGGTTTCAATTCGTGAGATGAATGTCATGGTGTCATGCTCCTGCTCTGCTGGCTGTTTCCGTCAATTGCCATTGCGCCCTTATCGTGCTCTGTTGATGCGGCCCGGTAAAGCCCAAATTTGTCCAAATTTCCGTTCGGGCTGAGCTTGTCGAAGACCTTCGACAGGCTCTGGGCGACGGGTTCAAATTTCATGGGGCTTGATCAAAAGCTGGGCCGCAACGCGCCCTAGCGCGCTGCACCCGCAGGTGCGGGCAGCGCCTCCACCGTCTGCGCGGTGAGTTTGGCATCGGCCGCAAAACTACGCGCCTGGGCGTCGTTTTGCCGCAGCCCCTCGGCCTGCGCCACAGCGGCCAGATTCGGCTGCGAACGGGCCAAGTCTTCAGCCCCCAGGCCACGAATGCCCACGGTGGAGGTCATGCCGCCTGCCGAGCCGCCTGCAGGTGTCGCGCTTCGGTTGAAAAAGTTGGTGATACCCCGCAGCGCGCCCGTGGCCACATTGCCGCCTGCACTCGGCGCAGAACCCACGTCAAACATGTGCAGCCAACCCGCCGTGCCTTGCGCCGTTCGCACCTCCATCCAGGGGCCTTGGCGAGCCGTAAGGCGCGTCACCGTGCTTTGGGCGGCCAGCGGCCCCAGGCTCGGGGCGCTGTCGCCGGGGGCGCTGCGCAACTCGGTGGCGCGTTTGACCACCAGGGGCTCGGGTGTTGGTGCCGTTTGGGCGTGAATGGACGGGGCCGCACAGGCCAGCGCCAGCAGCAGCGCGGCAGCAACAGAAGTGTGACTTAGATTGAGGTGGGACATAGGCCGTAAACCAAGCGGGTGAAAAAGGGCCATCGAAAACATGATCAGTCCTCCAGCCGCGTATTATTGTCCCAAGATTCACAAAACAAGAGGTAATTTTTCATGGATTTAGGCATTGCAGGCAAGTGGGCTTTGGTGTGTGGCGCCAGCAAAGGGCTGGGTTTGGGCTGCGCGACGGCGCTGGTGAAAGACGGCGTCAACGTGTTGATCGTCGCGCGAACCAAAGAGGTGCTCGAAGCATCCGCCGCAAAATTAAGAGCCGACTACGCGTCAACTACAGGCGCAACCGTGCTGACTTGCGCCACCGACATCACCACGCCAGAAGGCCGTGCGGCCGTGTTTGCGATACGCAAAGACTTCGACATCGTCGTCACCAACGCCGGTGGCCCGCCGCCCGGCGACTTCCGCGACTGGGAGCGCGACGCCTGGATCAAAGCCATCGACGCCAACATGCTCACCCCCATCGAGCTGATCAAGGCCACAGTAGACGGCATGGCCGCGCGCGGTTTTGGCCGCATCGTCAACATCACCTCCAGCTCAGTGAAAGCGCCCATCGACGTTTTGGGCCTCTCCAACGGCGCCCGAAGCGGGCTCACTGGTTTTGTCGCAGGTGTCGCGCGCACCGTCAAGCTGGCGTCCAACGGCGTCACCATCAACAACCTGCTGCCTGGCGTTTTTGACACCGACCGCATCAAGGTGACGCTCGCAGGCGCGGCCCAAAAGCAAGGCGTTGATGTGAGTGTGATCGCTGACGCGCGGCGCAAGACCATTCCCGCCCAGCGTTTTGGCACACCCGATGAATTCGGTGCGATTTGCGCGTTTTTGTGCAGCACACACGGCGCGTACATCAATGGGCAAAACATTCTGGCCGATGGCGGGGCCTACCCTGGCACGTATTGAATGGGAGCGCGTTGACACATGAAACCGCATGCTGAGATCGACCACATCATCGTCACCGCGCCCTCGCTGGAGATCGGCGGCGCCTACGTATTCGAATGCCTGGGCGTACATCCGCAAAAGGGCGGTGAACACGCACGTATGGGCACCCACAACCTGCTCTTGTCGCTGGGTAAATCGGCCTACCTTGAAGTGATGGCCATCAACCCGGCCGCGCCCAAACCTGTGATGACCCGCTGGTTTGGCCTGGACGATCTGCTGCCCAACGCACCAGCGCGCCTGCACACGTGGGTCGCTCGCAGCAACGATTTGGCGCAAACCGTTGCCGCCAGCGCCGAGCCCATGAAACCCATCGTGCCGATGAGTCGGGGCGCACTGAACTGGCTCATTACCTCGCCACAGGAAGGCGAGGCCACGCACGGGGGCCTCACCCCTACGCTGATCGAATGGCAAACCGCCGCCCACCCAGCCAGTACCTTGCCGGATGCGGGGTTGGTGTTCACGCAACTGGAATTTTTCACCCCTGACGCGCAGCGCATCGAGCGACAGATGAAGGCTTTGGGGCTTGATGCAGGTTGGTCAGCCACTGTCTTAAATGCGGGTGAGCTGCCGAGGCTGGTCGCTCAAGTTCAGACTTCGCGGGGGATGCGGGTTTTGGGGTGAATTATTACGGTCTTAAGGTGCAGCAGCCTTGACTAAATCTCAATTGAGATACATAATGAGAGAAATTCAGGAGCCCCAACCGTGACCGCACAAACCTCTATGGTCCACATTCGGGTGGACGATGACATCAAAGACCAAGCCACTCAGACGCTTGCGGCCATGGGCCTGTCGATGTCGGATGCCGTGCGCCTGTTCTTGCGCCGCGTGGTGGTTGAGCAGGCGTTTCCGCTTGAGCTCAAGGTGCCAAACGCCGAGACCCTTGCCGCCATGGAGGAGTCGCGTGCCATGATGGCCAAGCGGCGCGCTCGTTTTACGACTGCCGACGAATTGTTTGCCGACCTTGAAAAAAACAGCGGCCAGTAAACGCGCTTCGCCGCCAAGGGCTGCCGACTACGCCAAAGCATTTTTGAAAGATTGGCAGCGACTGTCGCACTCCGGGCGTTTTGATCTGGTGCGCCTGAAAGAGGCGATGATGTTACTGATCGCTAATGACCAAGGCCTCGGCCCTGAGTGGTTGGACCACCCCTTGAAAGGTGCCTGGGCCGATCACCGGGAATGCCACATCGGTGG
>JANOXL010000425.1:0-6456 GCA_031418395.1 Rhodoferax sp. | reverse complement strand
CGTGGCCGTGGTGCCGGGTTCCGACACCGGCGCCATCGAGATGGCCATGTGGTCGATGTTGGGCGCGCGCGGCGTGGATGTGCTGGAGTGGGAGTCGTTCAGCGCGGGTTGGGTGACCGACATCGTCAAACAGCTCAAATTGCCCAATACCAATGTGCGCCAGGCAGCGTATGGCGACATCACCGACTTTGCAAAGGTCGATTTCAACAACGACGTGGTCTTCGTCTGGAATGGCACCACCAGCGGCGTGAAAGTGCCCAACGGTGACTGGATTCCGGCCGACCGTGCGGGCCTGACGATGTGCGACGCCACCTCGGCCGTTTTCGCCATGGAGATGCCTTGGGACAAGTTGGACGTGGTCACCTATTCTTGGCAAAAAGTGCTGGGCGGTGAGGGCGGCCACGGCATGTTGATCCTCTCGCCTCGCGCTGTCGAACGCATTGAGGCCTACAGCCCGCCGTGGCCCATGCCGAAGGTGTTCCGCATGAAATCCGGCGGCAAACTGAACGAAGGCCTCTTCAAAGGCGAGACGATCAATACGCCATCCATGTTGTGTGTGTCGGATTACCTTGATGCGCTGAAGTGGGCGGAATCAGTGGGTGGCGTCAAAGGCACCATCGCTCGCAGCGAAGCGAATCTGGGCGTGATTGAAGCCTTCGTCGCCGCCAACAATTGGGTCTCATTTCTGGCGCAGACCAAGGCCACGCGCTCCAACACCAGCGTTTGCCTCTCGGTGAAAGCCACAGAAGAACAGGTCAAAAAAATGGCGAAATTGCTGGAGGCCGAAGGTGTGGCCTATGACATCGGCTCCTACAAAGACGCCCCTGCCGGTCTGCGCATTTGGTGCGGCGCGACGGTTGAGAAGTCTGATCTGGAGGCGTTGATGCCATGGCTCTCCTGGGCCTACGCACAGGTTCAGTAAGGTTTGGAGAGGTTTTAGCAGGCGCGTAAAAATTTTCAGCCTCCAAGTCACGGAAAACATGCCTAACCAGCTATCAAAATAATAGTATGTACAAAATCAGAACCTACAACCAGATCAGCATCAAAGGGCTGGAGCGCTTTCCGCGTTCGAGTTATGAAGTTGGCAGCGACATCGGTAGCCCGGATGCGTTTCTGTTGCGGAGCCAGAAGTTGCAGGGCTTGGAGGTTCCCAAGTCGCTGATCGCTGTAGCCCGCGCCGGAGCCGGTGTTAACAACGTGCCGGTGGCCGAATACGGCAAGCTCGGCATAGTGGCTTTCAATACGCCCGGCGCCAATGCCAACGCGGTGAAAGAGTTGGTGATGGCCGGCATGTTGCTCGCCACACGCGGCATATTGCCCGGCATGGCGTATGTGAATTCACTCACCGACATGACGGATGCGGCAGCCATGGCCGCCTTGCTTGAAAAAGAAAAATCCCGCTTTGCAGGCGGCGAAATCAAAGGCAAGACCCTGGGCATCGTGGGCCTGGGGGCGATTGGCTCGATGGTGGCGGATATGGCTTTGGGCATGGGCATGAAGGTGGTGGGATTTGACCCGGCGCTGTCGATTGACGCGGCTTGGCGTTTGTCCAACTCGGTGAGCCGTGCCGAGAACCTGCCCGCGCTCCTGGCGCGCGCGGATTACGTGAGCCTGCACGTGCCCGCGATGGAGGCGACCAAACACCTGATCAACGCCGCCGCACTGGCCGCGATGAAACCCGGCGCGGTGCTGCTTAATTTCGCGCGTGAAACGATTGTGGATGCCCACGCCGTGCTCGCCAGCATTGCGGCAGGCAAACTCGGCAAATACGTGTGTGACTTCCCCGAGCCTGAGATGCTCGGCAACCCCAACGTGATTGCGATGCCGCACATCGGCGCCAGCACTGAAGAGTCTGAAGAAAACTGCGCCGTCATGGCCGCAGACGAGTTGATGGACTACCTGGAAAACGGCAACATCACCAACTCGGTGAACATGCCCGCCGTGACTATGGGCCGCACGCCGGGCGCGGGGCGCATCACCTTCTCGAATGACAACGTCTCGGGTGTACTCGGCCATGTGTTGGGCGTTTTGGCCGAGCGAAAAGTCAACGTGCTGGACATGGTGAACAAAAGCCGTGGCGAACTGGCCTACAACATCATCGACGTCGAAGGCGTGCCCAGCGCGGACGTGGTGGCGGCCATTCAAGCCGTGGCGCACGTCATACGGGTGCGCGTGATCTAGCGCTGACAGCTTTACCGCCCATGGCTGCATGAACCCCAAGGTCTTGATTGCCGGTGGCGGCATCGGCGGCCTCGCAGCAGCGCTGGCCTGTGCCCGAGCCGGGTTGGCGGTCCAGCTATTTGAAAAAACAACCGAGTTCGAGCCTATCGGCGCGGGCATCCAGCTTGGGCCCAACGTCACCCGCATTCTTCGCGCCTGGGGGCTGGACACTGCTTTAAAAACCTACGCTGAATTCCCTGGCCAACTGTGTGTGCGCGATTCTGAAAGCGGCCAGTCGCTAGGCCAATTGCGCCTGGGCGATGCGGCCTTGCGCCGCTACGGCGCGCCGTATGCCACGGTGCATCGGGCGGACTTGCATGCGCTTTTGTTGCAAGCGCTGGCGCAATACCCCACTGTCACCATCCACCGTGGCGCGGTGGTCGAATCCTTCACCGACCGCGATGCACCGGACGAGGGCGTAGAAGTCGCGCTCAGCGGTCTTGCCCTGCCCCTGGCCGCTGCGGCGGGCGACGTGTTAATCGGCGCCGACGGTTTGTGGAGCAAGGTGCGTGGGCAGCTTTTGAACGACGGCGCACCGCTACCCACCGGTCATGTGGCCCTGCGCGCCCTGGTGGCGCAAGATGACCTGCCGCTGACGATACAAACGCGGGACATCACCGTCTGGCTGGGCCACAACATGCACGTGGTGACCTACCCTGTGCAACACCCAACCCGAGAGGGCGAGTGGCTCAACGTGGTAGTGATTCTGGAGGGGACGCTGGCGCAAGCTGCCGAAGGATGGAGCCACACATTCGAGAATAGAAACTTGCTGAATGCCCTGGAAAACAAGCACATACAACTACAAAATCTATTGCAAAGCACATTGCATTGGCAGGCCTGGCACCTGCACCGGCGCCCCCCGATGGCCAGTGCTGCCGACCACGCCCGGGGCCGCGTCGCACTCTTGGGTGACGCCGCGCATCCGATGCTGCCTTACCTCGCGCAGGGCGCTGGTATGGCAATCGAAGACGCCGCCGAGCTGGGTGCTTGTTTGGCCAAACATGCATCTAACGGGCAGCACGTTAGCGCCGCGTTGCAACACTACGCCCGCGCCCGCTGGCAACGCAATGCCCGCGTACAGCGTCGTTCATTGCGCAATGCGAAGATTTTTCATGCGACCGGGTTGACACGCTGGGGGCGCAACGTGGGCATGGCGCTGCTGGGCGAGCGGCTCCTGGATGTGCCTTGGTTGTATGGTGGATCAACCTGAAGTCAATTTGGTAGTTAATATGGGTGTTAACAGGTCTTTTTTTATTTCGTTTAATAGATATATTTACTAAAAAATTAATTAAATTAAGTTCTATTTACATATAAAATAAATAGCAATATATCAATATAGTGTGAGGCTTGTAACCGCATAAAGTCTATATAAAAATTCTAAAATAAATAATAATTGAATTTTTCAATCGTCAATCTAGCAAGCTGTATACCCCGCCCCACCAGCGCTTGCGCAGCCCCACGAGTGTTTGTAAATTCGCCTCTCGCCCCATTGGCCAACTGGCACTGCCCGCCATGCGTTGGTCTCTGAGCCAAGGCAGCGCGGTCTGGTCTCTTTGAAACAGGGGCGTGAGCAAACGACTGGCCTGGCTGTAAAAATGCAAATGGCCATGCCGCTCTTTTGAATAAGCAGCCAACGCATCCGCCACGTGGCGATGGCTGGGCCTGCAAAACCGGCGCCGACGATGGCGATAGAAAGAGGTGTCTTCAAGCCCTGATGATGCCTGCGAAAAGCCTGTGCTGAACTGTCCAACGTTGAAAGTTGGTAGGGCTTTAGCCCACGCTCACGCCCGTCACATTGGTCGGCAAGTCCGTGGCGCGCGGGTTGGTCAGCGGCAAAGGCGCTTCGCTAAGCCAGCGTGCCGTTTCGTTGTGCTGTGGCAAAGTCGCCGCTTGCAGCATGCGCATCGTATCCAGGTTAAAGACGTTTTGCGGCAGCTTTTCCGCCAGCCAGGCACTGGCTTTCATGAGCCACCAGGGCATCGGCAGCCATATTGCAAAGCCCAGCCCTGCTTCGCGGCGATAGGCAACGAGCATGTCGCGGTAACTCATGGTCCTCGGGCCAGCCAGTTCGATTACGCGGCGCAGCGCTTTGGGATGGGCGCAGATGCGGGCGACGGCGCGTGCCACGTCCTCGACCTGGATGGGTGCGAGTTGTGAGGCACCGGGTTGCAGCAGGCCGGGCAGGGCGATGACGGGCATTTTGGCAAGCCACTTGAACAATCGCGTGCTGGAGCAATTGGCATCCACCAGCAACGTGGGCCGCACGATGGCGTAATCGACCGGCCCGGCGGCCAGGGCTTGTTCGGCCGCAAGTTTGCTGGCCATATAGCCGCCTGCGATGCCGGTGCCCACCCCCAAGCCTGAGATATGCACGATACGTGCCACGCGGGCCTTGGCGCAGGCCGCAAAAAGGGCGGTGGGCGCTTTGACCTGAACCGCATCAAAACTGTTGCTGCCGCGTTCGATCAAGATCCCGACCGCGTTGACGACGATGTCGGCCCCCTGCACCAAAGGCGCGAAGCTCTCGAGGGTGGTGTTGTATCGAAAATCAACCGTCGTGTCGCAACCCGTTCGGCCCGCCGTGTTGACCGTGTGCCCCTTGCGACGCAGTTCGCGGGTGATGGCGCCGCCCAAAAGGCCGCTCCCGCCTAAAACGATGATCTTCATGATCTTGCCTTTTCTTGAGTTGGATGGATGCTTGTCAGTTCACATTTGCCGCTGTGGCAGGCGCTGGCCTTGTTTGTCGCCACTTTGGCGGCTACGGCGATCTGCGTGGCTTGGCACGCGGCACGTCGTTTTGCGCGCGTTCAGGTTGTCGATCTCCAAATTGCAGAAAGGACAAGCGCCGTCGAAGCGGAGAGTGAGCGGGTAATTGCCGGTGGCGAGAAGTGTTTTGTCAGTCATTTCGTATTGAAATCGTACTTTAAATCTGTAATTTCTGTTTAAAGAGAAATAATTACCCCAAAAAAAAGCGCTTGTGCTTGTTGACGCGACTCATATAGCGTTGACCACGCCCGCAGCAGGCGCGTTTTGCGGCTCACCGGATGCGGGTAGGTTGGAGGTGGTTTTTGAGGGGGAGCTTGTCGTGTCTCCGCGCATCAGTTTCTGGATTTTTGCACCCAACTTCAACACCTTGGTCAAGGTGGCGGTGTCGAGCCGAAGCATCTCGTCGCTCCACACTGTCAGGGTCTCCAGCATCGTCAACATCTCGCGCATGCGCGTTGCGCGGTCGATCCCGTCGAGCATGATTTCCGGGTGGTTCAGCAACTCGCGCAACATGTCGATGGTGGGTTTGAGTTCACGCTCCTGGCGCTCGCGCACCACTGTGCGTGAAAGCTCCCAAATGTCGGTACTTGCCTCGAAGTGGTCGCGCCGGTCGCCCATCACGTGTACCATCTTCGCCAACTTCCAGGCCTGCAGCTCGCGGATGGAGTTGCTGACATTGCTGCGCGCCACCTCAAGCGTGTCGGCGATCTCGTCGGCAGGCAGTGGTTTGCCAGCCAAGTAAAGCAACGCATGGATTTGCGCCACCGTGCGGTTGACGCCCCAACGGGCGCCCATTTCACCCCAGTGCAAGATGAATTTTTGGCTGGTTTGGCTGAGTTCCATGACGATATTCCGGGTGCTTTGTATCTATCTTTAATTCGCACTTTGATTCGAATATAAGTCCGTCAGTTACTTCTGTCAAGACAGAAATAACGAAATTTCAGCCCGAAGGGCTAAAAGGACGAAAATTCAGAAAAATAAGCTGGCAGGCCCAACTTTAGTGCTAAACAAGCTATCAATAAAATAGCGGTCTGCAATGGTCACGCGGTGGGTGTTCAGGAATAACTCACACCCTGAGTATTCACATACAACGAATACACCGAAGTGGTCGCCGCCATAAAGAGCCGGTTGCGGTGCAAGCCACCAAAACAAACGTTGGCGCAGCGCTCGGGCAGGTCGATGCGGCCAATTCGTTTGCCTTCAGGATTGAAGATGTGTACGCCATCCAGGCCCGCTTCGCCCATGCCCCAGCCGCACCATAGGTTGCCGTCCATGTCGAGCCGGAAGCCATCCGGCGTGCCTTTGAGGCCCGCGTCGATCAAGTCGCGCCGGTTGGCCAGGGTTTTACCGCCCACGACATCGAAGGCGAGGATTTTGCGTGGCGTAGATCGCGATTCGACGATGTACAGAATCGACTCGTTCGGTGAAAAGGCCAGTCCATTGGGCTGGTTGATGCCCTCCATCACCACA
>JANOXL010000424.1:0-2422 GCA_031418395.1 Rhodoferax sp. | reverse complement strand
ATGGCGCGGTCTCTGGTGGTGCAGAGATTGACGGCAAGCACTGGCTTTGCATTAACCCGTGCATGGGTGGTCTCCAATTTTTAGGGCGCTGGTGGCCGGGGTGAACGGTGCGAAGTCTGGAGAATACCGCAGGGATGCCCCTGCCCGGTGATGAAACAGCAATTTGCGGGACAATCTTTGTATGAACGCCGCTGTATCGATACCCCCAATCTCCCCCGAAATCTCGACAGAATCGCCCAACACTGGGCCAGCCGCCGAAGGCTTTGACCTGGGCCTGACCTGGCGGACCGGTTTTGCCGCCTTGGGCCCTGATTTTTATACCCGCCTGAACCCCGAGCCGCTGCCAGCGCCGTATTGGGTGGGACAAAGCACGCAGGTCGCCAATTTGCTGGGTTTGAACCCTGCCCTGCTTCAATCTGACGGCCTGTTGAACGCCTTGACGGGCAACACCCTGCTGGCCGGCTCACAGCCGCTGGCCAGCGTGTACAGCGGCCACCAATTTGGCCAGTGGGCGGGGCAACTGGGCGACGGACGGGCGATTTTGCTGGGGGAAACCTCTGGCGGTTTCGAGGTCCAGCTCAAAGGCGCTGGGCGCACGCCCTACTCGCGTATGGGCGATGGCCGTGCTGTGTTGCGCAGTAGCATCCGCGAATTTTTGGGCTCTGAAGCGATGGCGGGCCTGGGCATCCCCACCTCGCGCGCCTTGTGCGTTACCGGCTCAGATGCCCGCGTGCGCCGTGAAGAAATCGAAACCGCCGCCGTTGTAACCCGCGTCGCGCCCAGCTTTGTTCGCTTCGGGCACTTTGAACACTTCTCGTACAACGAACGCCTTGACTCATTAAAATTATTGGCGGACTATGCCATTGATCGGTATTACCCATTAGGTCTCGTGAATGCTAATAATTTGGCTTCTAATTCAGGACTAAATTCGACTGAATTTTCATCAAATAATGTCTATTCAATGCTGTTGCAACGCGTCAGTGAGAAGACCGCTGCGATGGTCGCCCACTGGCAATCCGTGGGTTTTTGCCACGGCGTGATGAATACCGACAACATGAGCATCCTGGGCCTGACCATCGACTACGGCCCCTTCCAGTTTATGGACGCCTACGTGCCCGGCCACATTTGCAACCACAGCGACACGGGTGGACGCTACGCCTTCAACAAACAGCCCAACATCGCCTACTGGAACCTCTACGCGCTGGGCCAAGCGCTATTGCCGCTGATGGGCGACGGCGATTCTGCGCAGGCGCAGGCCCAAGCTGTGGCGGCGCTGGAGTCGTACAAAACCGTATTCCCCGCCGAGTTTGAAGGCCGCATGCGCGCCAAGCTGGGCTTGAGCGATGTGCAGGATGGCGACCGCTCGCTGATTGAAAACATCCTCAAGCTGCTCGCCAAAGACCGCGTTGACTTCACCATCTTCTGGCGTCGCCTAAGTCGCCACGTCGCTGGTGACGCCCTCGATCCCGTGCGGGATTTGTTCCTCGACCGCGAGTCTTTCGACGCCTGGATGCTCCTTTATTCAGAGCGGCTTACGCTCGTTTCCCGTGATCTGGCGACCCAGTTGATGCTCAAGTCCAACCCCAAATACGTGTTGCGCAACCATTTGGGCGAAGAAGCCATTCAAAAAGCCAAACAAAAAGATTTCAGCATGGTGCGCGACCTACTCGCCGTGCTGGAGCGCCCGTTTGATGAACACCCCACGTTCGAAGCCTGGGCCGGTTTTCCGCCAGATTGGGCGGCCGGGATTGAGATTTGCTGTTCGTCTTGAATGGTTCGTACGAACCACACGTTTGAAAATACGCACCCCGATAAATATGAGCGAGCAAAAGTCTGCCTCAGGTGGTTTCAATCCATCCCTAGCCCCATCGGAGCCGACGTTTCGAGACCTGGACGCCGTGTGGACAACGCGCCTTGCTTATTGTTTAGCGTTGCTTGGCTTTGTTGTTGGTCAACTGGGTCAGGGTTCCTGGGTTGGTCTCGCTACAGGCGGAGGGTTGCTGGGCTGGGCAGGCATGCTCCCCTTTTTGCTGATTTCCGTCGGGCTTGTGTACCGCGTTTATTTGGTGCTGCGTTATCCGGCAACCCTACGCGCCAGGCGACCGAATTTGATTGGTTGGCTATTCCGAGCGATTGGCATGGTGGCAATGGTTGCTGGCGCGCTCGGGGTGATCGGCATGTTTTTGATCAAACCCCTGACGCTCCTATTTCTAAAGGACGCTGGCCCAAACGGGATCGGATTCTTTGTCGTCGGTCTATATGCCGCCATCCTGACTAACCTTGGGCCAGTTGGATGTATTTTGTTTGAATTAAGTCGCTTAATGGGCAAAAAATCAACACATTCTATTGAACTCATAACCCCCCGCCACCGCAAACAGAATCTGGGGCTACTCGTTGGATTAACAGCTCTCGGGGTGGGTAT
>JANOXL010000423.1:0-18185 GCA_031418395.1 Rhodoferax sp. | reverse complement strand
CTGCAAACCCCGCTGGAAGCCCCCGCCGTCGCGGTCGCTGCAAAGGCGCTGGGGGATAAGGGGTGGAGCGTGGGCGGACATGTTTAGCGGTTGACGGCGGTCTGCCGTTTGCAGCGTGCAGGTCGCATATCGGCCGCTTGTTCAAACCCCGCAACGCCGCTGACGCTCAACTGTTACTGGCCCGCAAGCCGCCATCTGCAGTACGCACAGTCTGGGCCGTCGCTCAAACTCGCCTGGGCTGGTTAACACGCCCGTTGGACTCGATCACACAGGTTGGAGCCGGGCCAGCCGGAATTGATCCTGGTGCCCATGCCACTTTGTTGATCTAGATCAAAACACCGAAATCTGTGTCACCTACAGTGAACCGGAACAACCGGAGATCACCATGGCCTCAAGATCACCTTTTCTTGCTTTGCGGGTTATTGGTGTCTTGGCGACGCTGCTTGTCTTGGGGGCCTGTTCGCCGCCGTCGGGTCAGGACAAGTCTGCTTTTGGCGCAGCGGTGCAACCGGGTGAGGTGCCAGCCAACGCCAAAGAACAGGTCAGCTCGGCAGATCAGGGGCCGCCGCAGGGCGCCCCGATCAAAGCGGTGCTGACCAGCCCACCTAAAGTGCCACCCCCTACGGGGCGCAAGGTGCCGGCCAAGGTCATCGTCGAGCTTGAAGTGCGTGAGCTCGAGAAAGAAATTTCAGAAGGCGTGCGTTACACGGTGTGGACTTTCGGCGGCACGGTGCCGGGCAGTTTTATCCGCGTACGGCAAGGCGACACGGTGGAGTTTCATTTGAAAAACCACCCAGACTCCAAAATGCCGCACAACATCGACTTGCATGGCGTCACCGGGCCCGGTGGCGGGGCGGCCTCCAGTTTCACGGCGCCGGGACATGGCTCGCAGTTCACCTTCAAGGCGCTCAATGCCGGGCTGTATGTGTACCACTGCGCCACCGCACCGGTGGGCATGCACGTGGCCAATGGCATGTATGGGCTGATCTTGATTGAGCCGCTGGAAGGGCTGACGCCGGTAGACCATGAGTTTTACGTCATGCAAGGCGACTTCTATACCGTGGGCAAATACCGTGAAAAAGGCTTGCAGGGGTTTGACATGCAAAAAGCCATTGATGAAAGGCCGACCTATGTGTTGTTCAACGGCTCGGAGTCGGCACTCACGGGTGACAACGCGCTCAAAGCCAAGGTAGGCGAAAAAATCCGGCTCTTTATTGGCAACGGTGGCCCCAACCTGGTGTCGAGTTTTCACGTGATTGGGGAGATTTTTGACAAGGTGTGGTTTGAGGGTGGCAGCAAGTTTCAGGAAAACGTACAGACCACGCTGATCCCGGCCGGTGGCGCGGCGATAGCCGAGTTCAAAACCGAAGTGCCAGGCACCTACGTGATCGTTGATCACTCGATCTTCAGAGCTTTCAACAAAGGTGCCTTGGGCATGATGAAAGTGGAAGGCCCTGAAAACAAGGCGATCTATTCAGGCAAAGAGGTGGATTCGACCTATCTGGGGGACAAACAGAGTGATATGGCCGCTGTGTCCACCGCGACCGATGCGGCAGCCAAGGGCACCTTGACCTTGCCCATGCAGATCAAGGCCGGTGGTGCCTTGTTCAATGGCGCGTGTTCTGTGTGCCACCAAGCCAACGGCGAAGGCCTGGCGGGCGTATTTCCACCGTTGGCCAAGGCGGATTATTTGACGAGCAACAAAACCCGCGCGATTGGGGTGGTGCTGCACGGCCTGAGCGGCCCTGTCAAGGTCAACGGCAAAGACTACAACTCCGTCATGCCCCCCATGAGCCAACTGGCCGATGACGAAGTGGCCAACATCCTGACCTACGTGGGCAATAGTTGGGGCAACCAGATGGGGGCCTTCAGCACGGCTGAGGTGACGCGCGCCCGCGCCACTTTGCCCAAGCCCAAAGGCCCGACCCATTGAGCTGGCCTGGCTGCACTTGACGCTTTGTATTGAAACCCGCATGGCACACGACACGATGACGCAGGCAAAAGCCGGGGGCATCACCCGCTTCTTTGCGGCGTGCCTGATGGGTGGACTGCTTGTTCTAGCGGCGCAGGCAAAGCCTTTGGCACCGGCTTACGTGCAAATCCCAGAAGGTCAATTCACTAGCCTGTTGCCGCCCGACGGCAAACAGGCGAAGGCCCAAGTCGCCCAGTTTTCGATGCGGGTGTTGCCTGTCACCCAAGGCGAGTTCGCCGCTTTTGTCCACCATCACCCGGCCTGGCAAAGATCGATCAAAATGGGAAGCGCCCTGGCTGACCCACGTTATCTGGCGCAGTGGCCAAACGATGTGGGCTGGAACAAAGACTCGCCGCAAGCCGCGCAACCCATTACCCAGGTCAGCTGGTTCGCAAGCAGCGCCTTTTGCCAAAGCGAAGGCGCACGCCTGCCGACTTGGCATGAGTGGGAGTACGTGGCGGCGGCTAGCGCACGAGAGCGCGATGCGCGGGCCAACCCGCAATGGCGCGAACGCATTTTGGCGTGGTACGGCCAGACCTCCAAAACCCTGGATTCGGTCGGCCTTTCCTCAAAAAATGCGTATGGCGTTCACGACCTGCACGGCCTGATCTGGGAATGGGTGGACGATTTTGGTGCCATGATGGTCAGTGGCGACAACCGCACCCAAGGCGACCCCGACATCTTGCAGTTCTGCGGCGCCGGGGCATTGAGCGCCAATGACCGCGAGAACTATCCCGTATTGATGCGTATGGCCATGTTGTCAGCGATGCAAGCCGCCAGCACCAATCGCAACCTCGGGTTTCGCTGCGTACGCGACGCACCAGCCGAGCGACCCACCAAAACCCCAAGGAGAAAAAAATGAGCCACCGCCGTGTTTTTCTGCTGGCAGGCTTCGCTGCCTTCGTCCTGCCTTCTTTGCGGGCCGAGCCAGCGCGCGCGACGCTTCCCGGCGCCAAAAAAACGCCAACTGCCTTGGCAAATGAGTCGGCTGGGGAGTCGGCAAAACTGCCCCGCAATTCGCTCTACCAGCTTGATCTAAAACTGACAGATCAAGATGGCCGCGCGAGCCTCTGGGCGGATGCGGCGAAGCGCACCGGTACGCCACCCGGGGCGCGTTTGGTGAGTATGTTTTACACCCACTGCGACATGGTCTGCCCGATGTTGTTTGAGGCCATCCGGCAACTTGAACAAGGATTGCCCCCAGCCGCTCGTAGCAATTTGCAGGTAGGTCTGATCTCACTCGACCCGCAGCGCGACGATGTCGCCACTTTGCAAAAGACTGCAGCACAACGCGCCGGGGACGCCAAACGTTGGCGGCTCTATCGCACACAGACCCAGGATGTGCGGCAAATCGCGGCACTTCTGGGCGTGAAATACCGCAAGCTGGCCAACGGAGAATTCAGCCACTCGACACCTATCATTTTGTTGGATGCCCAGGGCATGGAGTTGGCCCGCACTGAAAAAATCGTTCAACCCGAACCTGATTTTCTCAAATCATTGCGAATAGCGACTCAAGCTGGTTAAATTGGATTAAGCTCAAGCATGCGCCACGATTCAACACCTGAGGCAACGGCCTCAACCAACCCAAAAGCCGCGATCAAAACCGCATGTTCATCGTGCCGTTTACGTGACGTCTGTATGCCGGTGGGGTTGTCGTCGATGGAGATGGCCAAGATCGACCAGTTGGTCAGCACACGGGTCAAATATAAAGCCGGGGAGTTGTTGTACCGCGCAGGCTCAAGGTTCAAGTCGCTGTACGCCGTTCGCACCGGGTTTTTCAAAACGACCATTGGCACCGCGGATGGCCGGGAACAGGTCTCGGGGTTTTACATGGGTGGCGAACTCTTGGGGCTTGACGGCATGGCCAGCGATCAGCACACCAGTACCGCCAGGGCGCTGGAAGACTCTGAAGTCTGTGTGCTGCATGTGCCGCTTATCAACCAATTGGCCCACGATGTGCACGCACTGCAACTGCATGTTCAAAGAATGATGAGCAAGGAAATTGTGCAGGACCACGACCATTTGTTTTTGCTCGGTTCGATGCGATCTGAAGCGCGGGTCGCCAGCTTTTTGCTCAATTTGCTGACACGCCTGCACGGCCGTGGCCAGGCGGCTGACGAGCTGGTCTTGCGCATGACACGTGAAGAAATCGGCAGCTATCTGGGCTTGACGATCGAAACTGTGAGCCGCACCCTGAGTAAATTTGTCAAGCAGGGAATTTTGACGGTTGATCAACGCCTTGTGCGGGTGTTGGACGCGCAGGCGCTGCACCATTTGGCGGAACACGAGGCTGCCCCGATGTGCCAACAGCCGGTGTTGCCATCGCACAAATCGACGCATGCGCACTGACATCAAGCGATTTACCTCGGGCTTGATGTAAATCAAAACACGAATTGGCCGAGGTCTTTAAGCTGGTGACTCTACAACCGAAGGAGTCCATCATGCGCGCTAACACCTACGAGAGAATTTTGATCTGTACCGATGGCGAGAAATTGTCGGACAAGGCGGTAGATGCCGGTCTGGCCCTGGCTGCCGCCCTGGATGCAGAGGTTGTCGCCTTCACGGCACTGGACTATCACTTGAACAGCTATTTTGAGGGCACCCTCGCTTTGACCGTGCAGGAGACAACGCGCATTGAAACCGAATGGCGCGACAGGGCGCAAGCCCGCCTGGATTTGATCGTGAAAAAAGGCCATGCGCGGGATGTGAAAGTCAGCACCGTCCTCGGTCAAGGCACGGTGGCCGAGGCCATTATCAAAGCCGCCAAAAAACACAAAAGCGATTTGATCGTGATGGCCTCCCATGGCCGCAAAGGCATGGCGCGGGTGCTCTTGGGCAGCGAAACGCTGGCAGTGTTAACGCATTCGCAGATTCCGGTGCTGGTGCTGCGTTGAAACACAACTCGCCGTATCCATCAGTCAAGTTCGTGGCGGTATGGGACCTGGCGGGTGTTTTGGTTCCATGGCGGGATCAGGCCGACGGGGCACTCAGCTACGCGGCTGTCCCCCGCCGCGAAACGCATTTGCCCCAGTAGCCAATGTGCGGCGCGCGGCTCCTCCTTGATGCCGCTACGCTGAATGCCCCGCCGACCTGATCCAGGTGGAAGTGACGGAACCGTGAACTCACGAAGTCAACAAACTGCCCACTCTGGGAAATCAGTCGTTTATGATTTGACCCATCAGCTCGTTCAACGGCAACACCTCAGTTATCGCATCAACCCCCGCCATGCACCAGTCACTGGGTCTCGTTTCAATCGTGGTGCGAAACTATGACGAAGCGCTTGCTTTCTACGTCGGTGTTCTCGGTTTCATACTGATGGAAGACACACCGATCCCTCTGGAGCTCAAACGCTGGGTCGTGGTGGCGCCGCCCGGTTCGCACGAATCTCGCCTCCTTTTGGCCCAAGCGTCCAATGACGAGCAGGCTCGGCATATTGGTAACCAAACAGGTGGCCGCGTTTTCCTGTTTCTCTACACAGACAACATCGCACGTGACCTTCAAGCCTACAAGGCGAAGGGTGTCGAGTTTGTGCGTGAACCGAAAGAGCAAGCCTACGGAACTGTCGCCGTGTTCAAAGACATCTACGGCAATTTGTGGGATCTTATTCAACCCAAGCGCACCGTCGTTAGTGCCGCCGCCTAGTCCATTGCAGCCTGCGGCACCTGCGCGCACAGCATCGTTCAAGTCTCGGACACCTCCAGCCTCTACCAGGATCATGCCGATGGGGCATTCCGCGCAGCAGAGTGCCCCGTCGGCGTGATCTCGCCACGAATGTAAAACGCTAGCCGACAACTTAGAAAAATACCAAGGCGAATCAATTATTAACACCCATGTTAACAAATTAGCGTTTCACTAGGAATTTACGAAAATAAGACCTCTAGGTCTCGTAAAATAAGCGTAGTTAGCTATAAATAGTATAGCAAAATTTAAACTCTCCCATTGGCAAACCGCTGAGCGGTCTGATATGGGGAAGGGGCTTGATCAGCTCACCGCATCCGCAGGTTGCCGCTGCAACATCGCCAGCGCGTTGGCGATGGTTTTGCGCAGTTCGCGACGGTCAGAGATGAAGTCGATGGCACCCTTTGTCATCAGGAATTCTGAGCGCTGGAAGCCCTCGGGCAAAGTGACGCGCACCGTTGATTCGATCACGCGGGGCCCGGCAAAGCCGATCAGCGCTTTGGGCTCGGCAATCACCAGGTCGCCCAGGAAGGCGAAACCGGCGCTCACGCCGCCCATGGTCGGGTCGGTCAGCACACTCACGTAGGGCAGGCCTTTTTTGGCCAGGCGCGTCAAGGCCGCATTGGTTTTGGCCATCTGCATGAGTGAGAGCAGGCCCTCTTGCATACGCGCGCCGCCCGTGGCGGTGAAACAAATGAAGGGCACTTTTTGCTCGATGGCGGCGTGGACGCCGCGCACGAAACGCTCGCCCACGACAGATCCCATACTGCCGCCCATGAACTCGAACTCAAAACACGCCACAACCACGGCGATGGAATGCACGGCGCCGCCCATGACGACGAGTGCGTCGGTTTCGTCGGTGTTCTCCAGCGCTTCCTTGAGGCGCTCGGGGTACTTGCGGCTGTCTTTGAATTTGAGCGCATCAACCGGCAACACCTCCTGGCCGATTTCGTAACGACCTTCGTTGTCCAGGAACACGTTAAGCCGCGCGCGCGCGCCGATGCGGTGGTGGTGGCTGCAGGTGGGGCAAACGTTTTGGTTCTGCTCCAGATCAGTCCTGTATAGCACTGACTCGCAACTCGGGCATTTGATCCACAAGCCTTCGGGGACGCTGCGCCGCTCGGCCGGGTCAGTGTGCTGGATTTTGGAAGGTAGCAGTTTTTCTAGCCAGGACATGGCGGTCTCCTTGATGGCGTGGTAGCTGGGTGCTTGGGCGGGGCCGAGCCTTGTGGCGGATTATGAATCCAAAGCCGCACGGATGTCGCGCAGAAAACTGTCTAGCGCAGGCACCACTTTGTCGCGCGGCTGGTCGGCAATGATCTGAATGACTTTGGTGCCGATCACCACCGCGTCAGCCACTTTGCCGATGGCTTTTGCAGTGGCCGCGTCGCGAATGCCGAAACCCACGCCGACGGGAATGTTCACATGCGCCCGGATGCGTGGCAGCATGGCCTCCACCGCGCCGGTGTCCAGCGTGCCCGCGCCCGTCACACCCTTGAGCGAGACGTAATACACGTAACCTGTGGCGATTTTGGCAATCTGCGCCATGCGCTCAGGTGTGGAGGTGGGGGCCAGCAGGAAGATCAAATCGAGGTTGGCAGCGCGCAGCTCGGCTGCGAAGGTTTCGCATTCTTCGGGTGGGTAGTCGACTACCAACATGCCGTCTACCCCAGCAGCAGCGGCGTCGCGGACGAAGGCGCTTTGGCTTTGGCCCAAGCTTGAAGCGTGTTTTTGGTTGTAGCGCTCAATCGGGTTGGCGTAACCCATCAATACCACCGGCGTTGTGTCGTCTTTCTGGCGGAAACCGCGCACCATCTGCAGGATTTCCACGAGGCCCACGCCTGCGGCCAAGGCTTGGTCGCCGGCTTTTTGAATCACAGGGCCATCGGCCGACGGGTCTGAGAAAGGCACGCCAAGTTCGATCACGTCGGCGCCAGCCGCGACCATGCCGTGCATGAGCTCGGGCGTGATGTCTGCAAACGGAAAACCAGCGGTGACGTAGGGGATGAGGGCTTTGCGGCCCGAAGTTTTGAGACGTGCGAAGGTGGCGGCGATTCTGCTCATTTTGCGAACTCCACCACTAGCGTGCCACCCTTGACCGCCTGCCCCTGGCAACTCGGTCGGCAGAAGAAGTCACCGCCGCTCAAGTCGGCCACGGTGCCGATGTCCTTGTCGCCACGGCCGGAGAGGTTGACCAAAATCGATTGGTCGGTGCGCATGGTTTTGGCCAGCTTCATGGCGTAGGCGACGGCGTGGCTGGATTCGAGCGCAGGGATGATGCCTTCGGTGCGGCACAGGTAGTGAAAGGCCGCGAGCGCCTCTTTGTCGGTTATGCCGACGTATTCGGCGCGACCGATGTCCATCAAGTGGGCGTGTTCCGGGCCGACACCGGGGTAGTCCAGGCCCGCGCTGATGCTGTGCGTTTCGGTGACTTGGCCGTTGTCGTCTTGCAGCACGTAAGTGCGATTTCCGTGCAACACGCCTGGGCTGCCGCGTTGCAGCGAGGCCGAGTGTTTGCCGCTGTCCATGCCTTCACCGGCGGCTTCCACCCCGATCAAACGGGTGTTTTTATGTGCGATATACGGGTAAAAAATACCCATGGCGTTGCTGCCACCACCGACACAGGCCACCACCGCATCAGGTTGGTCATTTTTGCAACCTGCGGCCTTCAGCATCTCGGGCATCTGCACCAGGCATTCTTTGCCGATCACACTTTGGAAATCGCGCACCATCATGGGGTAGGGGTGTGGGCCGGCGACGGTTCCGATGATGTAGAAGGTGTTGTCCACATTCGCCACCCAATCGCGCATGGCTTCGTTCAGCGCGTCTTTCAAGGTTTTGCTGCCGCTCTCCACGGGCACCACGGTGGCGCCCAAAAGCTTCATGCGGTAGACATTGGGGCTTTGCCGCTTCACGTCTTCGCTGCCCATGTAGACCACACATTCCAGGCCGTAACGCGCGCAAATGGTGGCCGTGGCCACGCCGTGTTGGCCTGCGCCCGTCTCGGCGATCACGCGCGGTTTGCCCATGCGTTTGGCCAGCATGGCCTGGCCAATGGTGTTGTTGACCTTGTGCGCGCCGGTGTGGTTCAAGTCTTCGCGCTTCAAGAAAATCTGCGCGCCTCCGTGTTCGCGGCTCATGCGCGCGGCGTGGTAAACGGGGGAAGGGCGACCGACAAAATGGGCGAGCTCCGACTCGAATTCGGCGATGAATTGCGGGTCGTGCTGGTATTTGGCGTAAGCGGCTTTGAGTTCGTTGACGGCGTGGGTCAGGGTTTCTGCAATGAAACTTCCGCCATAAATTCCGAAGTGTCCTGAAGAATCAGGTTGGTGGTACGAATCCTGTTTCTGCTCTTTCATGGGGCAATCCTGCAAGGCGTCTGTCGGCTTCGCGCACGGCGGCGACAAACTGGTTGATCTTGTTGGCGTCTTTGATGCCCTTCAGGGGTTGTCCGTCAGGGCCATCGGCTTCGACGCCGGAGCTCACATCCACCGCCAGCGTTTTACAACGCGGGCGTACCTGCAGGATGCCGTCGGCCACATTTGCAGCAGTGAGCCCACCACTTAAGACGAGGTGAGCATTGACGTTTGGAGGAAGCAGTGACCAATTAAAAACCTTGCCGCCGCCGCCGTACCCCTCAACGTGAGCGTCGAGCAGGATGGCTTGGGCGTTTGAATAATCGTGGGCGTATTTTACGAGGTCAAACGAGGCTGCGCCAGCGCCCAGCGGGATGCGTGCCGCTCGCAAGTAAGCGCGCTGGCCACTCAAGCCAATTTTTTCGCAGGATTCGGGCGATTCATCCCCGTGAAATTGGAGAGTGGCTCCCGCCAGATATGCGAAATTAGCTATTATATTTGCATCGTTCTCGTTGACATACAAAAGTACGGGAGTCACAAAAGGAGGCAATCGGCGCGCCAATTGAGCCGCGCGCCGGATTGTGACGAACCGCGGGCTTTTATCGAAGAGCACAAAACCAATCGCATCCGCGCCCGCTTCGACGGCCGCGTCAACATCCTGCTCGCGCGTTAACCCGCAAATCTTGATTCGAGTCCGCGTCATGTGCGCGGAGAATCCGCCGCCGGGCCGTCCCAAGGCGGATTGCGCCCCCCCGGGGGGCAGCGCAGCAGACGAAGTCGCAAGCGAGGGGGCGAGGTATCCGCCGCCGTGCCGTCCCAAGGCGGATTGCGCCCCCTCGGGGGGCAGCGCAGCAGACGAAGTCGCAAGCGTGGGGGCATTGTTCATGGCAGCCAATCATACGCAGGTGTCGCATCAGGCAGACCCCAATGCGGCGCATAGCGTGGCCCCATGAAATACAGGCCGTCAGGCGAAAACGTCGGCGCAGCGGCGTCGCGGTTGCGCGCGGCCAGCACCTCGCTGATCCATTGGGGCCGCTGGCGGCCATCGCCCACAACCAGCAGGCAACCCATCAGGTTTCGGATCATGTGGTGCAGGAAAGCGTTGGCTTCAAATTCAAAGCGCCAATAGGCGCCGTGCTGGGTGATGTCGATGCGTTGCAAATTTTTGACGGGCGAGAGGGCTTGGCAACTCGATGCACGAAAGCTGGAAAAATCGTGTTCCCCCAAAAGCCGCGAGGCTGCGTCTTGCAACGCCTGGAGGTCCAATGGCAGGTAAACCCAGCCCACACGTCCCACCTCTACACTGGGTCGCACTTTGGAGGCGAGCAAGACATAGGCGTATCGGCGTGACAGGGCGCTGCCACGGCAATGGAAGTCTCGCGGCACTTCCTGTGCCCACTGCACAGCGATATCGCGCGGCAACAAGGCGTTGACGCCCCGCACCCAGGCCCAGGGTTCGCGCACGGCATCCGTATCGAAATGCACCACCTGCATCAGACCGTGTACGCCCGCATCGGTGCGTCCGGCACACAGGGTGGGCAAGCGGGTTTGTCCGGTGGTGGCGGTAAGGGCGCTGAATTGGGCTAGCGCGGCTTCGAGCTTGTCTTGCACAGTTTGCCCGGATGCCTGGCTTTGCCAGCCCTGGTAAGCCTGCCCGTTGTAACTGAGACCGAGCGCGATCCTCACCTGAAAGGCATCACGAAGGAGGCGTCACGCAAGGCTCATTTTTACCAAGGCCACGGGCATTCAGCTCATTTTGGCAAGGGCCTGCTGCGCTTTGGTTTTGACCTCGCCGGTAGCTTCAAGCAGGACTTCTTCAATCAAGGCGCGGGCACCGTCGTGGTCGCCAATGCTGTTGAACTCCTCGGCCAGCGAGAGTTTAGTGGCCAGCGGGTCTTCTAGTGGCGTCGAAGCGGTAATCGGAGTGGTGAACGTAGGTTCCTTGCCGCCAGGTGTGGAATCTTCCAGTTCAAGCGACAGCGAGCCCAGATCAAACTCCATCAATCCTGGCGTTGGCGCAGCAGGTTCAGCGGCTTTGGGTGCAAAAGTCGCCAAAGGTCCGGCCACGGTGGTGCCGAAACTGACGGCCGCTTGCTGTTTAAATTCTTCCAAATCAACCGGCGCGGGTGCTAGCGACAAACCACCGGACGGCGCAAAACTGGGCATCAAGGGCGCAGGGCGCGAGACTTCACCCGAGTTACTCAGACCGTTGATACCCGGTAAGTCGAACTCCAGTGGCGATGCTTTCGTCGACGATGCCATCGGGGAGGACACTGTCGAGGGACTCGTCGGCAAATCAAAATTCATGTCTAGCGGAATGGAGCCTGATTCCACAGCCCGCATTTTGGAGGTCTGTTCGGCGCCGCCCAGATCACTGATGACTTTGGCGTTGTCTTCGTCCAGCGAGAAATCGAGGTCGAAGTCCAGGTCAACCGAGCTGGCTTGAACCGGCTGCGCACTCATGGACGATGTGGTGGCATTGAAGCTATTGGCTGACAGGGCTACGGTGGCGAGGCCGGCTGCAGCCGCCGCACTTGCCGTGGCTGCCAGGGGAACTGTCGAGACGCCGACTGCAGCCGGGTTCGAGGCCCTAGCCGCAGCCGTCATCATCTCCAGGGATGCGGGTTGGGATGGGATGCCGACGGCAATCTGCGGTTTGCCACCTGGCATATAAAGCGGGTTGGACGGGTCGATGGCCAATCCCTGGTCGCAAATACGTGTCCAATCCGGGCCTTCGCCATTGCAAACCTTGAAGGCTTCATTCGCGGCTAATTCAAAATTGCGGGTATCGCGGCGCTTGGCGTAAATCTCCAGCAACTTTTGATGGATGGCAATGCGCCCGGCGTTGGTCTTGAGCGCTTCCTTGAGGATTTCCTCGGCCTGGACGTCGCGCCCATACGCCAGATACACATCGGCCTCGGCCACCGGATCCACATCATCCGCCGCATCCAGCTGGCTTGGGGTGTAGACCATCGACGAACCGACACCTTGCTGGCTGTCTTGGGTGTCGACTTTTTGGCCACCGCTGGCACCAAAGAAGGAGTCGGGCTGCAAGCGGCTTTCAAGGAAGGCGCTGTCCATTTCCTGCGCCTTTTTGCGCTGACGAGCGCGGTACACGCCAAAACCTGCGAGCAAGGCGACCAGAGCAGCTCCTGCGGCGGGCACCAGCGGGTTTTCGGTCAGTTGGTCAATCAAGGTGGGCTCAGGCGGCGGCGCCATCGGCGCTTTGACGACCGGTTTGACCGGAGCTGAAACGGCAGTTTGAGGCTTGGCCACGGCGGGTGCCGGTGGCGCGGTGGGCGTTGCTGTGGGGGCCGGAGATACGGGGGCCGTCGCCGCAATCGGCGCTGGTGATGGCGCTGCCGCGACCACGCTTGGGGCACCTGCAACTGCCGGTTTCGCTCCCGCCGCTGGGGCAGCAGCAGGGCCAGTCGCCACTGCGGGTATGCCAGAGGCCACCGGCGCAGACGCCGCGCCGATCTTGGCCAGATCAGCAATATTCTTGGAGACCGCAGCCGATTTGGCAGCGGCTTCTTTGGCCGCGAGTTCCTTGGCCAGTTTGTCGGCGCTGGCCTGGGCGGCCACTGCACCTTTGGAGAGTGTCAGTTTGTCGGGCGCCGCAGCACCGGGTTTTTTGTCGTCAACTTTCGTTTGTACGCTGCCGCCGGACTTCCGGTCCGCCGCAGCGACCTGGGCCGTGGGCGCCACACCCGCAAGTTTTTTGCGGAAATCGCCGAAGTCACGGCTTTGCGCGATGACGGTTTGGGAGGCCTCTTTGCCGCCCATGGCGGCGGCCTGTTCAGCCGTGGGCACATTCAACACAGCGCCGCTCTTGATACGGTTGAGGTTGCTGTTGATGAAGGCATCGGGGTTGGCGCGCAAGAGCGCGACCAGCATTTGATCCAGCGAGACATTGGCCGGTTTGGTGGCCATGGCGATCTTGCTGGCCGTGTCACCGGGTTTAACGGTGATTTGACCTTCAGCCGCTTTGGCAGATGCCATCGGCTTGGCAGCGACTGCAGCCTTCGAGGCAGGCGCGGGGCGCGCTGGCGCTACGGCTACCGGCGCACGCACAGGTGCTGCAGCGACCACCGCAGCCGCTGGGGTGGCATCTTGCGTGGCGGGGGGTGTGACGGCTGCCGTGGCGGCCGGTGCGCCACGCAGATGGGGCGGATCAAACAGCATGGTGTAGTCCCGCACAATGCGGCCACTGGACCAACTGGCCTCCAAAATCATGTCGACAAAGGGCTCGTTCACCGCGCGATCACCGTTGAGCCGGATGAAGCTGCGACCGTTGGCGCGACGCTGCAAGGTCACGCGCAAATTCGCCATGGCGGCGTTGTAGTCTAAACCCGCTGCACGAAAAGCTTCAGGCGTCGCAACCGAGGCGCGCAACGAGGCAGCTTCTTCGGCATTGATCTCCAAAATGTCAATTTCAGCACGCAGGGGTTCACCCAAGGCCGACTGGACAACGATGGGTCCAAGCGACAAGGCCTGAACTGTCGGCGCAGACAGGGTCAACAATGCAGCGGCGACAGCCGTGAAGGTGGTCTTTCTCGCAAGACGCACCGCAGTTTTGGGCCATCGATGTGACATTGGGTTCAATTTGCTAGCCTCCGTGTTTCACGCATGGGGCAACTATAGCTCGCCGGGCGGAATGCGCCGGCACTTTGCCTGACAGCTTCAATCAAGAAAAGTACCTTAACATCAATGTCTTAGCCTGACAAGCTCAGAAAGCACTTAATGGCTGCAGGTGGAAAATCATAGCAACCAGCGGCCCATTTACGTTGCCAATCGACAACGACTTTGACCGCAATCAGTTACAGATTCTTACGGCCTCCAGCGACCAGGCTTGCAGATCACGCAGCCAGCAAAATCCGTAGCATGCGGCGCAAAGGCTCTGCCGCACCCCACAACAATTGGTCGCCAATCGTGAACGCCCCCAGGTATTCGGGGCCCATCGCCATTTTGCGGATGCGGCCCACAGGGATCGTCATCGTGCCGGTAACAGCAACGGGGGTCAGGTCTTTGATGGTTGCTTCGCGGGTATTGGGCACTACTTTGACCCAGGCGTTGTCCGCTGCGATCAAGGCTTCGATGTCGGCCAGGGGCACGTCCTTTTTGAGTTTGAATGTCAGCGCCTGGCTATGGCAACGCATGGCGCCTACGCGCACGCAAAAACCATCGACTGGCACGGCGGTGGTGCCCGCAAATCCTTCGCCCTGGCCCATGATCTTGTTGGTCTCTGCCATGCCTTTCCACTCTTCTTTTGAAACTCCATTGCCCATGTCTTTGTCGATCCAGGGAATCAGCGAGCCACCCAGGGGCACGCCGAAATTGGCGGTTTCTTCGCCCGACAAAGCGCGCTGCTGGGCCGCGACCAGGCGATCGATCTCCAGAATCGCGCTTTTCGGGTCGTCCAATAGAGGGCGTACCGAGGCGTTCAGCGTGCCGTATTGCGTGAGCAACTCACGCATGTGTTGCGCGCCGCCGCCACTGGCCGCCTGGTAGGTTTGGGTGCTCATCCATTCGACCAGACCTTCTTTATAGAGCGCGCCAACACCCATCAACATGCAACTGACGGTGCAGTTGCCGCCGATCCAGTTGTTGCCGCCCGCTACCAGCGCGTTCTTGATGACCGGCATGTTGACCGGGTCCAGAATGATGACGGCATCTGGCGCCATGCGCAGCGTGGAGGCCGCGTCAATCCAATGACCGTTCCAGCCCGCAGCGCGCAGCTTGGGGAAGACCTCGGCGGTGTAGTCGCCGCCCTGGGCGGTGATGATAATGTCGCACTTTTTCAGCGCTGCAATGTCAAAAGCGTCTTTGAGCGTAGTTTCATTCTTCGCCTGCGCGGGGGCTTTGCCGCCCACGTTGCTGGTGCTGAAGAACACCGGTTCGATCAAGGCGAAATCGTTTTCCGCGATCATGCGGTCAATCAGCACGGAGCCGACCATGCCGCGCCAGCCCACGAGGCCTACGAGATTTCCAGTTTTCATGTTCAAAGCGCCTTTCAAAATAAATCAAGCAAATCGCAACTTGGCTGATTCCCCCGGCTCGTCTGGCTCCGGGGTAGGGCGCACGACGAACCAGGAGCTTCTAGCCCTTAATGGTGGTCGTTTTAGTGGTGGCAATGAACGCGCCCGCGCCTGCCGAGGCGGCAAGCGGGAGTGAGAGGCTCAAAAAGGCGTTCATGACGTGCAAATTATATCTGCAAACAAAAGTTTAAAGAATTGAACACGCCAGGTCCCGAAAAACATGCGCAAACAGCTATAAAAAAGGGAGTGAATATCATCAAGCCTTAAGCGCTTTCACCACTGCATCGCCCATTTCACGAGTTCCAACTTTTTGCGTGCCCACGCTGTAAATATCTGCCGTTCGTAATCCTTGCGACAGCACCGCCTTGACGGCAGCTTCGATACGTTCAGCCGCAGCAGGCTGGTTTAGACTGAAGCGCAACATCATCGCCGCGCTCAATATCGTGGCCAAGGGGTTGGCCACGCCTTTGCCCGCGATGTCCGGAGCGCTACCGTGGCTGGGCTCGTACAGGCCCCGGTTCTGGCTGTTGAGCGAGGCCGAAGGCAACATGCCGATGGAGCCCGTCAACATCGCCGCTTCGTCCGACAGGATGTCGCCAAACATATTGCCGGTGACGACCACGTCAAATTTTTTCGGCGCCCGCACGAGTTGCATCGCCGCGTTATCCACGTACATGTGGTCCAGCGCCACGTCGGGGTATTGTTTGCCGACTTCGGTGACCACGTCTTTCCAGAACTGGAAGGTTTCCAGCACATTGGCCTTGTCGACACTCGTCACGCGCTTGCTGCGCTTTTGCGCTGCCTGAAACGCCACGTGGGCGATGCGTTCGATCTCGGGCCGGGTGTAACGCATGGTGTCGAAGGCTTCTTCGGCGCCGGGGAAATTGCCATCGGGCGACACACGGCGGCCGCGCGGCTGGCCGAAGTAGATGTCCCCCGTGAGTTCGCGGATGATCAAAATGTCGAGCCCGGCGATCAACTCGGGCTTGAGACTCGACGCATCGACCAATTGTTCATAACAAATCGCCGGGCGGAAGTTCGCGAAAAGGCCGAGGTTTTTGCGCAAGCCCAAAATCGCCTGCTCAGGGCGGAACTGCCGCTCCAGCGTGTCGTATTTCCAGTCACCCACCGCGCCGAACAAAATCGCATCGGCCTCTTGGGCGAGCTTCAGCGTGGCTGGGGGCAGCGGATGGCCGTGTGCGTCATACGCTGCGCCGCCGACCAGCGCGGTTTCCATCTCGAACTTCAAATCGAGCACATTGAGCACCTTGACGGCCTCTGCGACGATTTCGGTTCCAATTCCGTCTCCAGGAAGAACTGCAATTTTCATAGCAAACTATCTAATAAATACGAGACCTAGGCCCGTAGAAGTTTAAAAACTCTTTGTCGAATGGCAAAAAACGACTCAATCATACCCATTATGGGTACGATTTGAACGTTTCTGGTATTCCATCCGCCGCATGCGTAGGGGCCAATTCTGGCGCTCTATTTCAATCTCAAATGGTGTGCGCCAGCCAAGGTTTTTGCGCCAAACGCTCGGCTTCAAAGGCCTTGATTTTGTCAGCGTTGCGCAGCGTCAGGCCGATGTCGTCAAAGCCATTGAGCAGGCAGAACTTGCGAAACGGCTGAATCTCAAACGGCAACTCTTCGCCCTGAGGTTTCACGACCACCTGGCGCTCCAGGTCGATGGTGAGCTGGTAGCCGGGGAAGGCCAGAGCGTCGTCAAACAACTTGGCGACCTGCGCGTCGGGCAACACAATCGGCAACAGGCCGTTTTTGAAACTGTTGTTGAAAAAAATGTCGGCGTAAGACGGCGCAATGATCGCCCGAAAGCCGAATTGATCCAGCGCCCACGGCGCGTGTTCGCGCGAGGAGCCGCAGCCAAAATTCTTGCGCGCCAGGAGCACAGAGGCGCCAAGGTAACGCGTTTGGTTCAGCACGAAATCCGGGTTGGGCTGACGGCTTTTGGGGTCTTGCCCCGGAAAACCCGCGTCTTTGAAGCGCCACTCGTCAAACAGGTTTTCGCCAAAGCCGGTTTTCTTGATCGACTTCAAAAACTGCTTAGGAATGATCGCGTCGGTATCGACGTTTTCGCGATCCATCGGGGCAACCAAGCCCTTGTGCACGGTGAATTTTTGCATGAGGTTTACTTTTTCTTGACGGCGTTTTCAATCGATTCGCCAGCTTTTTGGATATCCTGCCCCACACCTTTAACGGTGTTGCAGCCTGCCAGTGCCATGAACAGCAACGAGGCGAAGAAGAGAGTGATAACTTTCATATCGGCTTCTTTCTGGCCTATCTACGCGAACTTGCGCACATCCACAAAATGCCCATGCACCGCCGCCGCCGCGGCCATGGCCGGGCTGACCAAGTGGGTGCGGCCTTTGGCCCCCTGGCGGCCTTCGAAGTTGCGGTTGCTGGTGGAAGCACAGCGCTCTTCGGGTTCCAGTTTGTCGGCGTTCATGGCCAGGCACATCGAGCAGCCGGGTTCGCGCCACTCAAAACCAGCGGCTTTGAAAATCACGTCCAGGCCTTCGCGTTCGGCCTGTTCTTTCGCCAGGCCAGAGCCCGGCACGACCATCGCCAGCTTGACGTTTTTGGCGACTTTCTGGCCCAGCTTTTTAACAATTGCCGCCGCTTCGCGCATGTCTTCAATACGGCTGTTGGTGCATGAGCCGATGAAGATTTTGTCCACGAAGATGTCGTCCAGCCGTTTGCCGGGCTGCAGGCCCATGTATTTGAGCGCACGCTCGATGGCGTCGCGTTTGTTGGCGTCTTTTTCTTTGTCCGGGTCGGGCACGATGGCGTCAATGCCCAGCACCATTTCAGGCGACGTGCCCCAAGTGACTTGCGGGATGATCTGGGCGGCGTCCAGCTCGACCACGGTGTCAAACTTCGCACCTGCGTCTGACTGCAGCGTCTTCCAGTACGCCACAGCCTGATCCCATTCGGGCCCACCGACAAACTTGCCGCTCACAGCATCAGTGCCGGGTGCCAGCAAGCGGCCTTTGAGGTACTCAATGGTTTTCTCGTCCACCGCGACGAGACCCGCGCGCGCGCCAGCTTCAATCGCCATGTTGCACACCGTCATGCGGCCTTCCATCGAAAGGGCGCGAATCGCCGCTCCGGCAAATTCAATGG
>JANOXL010000422.1:0-5295 GCA_031418395.1 Rhodoferax sp. | reverse complement strand
GGTTCGGCCATCAGACGGCGAAAGCTCTGGCCCTCTTCGGCCATCTGGGCGGTGACCTGGGCGGCTTGGCCTTTTTTCATCAGGCGTTTGGTTTCGACCAAGGCGCTGAGCGGTTTGGCCGCGAGTTTGCGGGCTTGCGTCTGGGCCACGCCATTGGCCTCCATGGGCGGCACGATGCGGTTGACAAGGCCGACCTCCAGGGCAGCTTCGGCCATGAAAGGTTCGCCCAGCAGCAGCGCTTCAGCGGCGCGGTGGTAACCCATCATCTGCGGGATGAGCAGGCTGGAGGCCGCCTCCGGGCACAGACCCAAGTTCACAAAAGGCAGCGAAAACGCCGCGTTGTCGCCCGCATAGACCAAGTCGCAATGGAACAACATCGTCGTGCCCACACCGACCGCCGGGCCGCACACTGCTGCCACCAGGGGTTTGGGGAAAGATGCAACCGCACGCAAAAAGCGGAACACCGAGGATTCCTCTTGCGAGCCGGTGGGGCCTTTCTGAAAATCTGCGATGTCATTGCCCGCGCTGAAAATGGTGGCGTGGCCTTGGATCACCACCACGCGGGTGGCGGCATCTTGGGCTGCATGGGTCAAGGCGTCAGCCATCGCCCCGTACATTGCCTCGGTGAGGGAATTTTTCTTCTCAACACGGTTCAACGTGATCGTGGTCACGCCTGCATCGTGGTGGGTCAAGATGTCGGTCATTTCAAAGCGTCCTTCACAAAATTCAGGCGATCCTGGCCCCAAAACATGGCGTCGCCCACAAACATGGTGGGGGCGCCAAAAACGCCGCGATCCACCGCTTCCTGGGTCAACACCTTCAGTCGATCTTTCACATCTTGCTGGCTCACCAGCGCCAGCATGGCGGCAGCATCAAAACCGGCCTCGTGCAGCACTGCGCCAGTTTCTGCCAGGTCGTTCAAGTTTCGGCTCTCAACCCACATGGCTTCGAACACGGCTTGGGTAAATTCCATTTGCCGGGTGTCGTTGCGCATCTGCAATCCGACAGCCGCGCGCATCAACATCAGTGTGTTGATCGGGAAATGCGGGTTGCGGTTGAAGGGCACATCATATTGCAGGGCAAAACGCTGCAGGTCGTCAAACATGTATTTGCCTTTGGCCGGCACCGTAGCAGGAGAATGATTGCCGGTGGCCTGGAACACAGCGCCCAGCAACATCGGTTTCCAGTTGAGCGCAGCGCCAGCGGCAGCACACAATTTGGGCAACTGCGTATAGGCCAGATAAGCCGCCGGGCTGCCAAAATCAAAATAGAAATCTACGGCTTTTGTCATAAGGTCATTTCAAAAACAAGCTGCCTGGGAACCGGGCGGCGGTGCAGGTCAGAATTTTTCCATCCATGGGCGCAGATCCAGCTCAGGCGTCCAGGCGTCCAGGCGTCGCGCAGCATATGTCCAGACGATTACACCAGACCTGCAGGTGATTATTCTTTGAAATACACGACCTGGTGGGAGGTCGCCAGCAAAGTGCCCGCCTCGTTCCACAACTGAGCCGATTGGTCAAAAAAGCCGTTGTGAAACACCTGCCCCTGGGCCTGACCCAGTACAAAACCTGTGCCTGTGGCGTGAAACTGTGGATTGCCCGCATGGAAATACACCGTCATGGACACCGTGCCGATCGGCACGCGCTGCGCCCGGCGCACGTAGACGCGGGGAAAAAACACGTCGGCCAAGGCGGTTAGGGAACAAAAATCCAAAGGCCTCGGTTCAGCATCCCGCATCCACATTTGGCTCAAGCTGCTGCCGCTGTCGCGACCATCCCATCCGTCAGGAAGCGGGCCACCGACCAGGCGAACGTCATAACGTTTGATCCATTCGATCGGCACGACACGCACCTGAGGCGGTACCTCGGCAGGCGCTTTTACCGTGGGCATGGTGACCTCGGCCATACCCCAGGTTTCGCGCCGCACCGCAGTGACCGCTGTCCCCGTCATGACGGTGTGATCGCCTTGCACCATCTCCAACACCCAGTGCTGTGTGGATCGGTTGGTGCGCGCCGCGCGGGCCACGATGCTGAATGCGCCATCGCTCAACGCAGCAGCGTAGTTAACAGTAAGCGCCACCGGGTCACCCAGGCGCTCGGGGTGCTGCAAGATGGCATTCAAGACCTGCGCCGCCGTCACGCCACCAAACGGACCGACCATGTTGGCGTAGGCGGGGCTGGTGGCCCCCAGAAAGCGGCCATCGCCCTGCGCCTTTAAAGCCAGCGCGAGATCAAAGGGGTGCGTCGTCATGTCGCTCAAAAAGAGAGGTCAAACCCGTTCGAAAATACCGGCAGCACCTTGTCCCATGCCAACACACATGGTGACCATGCCGTACTTGAGTTGTTTGCGCTGCAAAGCGTGAATCACGGTCGCAGAGCGGATCGCACCGGTGGCGCCCAGCGGGTGGCCCAACGCAATGGCGCCACCCATCGGGTTGACCTTGGCCGGATTCAGCCCCAGGGTTTGCAGGACAGCCAAAGATTGGGCTGCAAATGCCTCATTCAACTCAAACCAATCAATGTCGTCTTGTTTCAAACCGGCATAACGAAGCGCGGCGGGAATCGCCTCAATCGGGCCAATGCCCATGATGTGCGGCGGTACGCCCCGGCTGGCGTAACTGACAAAACGCGCCAGGGGCTTCAATCCAAACCGCTTGACCGCCGCTTCACTGGCGAGCACCAGCGCGCCCGCGCCATCAGAAGTCTGCGAACTGTTGCCTGCCGTCACGGAACCCCGTGCGGCGAAAACAGTTTTGAGTTTGGCCAGACCTTCGACCGTCGTCTCAGGGCGCGCACCTTCGTCCAGGTTCACGCTGCGTTTGCGCACGCTTACTTCCGCCGATTCCAGGTTGACGACACGATCGTCCACCTCGACGGTCGTCATTTCGTTGGCAAACTCGCCTGCCTTCATGGCTGCGATCGCCTTCATGTGGGAGCGCCAGGCAAACTCGTCTTGCGCATCGCGGCTGATTTTCCACTGCGTTGCGACTTTCTCCGCCGTCAACCCCATGCCGTAGGCGATGCCGTAGTTGTTCACATCATCTGTGTTGGCAAAGATGGCGGGCGAGAGGCTGGGCGAGTTCCCCATCATCGGCACCATACTCATGCTCTCCACGCCCGCTGCAATCATCACGTCGGCCTCGCCCACGCGGATGCGATCCGCCGCCATTTGCACGGCACTCAAGCCTGAGGCACAAAAGCGGTTCACCGTAATGCCACCCACTGAATTAGGCAGCCCCGCCAAAATGGCGCCGATGCGCGCCACGTTCAGGCCTTGCTGCGCCTCCGGAATCGCGCAACCGCAGATCACGTCTTCCACCGCCTTGGGGTCCAGCCCCGGCACCTGCGCCATGGCCGAACGCAGCGCAGCTGCCAGCAGATCATCTGGCCGCATATTTTTGAAATACCCCCGGTGCGAGCGCCCGATGGGCGTGCGCGTGGCGGCAACGATAAAGGCGTCTTGGATTTGTTTCATTTTCAATTGCGAACCGGTTTGCCAGTGTTCATCATGCCCATGATCCGTTCCTGCGTTTTGGGGTGCGTCAAAAGCGAACAAAACGCCTTGCGCTCCAGCGCCATCAGGTACTCTTCGCTGACCAAAGTGCCTGCATCCACGTCACCGCCAGTGACTACACCGGCAATCAAGGACGCGATATGAAAGTCATGCTGGCTGGCGAAACCGCCGTCGCGCAGGTTCACGAGCTGGCCCAGAATCGTCGCTTTGCCACTGCGCCCTGCCACTGGGAACAGGCGTTTGTGCGGCGCACGGTAACCGCTCGTAAACATCGCGCGGGCTTCATTGATGGCGGTGAACAACAGTTCGTCTTTGTGCGCCACGATGATGTCGCCGTCCAGCAGATAACCCAGTCTGCGCGATTCCAGCGCGCTGGTGCCCACCTTGGCCATGGCGGCTGCGGTGAACCCTTCAGTCAGAAAGGGCAACAAGTCTTTTCCGGTGGAGGTTGCCGCATTTTCAGCCGCGCGGCGCGCGATGTACGCCAGCCCGCCCGCACCTGGCACCAAGCCGACCCCCACTTCCACCAGGCCGATGTAACTTTCCATGGCCACTACACGTTTGCTGGAATAGACGGCGAGTTCACAGCCGCCACCTAAAGCCAGGCCGCGCACGGCCGAAACGACCGGCACATGGGCGTAACGCAGGCGCAACATCATCTGTTGCATCTCGGCCTCCGCGCCGTCAATGGCGCTGACGCCGGCGATCATGAATGCGGGCAACATGGCCTGCAAATCTGCGCCTGCTGAAAACATATCGTCGGGTGACCAAATCACCAGGCCTTTGTATTCGTTTTCGGCGAGATCGACGGCCTGCACCAGGCCTTCGACCACGTCGGGCCCGATGGCATGCATTTTGGTTTTGATGCTCGCAATCAGCACATCACCTTCGAGTGTCCACAAACGAATGGCGGCGTCCTCATGCACGGTTTTACCTGCAGTTTCGGCAGCCTGCGCTTGGGCACCCAACACACTCTCAGGAAAATGTTGCCGCTCGTACACGGGCAGGCGCCGCACGGGCACGAACTGGCCGGTGCTGGGATTCCAGGAGCCCTGCGATGTATGCACGCCTCCTGCGTCGGCGACGGGGCCTTTGAATACCCAACCTGGCAAGGGCGTGTTGCACAGGGCACGGCCCGCATCGATGTCTTCTTTGACCATTTGCGCCACTTCAAGCCAACCGGCTTCCTGCCACAGTTCAAACGGGCCCTGCTGCATGCCAAAACCCCAGCGCATACACAAGTCAACATCCCGCGCGTTGTCGGCAATGCTGGCCAAATGAATGGCAGCGTAATGAAAACTGTTGCGCAAAATCGCCCACAAAAATTTTCCCTGTGCGCCTTCGCTGTTGCGCAGCAGCTTCAGTCGCTCTGCGGCGGGCTTTTTGAGCATGCGGCCATAAACCTCGTCGGCCTTTTTACCGGCGGCGACATAGGTTTTGGTGGCCAAATCGAAACGCATCACGTCCCGGCCCAGCCGTTGGAAAAAACCGGCTTTGGTTTTTTGACCCAGGTTGCCCATCTCAAGCAAGGTCTTGAGCACTTCTGGCGTGGCGAAACTGCCATAAAACGGGTCGGTGGCCAGACTCAAAGTGTCTTGCAGTGTCTTGATCACGTGCGCCAGAGTGTCCAAGCCCACCACGTCGGCTGTGCGGAAGGTGCCGGAACTGGCGCGGCCCATTTTTTTGCCGGTGAGATCGTCGACCACGTCAAAGGTCAGTCCGTAGTTTTCTACCTCTTTGAGAGTTGCCAACATGCCAGCGATGCCGACGCGGTTGGCGATA
>JANOXL010000421.1:0-32175 GCA_031418395.1 Rhodoferax sp. | reverse complement strand
CTGCCGCCGCGCGGGCCGGTGCTGCCGAACAGCACGCTGCCGAGGCCGTCGAGGATGCCGCCGCCGGACGGCGCCGGCACGCTCGCCGTGCCGGGCGCACCGCCGCTGGTCGCACCGCCCGCGGTGGGTGCCGCATCCGCGCTGGCGACCGCGCGGCCCTTGAGCTTCTCGCAGGCCGATTCGCGGTCGACCGACTTCTCGTACACGCCCGCGACCAGCGAGCCCGCCATCAGCGCCTTGCGCTGCTCGGGCGTGATGGGGCCGATCTGGCTGCCCGGCGGCAACACGTAGACGCGTTCGGTCTCGCTCGGGCGGCCCTTGGCGTCCAGCAAGCTAATGAGGGCTTCGCCCACGGCCAGTTCGGTAATGGCAGTTTCGATATTCAGCCCGGCTTTTTGCCGCATGGTCTCGGCGGTGGCTTTCACGGCTTTTTGGTCGCGCGGCGTATAGGCACGCAGGGCGTGTTGCACGCGGTTGCCCAATTGCGCAAGCACCGTGTCGGGAATGTCCAGCGGGTTTTGCGTCACGAAAAACACGCCCACACCTTTGGAGCGCACCAGGCGCACGACCAACTCGATGCGTTCAATGAGCACCTTGGGCGCGTCGGCAAACAGCAAGTGCGCTTCGTCGAAAAAGAAAACGAGTTTGGGTTTCTCCAGGTCGCCGACCTCGGGTAACTGCTCGAATAGCTCGGACAACATCCAAAGCAGGAAGGTCGCATAAAGACGTGGCGAATTCATCAGTTTGTCAGCGGTCAGGATATTAATGACCCCCTTGCCGCCCGTGGTTTGCATGAAATCCGCGATGTTCAACATCGGCTCGCCAAAGAACTTCTCGCCGCCCTGGGTTTCGATCTGCATCAGCCCGCGCTGGATGGCGCCCACGCTGGCGGCGCTCACATTGCCGTATTGCGTGGTGAAGTCACGCGCGTTGTCGCCCACGTATTGGCACATGGCGCGCAGGTCTTTCATGTCCAAAAGCAGGAGGCCGTTGTCGTCAGCGATCTTGAAGATCAGGTTCAGCACGCCACTTTGGGTGTCGTTCAGATCGAGCATCCGCGCGAGCAAGAGCGGGCCCATGTCGCTGACCGTCGCGCGCACGGGGTGGCCTTGCTCCCCAAACACATCCCATAAGGTGACGGGGAAAGCCGTGGGGTCGGGCGCATCAAGTCCGCGCTCTTTGATCACAGCGGTGAGTTTTTCACTCAATTTGCCGGCTTGAGAGATGCCGGTGAGGTCACCTTTGACGTCGGCCATGAAGACGGGCACCCCTCGGCGCGAAAAGCCTTCCGCCAAGGTTTGCAGCGTGATGGTTTTGCCGGTGCCGGTAGCGCCAGTAATCAGACCGTGGCGGTTGGATTTGTCCAGCAACAGGCTGCAGGTGGTCGCACCATGTTGTCCGATCAAGATGCCACCCTCGGTGGAAGTAACTGCGGAAGACGCCATTTCAAGACCTCAAAAGTACAATTGAGCTAGGTTAACCAATATTTCGGGGATTCAACAGTGGCAGGACACAGTAAATGGGCCAATATTCAGCACCGCAAGGGACGTCAGGACGAAAAACGCGGCAAGATTTGGACCCGTATCGTCCGTGAAATCACCGTTGCCGCCCGAGCGGGCGGAGGTGACCCGGCCATGAACCCTCGGCTGCGCCTGGCCATCGATAAGGCCAAAGCGGCCAACATGCCGGCTGACCGTGTCAAATACAACATCGACAAAGCTACCGGCAACGCCGAAGGCGTGAGTTACGAAGAAATTCGTTACGAAGGTTATGGCTTTGGCGGAGCGGCCATTATTGTGGACACCATGACCGACAACAAGGTGCGCACTGTGGCCGAAGTGCGCCACGCGTTCAGCAAAAACGGCGGCAACATGGGCACTGCGGGCTCGGTGGCCTTCCAGTTCAAACATTGCGGACAACTGATTTTTGCCCCTGGCACGGATGAAGACAAACTCATGGAAGCTGCGCTGGAGGCGGGCGCTGAAGATGTGATCACCGGTGACGATGGAGCCATCGAGGTGCTGACCGCGTTCCCCGATTACGAAGCCGTGAAAGACGCGCTGGAGAAGGCCGGTTTCAAGCCAGAAATTGCGGGCATCACGATGCGGGCCGAAAACACCATTGAACTGGGCGCTGACGACGCAGCCCGGATGCAGAAACTGCTGGATGTGATTGAAGACCTGGATGACGTCCAGGATGTCTTCCACAACGCTGCCCTATGAAGGTACTTGCATGAAAGTACGGGCATGAAAGTATTGGTAATTGGCGGCGGTGGCCGTGAGCATGCCATCGCCTGGAAACTCGCGCAGTCACCCAAAGTGCAAAAGGTCTACGTGGCGCCGGGCAACGGCGGCACGGCGCTGGACAAACGCCTTGAGAACCTGAATATCACAGATATCAAAGAATTACGGGCGTGGGCCGCTTCCAAAAAGATAGCGGTCACGGTCGTTGGCCCAGAAGGCCCGCTGGCCGCTGGCGTGGTTGATGAATTCCGCGCCCATGGCCTGCGCGTGTTTGGCCCAACGCAAGCCGCAGCGCAGTTAGAGAGCTCGAAAGCGTTTTCAAAAGCCTTTATGAAGCGCCACGGCATTCCCACAGCCGAACACGAAACGTTCTCCGATGCTGCCCTGGCCCACGCCTACGTGGACAAAATCGGCGCGCCGATTGTGGTGAAGGCCGATGGCCTGGCCGCCGGCAAAGGTGTAGTGGTGGCGATGACGCTGCCAGAAGCCCACGCAGCCATCGACTTCATGCTGTTAGACAACACACTGGGCGTCGTCCACAACGAAGGTGGTGCTAGGGTGGTGATCGAAGCGTTTTTGGAGGGTGAAGAGGCCAGCTTTATCGTGATGGTGGACGGCAAAAATGTGCTGACGCTGGCGACCAGTCAGGACCATAAACGCCTCAAGGATGCCGACATCGGACCCAACACCGGCGGTATGGGCGCCTATTCGCCGGCCCCTGTGGTCACCCCAGCCGTGCATGCGCGGGCAATGCGTGAAGTGATCTTGCCGACGGTGAAGGGTATGGAGAAAGACGGCATCCCGTTCACCGGCTTCCTCTATGCAGGTCTGATGATCGACAAACAAGGTCGCCCCAAAACCCTGGAGTTCAACTGCCGCATGGGTGACCCAGAGACCCAGCCGATCATGATGCGGCTCAAAACCGATTTTGTCGATGTGTTGATGGCTGCCACCGAGCCAGGCCCGCACGGGCAACTCGACAAAATCGAGCTGGAATGGGATCGCCGGGTTGCCTTGGGTGTCGTCATGGCCGCACACGGCTATCCTGAGAGCCCGCGCAAGGGCGATGTGATTTCCGGTCTGTCCAAAAATCCCAGTGGCAGCGACGATGCCATGGTGTTCCACGCTGGCACGATGGCCGAAGGCAAACAAACTGTGACCAGCGGCGGGCGGGTTTTGTGTGTCACGGCCCTCGCCGACAACGTGAAGCTGGCTCAGCTGCGCGCCTATGAAGTGGCGTCAGCGATTCGTTTTGACGGCCAACAGATGCGCAGCGATATCGGCTGGCGCGCTATCAAGCGGTGAGTCACGCGCCCAACGTGAACTGATTTAACCTGATTCTTTTTGACCAGATTCAAAAGTACGGATGATCTGATATGGATGTTTTGGCAGTTTCGCGTTACCTCAAGGGCCTGCAAACCCGGATAACGACTGCGGTAGCGGCTGTCGATGGTGGCCAGTTCGTGTCTGATGCCTGGGAAAAAGCGCCGGATGAGCCTTTGCAGGGGCAGGGCGTCACGCAGATATTGGAAGGCGGTTCAGTGTTTGAGCGAGCCGGTTGCGGGTTTTCACAAGTGCGTGGGGCCAAACTGCCACCGTCGGCCACACTCAACCGGCCTGAGCTGATAGGCGCACCGTTTGAGGCCATGGGCGTATCACTCGTATTTCACCCGCGCAACCCGTTTGTGCCCACCGTCCACATGAATGTGCGCATGTTGGCTGCGACGCCCACCGCCCAGGGCGGTAACGCTGCGCAGCCCGTGTGCTGGTTTGGCGGTGGCATGGATTTGACGCCGTATTACGGCTTTGAAGAAGATGCCATTCATTTTCATCAGACCTGCAAAACCGCAGTATTGCCCTTTGGTGACGACAAATATCCGCGCTTTAAAACCTGGTGCGACGACTATTTCTTTTTGAAACACCGCAACGAAGCGCGGGGTGTGGGCGGCATCTTTTTTGATGACTTTGCCGAGGGCGGTTTTGACAATGGCTTTGCGTTGATGCAGTCGGTGGGTGACGCCTTGCTGGCGGCTTATCTGCCCATCGTGACGCGCCGCAAAAACCTGCCCTTTACGCAGCGCGAACGTGATTTTCAGCTTTACCGGCGTGGCCGGTACGTGGAATTCAATCTGGTGTGGGATCGCGGCACCCATTTCGGCCTGCAATCGGGCGGGCGCACGGAGTCAATTTTGATGTCGATGCCGCCGCTGGCCGCCTGGAGTTACCGGCACGCGCCTGAACCGGGCGGCGCCGAAGAGGCGCTTTACAAGCATTTCCTGCCGCGCCGGGACTGGGTGTAATGGCGACTGATGTGGCGGCTGAAATTGCGGCGTTAGTGACCGTTGCCCCGCGTGGTGGTAGCCGCGCTGGCCAGCGCGTCGGCATCTTTGGTGGCGCGTTTGATCCACCCCATTTGACCCACCTGGCGCTGGCCCAGGGCGCCTTGCATCAACTCAAGTTGGACGAATTGCGGGTGATGCCCACCGGGCAAGCGTGGCACAAAAGCCGAACCTTGAGCCCGGCAGCGCATCGTGTGGCGATGACCCGACTGGCCTTTGAGCGCGAAGCGCGCGTGGTGGTGGACGAGCGCGAAACCCTGCGGGACGGCCCAACTTACACCATTGACACGCTGCGTGAGCTTAAAACCAGCCAACCCGAAGCCGAGTTTTTTCTATTGATGGGTGGCGACCAGGCGCGCGCTTTGACGAGCTGGCGGGAATGGACGTCGATTTTCCAATATGCTACAATATGCATAGCTGAAAGGCAAGAATCGCTGAGTCCTACGCTCACATCGAGCAGTTATCCCTGGCTCGGCGGTGCCTACCAGGGCAAGTTCAACGACAAATTTGTGTCGGTTGACTTGCCGCCCAGCGCCATCAACGCCACCGACATTCGCCAGCAGGTCGCTCAAGGGCGCGACGTAACTCCTCTGGTCGGCCCTGGCGTTGCGCGCTATATTGCACACCACCATCTCTACTCTTCAGATTGATTGCCCGCTTTATGACAAGTTCAGTGACACACCTGGCCCCTATTTCCGGCGCCGCCAAAAAAGACACCCAAAAACTTCAGCGAGCCATTGTGGACGGCCTGGAAGATGTCAAAGCACAGGACATTGTGGTCTTTGACACGGAGCATTTGTCGGCCCTGTTTGAGCGCGTCATCGTCGCCTCCGGCACGTCCAATCGGCAAACCAAAGCCTTGGCTGCAAGTGTGCGCGACGCCGTGAAGGCGGCGGGTTTCCCGCACCCGCGAACCGAAGGTGAGTCCAACGGCGAATGGATCATTGTGGATTGTGGCCAGGCCGTCGTTCACATCATGCAGCCGAATTTCCGACAGTACTATCACCTGGAGGAGTTGTGGGGCGAGAAACCGGTGCGCCTCAAACTCGGCTCGGCCAAACCCTTGCCCAAGGCGTCTGCTCCAGCAAATGAAGATGCGTCAGGCAAACCCGCAGGCAGCCTGCGCCGCTCCAGCGCCGCCAAAAAAGGGGTGCAAGAGGCGTTTCCTTCAAAAGCAGAGGTCAAAAAGGCCCAAGCACGATCGGCCGCAAAAACCGCCGCAAAAGCACCAGCCCGGGCATCGGTGAGGTCAGCAGCCACAACAGGCGCCAAATCCGGCACCACAGTCGGTACTAAAGCCGCCAGCAAACCCGGTGTCAAACCGCCGACCAAAGCGCCAACGAAAACGCCCACGCGCAAAGTCGTCGTCGGTAAGCCGCCCGCGAAAAAAGCTGCGCCTAAGCGCTAACAAACAATCCATCATGATGGGGCGTGCCCATTTGCAGGCAGATGGACGCTGAACGGATGCGCGCATGAGATTGATCATCGTGGCAGTCGGAATCCGCGTACCTGACTGGGCGCAAACCGCGTGGGACGATTACGCCAAACGTTTCCCGCCTGAAATCAAGATTGAGCTCAAAGCGGTGAAAACCGAGCCGCGTGGCTCCAAGACGCTCGATACACTTTACGCGGCTGAACGCGCCCGCATCGACGCGGCCATTCCCAAATCTTGCCGTATCGTGGCCCTGGACGAACGTGGCACCTCGCTGGCCACCACCGGCCTGGCAGAACGGCTCAAAACCTGGCAATTGGGTGGTGACGACGTAGCCTTGGTGATTGGTGGGCCGGACGGCTTGGCGCCAGAGTTCAAACGCTTGGCGCATGAGCGTATCCGCCTCTCCGACATGACACTGCCGCACGCCTTTGCGCGAGTGTTGTTGATTGAACAACTCTATCGTGCCTGGTCGATCAATGCCGGGCATCCCTACCATCGTGAATAAGATGTGGCCGCCACGTTGCGCCGCTGCGCGGGTCGCTGCCCCGCGCAGCAATCCTGCGGTTCGCTGGGCGTGGGGCGAAATTTGGCTTTGCTGCTCTTCGAGACCCTAGGGGCGGCCTGTCGGAAAATGGCCCGTTAACCATGCTCAAAAACATCTACCTCGCCTCTCAAAGCCCACGCAGAAGCCATTTGCTGGCGCAATTGGGCGTATCGCATGAATTGCTGCTGCCTGGCGATGACGAAGATGCTGAAGGTCTGGAAGTTGCTCTTGAAAACGAAGCGCCTGCCGCTTATGTGGCGAGGGTCACTGGACTGAAGCTGGATGCGGCCCTGGCGCGCCTGAAGCGGCGTGGCTTACCGGGTCAACCGGTGTTGTGTTCAGACACTACGGTGGCCTTCGGTCGCACGATTTACGGCAAACCTGTCGATGAAGCCGATGCGCGGCGCATGTTGGGTGCGCTTTGTGGCAAGACGCACCGGGTGTTGACAGCTGTCGCCATCGGCACTGCGCGCAGGCGCTGGCAGGCCCTGAGTGAATCGAGAGTGACCTTCGCGCCGATGACCCGTGGGCAGATCTATGCCTACGTGGCCACCGGGGAACCGCTGGGCAAAGCAGGTGCTTATGCGGTGCAGGGCCATGCTGCGGCGTTTATCTCGCACATCAGCGGGAGTTACTCTGGCATCATGGGGTTACCGATGTTTGAAACCGCGCAACTGCTCAAGTCGGCTGGATTCAAACTCTGATTTTGCGCACCCGCAACCTGGAAAAAAATGCTCGAAGACATTCTCATCAATTGGTCGCCCCAGGAAACCCGCGTGGCCGTGGTCGAAAACGGCGTGGTGCAGGAATTACACGTCGAACGCACGCTGGAGCGCGGCCTGGTGGGCAACGTTTATCTTGGCAAAGTGGCGCGGGTGTTGCCGGGCATGCAGTCGGCGTTTATCGATATTGGGCTGGAGCGCGCGGCGTTTTTGCATGTAGCCGATGTCTGGCATCGTCCAGCCGAGGGTGAAACCGTCAGCGCCGCACGCACGGCAGCGGCGCAGATTCCCATTGAGCGCCAGGTGTTTGAAGGCCAGTCCTTGACGGTACAGGTCATCAAAGACCCGATTGGCACCAAGGGCGCACGTCTCTCCACACAAATCAGCATAGCCGGGCGGTTGCTGGTGTTTTTGCCGCAGGACGACCATGTGGGCGTGTCGCAAAAAATCCCCTCGGGCCAGCGCGACGAATTGCGCAACCGCCTGCAGGCACTCACCCAGCCCGAAGGTGGCGGCTTCATTCTGCGCACCAATGGCGAAGATGCGAACGACGCTGAGCTGGCCGAAGACATCGCCTACCTGCGCAAGGCCTGGGCACGGATTCGGGATGCCGCCGTGCGCATGCCACCCACTTCACTCTTGCATCAGGATCTGAACTTGTTGCAGCGCGTGCTGCGTGATCTGGTCAGCGACGCGACGCAAACCATCAAAGTCGATTCGCGGGAGCAGTTTGAGCTGCTGGCAGCGTTTGGCCGTGAATTCATGCCTGCCGCAACGGAAAAGTTACAGCATTACAAAGGCGAGAGGCCGATCTTCGATCTGTTTTCCATCGACGAAGAAATCTACAAGGCGCTGGGCCGCCGTGTGGAGCTCAAGTCCGGCGGGTATTTGATCGTTGATCAAACTGAGGCGCTGACAACCATCGACGTGAACACCGGCGGTTTTGTTGGCGCCCGCAATTTCGACGATACGATTTTCAAGACCAACCTGGAAGCTGCCCAAGCCATTGCCCGCCAATTGAGGCTGCGCAATTTGGGCGGCATCATCATTGCCGACTTCATCGACATGGTGCGCGAAGACCACCGCGAGGCGGTGTTGGCCGAGTTTCGTAAACAGTTGCAGCGCGACCGGGTGAAAACCTCGGCGGGCGGCTTCTCGCAGCTTGGGCTGGTGGAGATGACCCGCAAACGCACGCGCGAGTCGCTGGCGCATATGTTGTGCGAACCCTGCGCTGTGTGTGCGGGCAAAGGCATCGTCAAAACGCCGCGCAGTGTGGCTTACGACATCTTTCGCGAGATTTTGAGGGAGGCGCGGCAATTCAACCCCCGCGAATTCCGCGTGGTGGCCTCGCCCAAGGTGATCGAGTTGTTTCTGGACGAAGAAAGCCAGCATTTGGCGGGCTTGTCGGAATTCATCGGCAAACCGGTGTCGCTGCAAAGTGAAACGGCGATGGGGCAGGAGCAATATGACATCGTCTTGTTGTGATGGTGTAAGCGCCCGTTGACTCGAACTCAACCCGTGCCGATTCCCATCCTCACCTACCATCAGATTGACGATGCGCCGTCGCGTGGCGCGCCATACCGCAGTTTGTATGTCTCGCCCAGTGCATTTGCCGGACAGATGTCGATGTTGGCGGCCTTGGGTTACCAGGGCTTGGGTATGGCCGCATTGATGCCCTACCTCAAGGGTGAAAAAACCGGCAAGGTCGTGGGCATCACCTTTGACGACGGTTACCTGAACAACCTCACACACGCACTGCCCACGCTTCAACGCTACGGTTTTTCTGCCACCTGTTATTTTGTCAGCCACCGCCTGGGGCGCACCAACGACTGGGACCGCGACGTGGGCATCGCGCAGGTGCCTCTCATGAACGCGGACCAGATGCGGCAATGGCGTGCCAGCGGCCAGGAGGTGGGGGCACATTCGCGTAACCACACACGTCTGATGAGCTTGGACAAAGGTGCGGCGATGGAAGAAATAGCCTACGCCAAATCCGAGCTGGAGCATCTCACAGGGAGCGCAGTGCAGCATTTTTGTTACCCCTTTGGTGAATTTGACGCCCAGCACGTGCGCATGGTGGCCGACGCGGGCTACTTGACAGCGACGACCACCGAGCGTGGCCGTGTGCGGGCCAGTGACCCACTTTTGCAACTGCCGCGTGTGCCGATTTTGCGCAGCACGACGCGCTTGGCGCTGTGGCTGAAACTGGCGACCGGTTACGAAGACCGGCGGCGCCTATGAGCAGCAACGGCAGCGCCAGCTTGGATGGAGCTGCAGGCCTATCCAACCTAACTGTCACCCCCACAGCAAAGCGCCTGCGCATCGCGGTGCTAAACCGCAATTTTGACCCGCGAGGCGGCGGCGCCGAGCGGTATTCCATCGCCTTGGTGGAGCAGATGGCAGCACGTCACGACATACATGTGTTTGCCCAAACCATCCGCCATCAGTTCCCTGGGGTGACCTACCACGCCGTCTCGATGCCGTTCGCCCGACCACGTTGGATCAACCAGCTGTGGTACGCCACCGCCACCTGGTGGGCAACGCGCCGGGGCTTTGATGTGGTGCATTCACACGAAAACACCTGGCATGGGCAGGTGCAGACGATTCACGTGTTGCCGATCAAACACAACCTGTTTGTGGGGCGACACGGCATGGTCCGGCTGCTGCGCTGGATCAAAGTTGCAACCAGCCCGCGCCTTTTGGCTTACTTGTGGCTGGAGCAGCGCCGCTATGCGCCTGAGCCGGGTCGCATGCTGGTGGTGACCTCACAAGCGCTGCAGGCAGTGATGGCCAGCACGCACCCGCATACGCTGTCGATGATGAAAATCATCACGCCGGGTGTGACCGACGTGCTGGGCGCAGCCAAAGTGGAAGAACGACTTGCCGCGCGCCATCAACTCGGTTTGCCGCGTGACGGGCAACTGGTGTTATTCGTCGCCAATGATTTTCACAAAAAGGGTTTGACCACTTTGCTTGAAGCGCTGGCGGGTGTTCGATCCAGCGAAGCGATCAATTTGGCCGTAGTGGGCAATTTGGCGCACGCGGCGGGATTTGAGGCGCAGATCCAGCGCCTGGGGCTGGTCGGGCGCGTGTTTTTTTTGGGGCAGCTTGACGACGTGCAAAACGCCTACAAAGCCGCTGACTGTTTGGCGCACCCGACGCTGGAGGACACCTTCGGAATGGTGGTGCTCGAAGCCATGGCGCACGGCCTGCCGGTGATCGTGAGTGCCGAGGCATATTGCGGACTCTCTGGCCTGCTAACACATGATCAGAACGCGTTGATTTTGAAGGATCCGCGTGATGTTGCTTCACTCACAACGCAACTCCAAGCTGTGTTGTCGGACGCGCCGCTCAGAGCACGATTGACCAGGCAAGCCAACACTTTTGCGCAGCCTTACAAATGGTCGAATTTATATTTAGATCAGGAGTCAATCTATTTTTCTTGCCTTTAGGTCTCGTATTTATTTAATAATATGCTATACAAATTATTAAATTATTGATTGAATAATGTTCAAACGTTATTGGTAGATGTACATTATTTGGTGGATTCTGAGCTAGTTTTTCTGCAAATAAACAGCCATATCTTCACCTTGATCCCACCAAGCGGCCAGCGGGTTGACCAATTCCGCTGCGATTTTTAGCAAGGTATAAGCGGGCTCGGATGTGTTGCCGCGATCGCCAAATCGCACGCTACGCGTCTTCAAAAGGGCCACAGAAAAACCAGCCTGCGCTGCCAACTTCTCCATTGATTTCGGGTTGAAAAAACTGATGTGCCCGCCGTGTTGGGCAATTTTGAAATAGTCCCAATGCGCGCCGAACGAGCGCGCAGACCAACTCGCAGCGTTGCCCGTGCCAATCAGAAAAATACCGCCTGGTTTCAAGATGCGATGGACCTCCTGCAAGAGCGGCAGCGGCTCTTTGAGGTGTTCGATGACTTCGAGCAAACTCACCGCATCAAAACTGGCATCCGCGTAGGCGGCTTCGTGCAACAGACCCCGATGCACTTTGAGGCCCGACGCTTGCGCGGTTGCCGCAGCACGCTCTGCTGGCTCCACGCCCTCAGCGGCATAGCCCAGCTTCAGTGCAGTGGTCAAAAACGCGCCGCTGGAGCAGCCGACATCCAGCAGCCGGGTGTCGGCGGGCGACTTGCCGCTTAAGGTGTTGATGCGGTCAAGGTATTTTTTACCCCGCCGAAACCCGCGCGCCGCAGACCGCGTATCCGGCAAGGTGCCGCGTGGATCGTTGAATTCTTGCATCGATTGCCAATACAGGGCCTCGCTGCACTGGCTGACCAATTGCGCGCAATGCGGGCAGCGCAACAGCGGGCCTTCCGGCATGACGATGGCGGTGAGCGCGAGTGGTGAAGGGCAGCCTACCGGGCAGGTGCTGATGTAGCGGCGGCTTTGGATGGTGGTCGAAAGGGTCATCTCGGGTATTTTTCAGATTACTTCAACGTCATGTCAGCACGGCAGATTTGTCGCCCAACTGATGCAGCCGGGCATAGGCGCCTGACTGGGCCAGCAATTCGTCGTGGCTGCCGCTTTCGACGATTTGGCCGGCCTCCATCACGATGATGCGATGCGCATGGCGCACGGTCGACAGCCGGTGCGCGATCACCAGCGTCGTGCGGTTTTTCATGAGGCTGGCCAACGCCTGCTGCACGAGGCGTTCGGAGTCGGTATCCAGTGCGGAGGTTGCTTCGTCCAGAATCAAAATTGGCGCGTCTTTGTACATCGCGCGGGCAATGGCCAGGCGCTGGCGCTGCCCGCCCGACAACTGCATGGCGTTGTGGCCCACGACGGTGTCAATTCCCGACGGAAGCTGGGCAACGAACGCGCCCAAGTTGGCCGATTCCAGACACGCGAGCACTCGCGCTGGGTCCAGGGGCAACCCCAGCGCCACGTTGTGCGCCACCGTGTCGTTGATCATCAGCACATGTTGGCTCACCATGGCGAATTGGCGACGCAGCGCAGCCAGTTGCCATTGGCGGATGTCGTGCCCGTCCAGTGTGATCAAACCCGTGCTGGCATCGACAAAGCGGGGCAAAAGGTTGACCAAAGTGGTTTTGCCGGAACCCGAGGCTCCGACCAGTGCCACGGTCTCGCCTGCACGCACGTGCAGACTGAGATGGTGAACGGCCGAATGTTGCGGGCGCTCGGTGGAGATTGCATCGTCAGTCAGTGGGGCGACAGGCGCATCTGGCACGGCGGCGTAGCGCGAGTAAGTTACGGTGACGTTGGAAAACTCGATGTCTCCTTGGGCGCGCAGCACGGCGAATCTGCCTTCGGACTCATCCGGCGTGTTGTCGATCAAATCCAGCGCGCGTTCCAGCGCGGCCAGGCCACGGGTAATCGGGCTGGACACTTCGGATAACTGCCGAATCGGCGCGACGATCATCAGCATCGCCGTCACAAAGGCCACAAAACCACCGACCGATGTGCCGCTGGTTGCGCTTTGGATCAAGGCTACCGAGATCACGGCAGACAGAGCGACCGCGGCCAACATTTGCGTCATCGGTGTCATGGCGGCACCGGCCACAGTGGACTTCAAGGCGATGCGGCTGAGTTGCCCGCTCAAGGTTTCAAATCGTTCGGCTTGCAGGCCTTGCGCCGCTTGCAAGCGGATGTCGCGGTGGGCCAGCACGTTTTCTTCGACGACGTAGGCCAATTGGTCAGTGGCGTCCTGGTTGGCCTTGGTCAGTTTGTGCAAACGCCGCGTCAACACACGCATGACCCAGGCCACAGCTGGAAACACCGCGGCAACGATCAAGGTGAGTTTCCAGTTCAAAAACACCAGGTAGGCGGTTAAGGCCAGTAAGGTCAGGCTATTGCGGGTCAGGCTCAAAAACGAGGCTACCAGCATCACCGCCCCGGTTTGCACTTCGTACACCACTGTGTTGGACAGGGCACTTGAACTGTTGACGGAAAATAGCCGTAGCTCAGAGGCCAGGATTTTGTCAAACATGGCCTTGCGCAGGGCGACCAGGCCGTGGTTGCTGATTTTGGTCAAGCCGACTTGGGCGATGTATCCGGCCATGCCACGCACGCCAAACAAGGCGAGTAGAGCGGCCGGCACCATCCAGATGTCCAGATTGCCCTGCTGGAAGCCGCGGTCCAATAGCGGCTTGAGCAGCGCAGGAATCATCGGTTCCGTGGCAGCGCCCACTACGGCAGCAGCGGCTACGAGGGCCCAGGTGCCACCCACGCCGCTGAAATACGGCAGCAGGCGCCGGATGCGCTGCATCAAACTGATCACGGGCTTTGTGGCCTGAGCGGCAGCAGGGGTTGCATTCATGCCGGAGACGCCCTGAAACCCACGTTGCTTGAGGCAGTGGGGCGCTCTGCCCGTAAACCCAAGCCCAGCAAAATGCCGAGGATCACGCAAAAGTAGTCGCCAATCAAGCCATCATAGAGGGTCGAATTGAAAAGGCAGGCAACACCCAAGGCGACAACGACTGAGACACCCGCGCGGTACACCGGCTCAGAAAACTGGGTGAAATCACGCGCCAAAGCCAGCAAAAAAAGCAGCAACAACACCGACCCACCCACACCCAATTCAACGCCCCACAACAAAAATTCCTGGTGCGGATTGCTGGACAAGCCAGGGCCAAAAACTGCTGTCGCGGACTTGCCCTCCAGGCGTTTCACAGTATTTGTCCAGGCCCCCACACCGTGGCCTGTCAACGGGTTTTCGGCTACTGCCTGAACCGAGCGATGCCAGGCGTTCAAGCGCCAACCTGACGACGTGCTGATGTCGGCCTTGGTCGAATAATTTTGGATATCGGAATAGATCAAGGAGACGCGCTGTTGAATATGCGTTGGGCCTGCCAAGAATGCAGCCAGGGTGATCACCGGCACACCCAGCAGGGTCACCCGTCTGAATTTGAGCGGCAGCGCCCACATCGCGGCCAAAGCCATCATGGCAATCGCCACAAAATAGGCGGTCCGGCCAATCAATACCAGAAAAACACTGATTAACGCGGCCACGCCAAATAGGCCAGCCAACCAGCGCGGCCACAGGTTGAATGGCTGCAAGTGCCACAACACCGCTGCACTGGTTGCAAAAATGATCGATTGATCCAGGTAACTGGAGAACACAACGCCTCGCCCGAAATAGACATGCACGTACCGATACGGCAGTCCCGCCACTAAGGTCCAAGAGCCCACTAACAAGGCCAACTGGCCAACGGCAAAGGCCATTAGCGCGGCACGGGCATCCCGAGGAGTACGGATCAAACTCGCTAGCAGCAGGATCGTCAGCAGCTTGCCGTGTTTCACGAAGGCCATAAGCGCAGTACCTTGGTCTGCGTTAGTCCAAAAAAAGCTAAGTGCAAAAAGAATCAGTATGAGCAACAAGAGTTGCGTCGACAACAGTTTGTTCAATGCTTCGTCACGACGCCGGCGCACCATCCCAGCCACAAACAGGGCCAACGCCACCGCAAAAAGCATTACCTTGCCGAGGCTGATCCAGGCGATGGGCAGGCTGACCGATAGCGCCAGAAAACAGACCACGACGCGGCGGAACTGCCAGCCGTCGGTTACTAGCGCCAAACTGGTCTTATCGGACGTTGTAACGGGGCTCAAGTTTTCGGATCCGGCACGTCTGCCATTTTGGGTGGGCCCCATTGCGACGCATTTTGAATTTCGATCGCTTTGACGTACCGGTAAAAAGTGCCCTCAAAATTGCCCAAGGCGATGACAAATCCCGGCCATCCGTCCAGAAACCCCCGCTTAAAAATATAGTGCTTCACAAAGGCCCAGAGGCCATGAACCAAGGCGCTGCCCATGCCCAGTTTGCGTTGTGCGACGCGGGCGGCACCCAAGGTGGAATACCGGTTGGCTTTGTGCAGAACTTCAGCCATGTCTTTGAAGGGAAATTGCCAAATCGCGCTTTGGAGATACCCCAAAGGTCGTGTTGATTTCAAGATGTAGTTTTCATGCACTTCCTGATTGTCGTAGTGCATCGCCCCGCGACGGAACAACTGGGGTTGGCGGTAGTTGGGATACCACCCCGAGTATTTAATCCAGCGGCCCATGAAAAAATTACGGCGAGGTACCCAATAAGCGTCTGCCGAATCTTTGCTGCGGACGATCCTCTGGATTTCTTTGGCGACTTCGGGCGTGCAGCGTTCGTCGGCATCGAGGCTGAATATCCATTCGTGCCTGCAGGCGGCGATGGCCTGGTTGCGCAGGTCACCAAAACCTTTGAACACCACCTGCACGACACGCGCGCCCAATGATTCTGCAATTGCCGCTGTGCCATCTGTGCTGTGAGAGTCGACCACCACGATATCATCGGCCCACAACGCGCTTTGGATCGTTGCCGACACCTTTTCTGCCTCGTTGAAAGCAATGATGTAAACAGAGACTTTGCCCTCGGAGATTGCCATGCGGAATGGTAGTATTTGGTGGTCGTTGGATGCTTCTTGCCTGGAAGGCGCCGCGCAAGTCTAGTTCAATATGGATGCCACCCTGCTTGTTTCCGTCGTCATCACTACCTACAACCGCAGCGACGCCCTGATCGCCGTTTTGTCAGCGCTCACGCGGCAAACGGATCGGCATTTTGAGGTGATTGTGGCAGACGACGGCTCCACCCTTGCGCATCAGCAGCGCATTTGGCAGTCAGACGCGGCGAAGGCTTTGAAACTGACCCATATTTGGCATCCTGATGTTGGTTTTACCGCCGCAAAAGTCCGTAACCGAGGCGTTTCGGCTTCACGCGGAAGTTATATCGTTTTTCTGGACGGTGACTGTGTGCCCGAAAACGACTTCATCACCCGTCATCGGCAATTGGCGCAAGCGGGGCATTTTTGCAACGGAAGCCGCATCTTGCTTTCGCCCGAGTTGACCATGCGTGTTTTGAGCGGGAAAGAAACTGTGGACGGGCGCGGTTGGGGTTATTGGTTGGACAAGCGCCTTCGTCGCGAGTCCAATAAGTTGATGGGTCATCTGCGTTTGCCGGACATCGGCGTTCGAGTGCAGCCGAACTTTAATTGGAAAGGAATCCGCAGCTGCAATATGGCAGTATGGGCGAGTGATTTCGAAAAAGTTGACGGTTTTGATGAGTCTTTCCAGGGCTGGGGCCATGAAGATGCTGACTTTGTGTTGCGCCTGCACAACCTGGGTCTGGCCAGAAAGAACGGGTTTTGTGCGACCGAGGTGTTTCACCTGTGGCACAAGGAAGCCAGTCGGGACACTGAGTCAGTCAACGCCCAGAGGGTGCGGCAGCGGGCCAATGACTCAACAACCCGGATCATCCGATCTACCCTTGGTTACGCTCAAATCCGTGTGAATGACGATGTTGTGATCACAAGAACTGGATAATGCCGCCATGATGAAGCGTCGTGATGCATTGTTGGGAACGGGGGGATTGCTGGCAGTTGCAAGTTATTCCCTCCAGGCACAGTTTCGTGTTGAAGTCGCCGGCGTGGGCCTGACCCAATTGCCCATCGCCGTGTTGGCGTTTCGCGGTGACGACTCCGCGCCACAGAAAATCGGCGGCGTGGTGTTGGCCGATCTGGAGCGCAGCGGCCAGTTTCGCGCCATTGATGCTGCTGGCGCGGCAATGGATGAAACTTCGCGGCCTGATATGTCAGCCTGGCGACAAAAATCGGCCGACTCTTTGGTGGCCGGCAGCGCTACGCGCCTGGCGGACGGTCGTTTTGATGTGCGCTTCAGGTTGTGGGATGTGGTGCGCGGGGCGGATTTGGGGGGGCAAAGTTATGTGGTGACCGCGTCAGACCTGCGCCTGACAGCGCACCGGATCGCAGATTTCATCTACGAAAAACTCACCAACGAACGGGGCATTTTTTCCACACGGATTGCATATGTGACGAAAACCGCATCACGTCATACGCTATGGGTGGCAGATTCAGATGGTGAAAATGCGCAAACGGCGTTGGCTAGCCCCGAGCCCATCATTTCCCCTGCCTGGTCGCCCACAGGCGCACAGTTGGCTTACGTCTCCTTCGAGTCCCGCAAACCGGTGGTGTATGTACATGATGTGGTTAGCGGACGACGCCGTTTGATCGCCAATTTTCGCGGATCCAATAGCGCCCCAGCGTGGTCTCCAGATGGTCGCACTCTAGCGGTCACGCTCAGCCGCGACGGTGGCTCCCAGCTATTTTTGATGGATGCCAACGGTGGTGAACCGAAACGTCTGGCGCAGACGAGCAATATCGACACTGAACCGGTTTTTTCGCCCGACGGGAAACTCATCTACTTTGTCAGCGATCGAGGCGGAGCTCCGCAAATATACCGAATGAGCACCAACGGCTCAGGTGCAGAGCGCGTTACTTTTACGGGTGGTTACAACATCTCGCCTGCGGTCAGTCCTGATGGTCGTTGGCTTGCCTATGTGTCCCGAGTCGGCGGTGCGTTCAAACTCCAGGTGATGGAACTTGCCAACGGCAATATCAGTCAAATTACCGAAACCACGGCAGATGAAAGCCCCAGTTTCTCACCCAACAGCCGTTTGATCGTCTACGCTACTACGTCTCAAGGCCGTGAGGCGCTGATGACCACCACGCTGGATGGCAAGATCAAGGCCCGTTTGACTGGCCAATCGGGTGATATTCGGGAGCCGGACTGGGGTCCGTTCCAGAAGCAGTAGCAGGCTGAGGCACTTGTTTTTCGAATTTTTATGGGGATCCCGATGATGATGAAGTTCCTAATAGCAATCAGCCTGACTGCAGTCTTGGTGGGCTGCGGCTCTTCTGTAAAACTGGACGATGTGCCGGTGGAAGACAAAAGCGGAAGCCGGGTGACGCAGGGCAGTATCACTGGGGTGGGCACACCAGGCCCTACGGGCACCACGCCAGGTTCGGGCACTGTTACGCAAAGCGGAGTGACCCCCGTGGATCTGAGCCGTGCCGGGCAAAATTCGGCGCAAGGTGCTGCCGCAGCCAAAGTCATCTATTTTGACTACGACAGTTATGTCATCAAACCTGAGTTTCAGGCGGTTGTGGACGCTCATGCGCGTTACATGTTGGCAGACAAAACCAGAAAGATTGCCATCGAAGGGCATACCGACGAAATTGGCGGACGTGAATACAACCTGGCGCTTGGGCAAAAACGTGCTGAAGCGGTACGTCGCGCCTTAGGTTTGTTGGGTGTCGTTGATGCCCAAATGGAAGCGGTCAGTTTTGGCAAGGAAAAGCCGGTGTCCGAAGGTACCAGCGAAACGGCATTTGCCAAAAATCGGCGCGCTGAAATCGCCTACCGCTGAGGATCAAGCTTGTGAAATCTACGCCGTACTGCCAATTCTTCACGGCATGCCTTTTAGTTTGGGGCGCCGTGGTCGCCTTTCCAGCGCAAGCAGGCCTGTTTGACGACGAAGAGGCGCGTAAAGCCATCTTGGAGTTGCGCCAGCGCGTAGAGGCTGTGCGCCAGGAAGCTGATCAAAAGCTGAACGATCAAATCAGACGATCGAATGAACAATCTGCTGCTCGTACTTCTGAAGATGGCACGCAAATGAGGCGCAGCCTTCTTGAGCTTCAAAACCAGATCGAATCGTTGCGCGGCGAACTGGCCAATTTGCGTGGCCAAAATGAGCAAGTAGCACGCGACAATCAGCAACTGACACGCCAGATAGTCGAAATGCAGCGGCAGCAAAAAGATGTCGCCGCAACGTTGGAGGAGCGGCTGCGCAAGTTTGAGCCCGCCAAAGTCAGCGTCGATGGCAAGGAGTTTGTGGCCGAACCGTCAGAAAAACGTGATTTCGACGCCGCGCTTGCCATTTTTAGAAAAGGTGAGTTTCCACTGGCGCAGACCGCTTTTGTGGATTTTCTGAGGCGTTACCCTCAAAGTGGCTATGCGCCTTCAGGCCTGTTTTGGTTGGGCAACGCTCAATATGCAACGCGTGACTATAAGGAAGCGATTGTCAACTTCCGTGCACTGTTGGCGCAGTCACCTGACCACATGCGCGCGCCTGAAGCCGTCTTGTCGATCGCCAACTGTCAGCTTGAACTTAAAGACACCCGGGGCGCACGCAAAACCCTCGAAGACTTGACCAAGGCTTACCCGCAATCGGAAGCCTCTGTGGCGGCCAAAGATAGATTGACAAGGTTGCGTTAAGAACAGGCCTCGTCCAGGTTCCCCGTTAACCCCGCGTGTCCCCGTAAAATTGGGGAATGCAAGCCACTGAAATTTCTTCTCTGACCACCCAAGTACTTTGGGCTGGTTTCCTGCTTTCCTCTGTATTTGGTGCAATCGCCCAGCGGACTCATTTTTGTACCATGGGGGCGGTGAGCGACATCGTCAATATAGGGGACTGGACGCGTATGCGCCAATGGGCCATGGCTGCTGGTGTGGCCATGATCGGATTTAGTATTTTGGCTTATTGGGGTTGGATTGACCCCAGCAAAACTCTTTATGCGTCGAACCGCTGGTTATGGCTCTCGGCATCCGTTGGCGGGCTGATGTTTGGGTTTGGCATGGTGCTGGCGTCGGGGTGCGGGAGCAAAACGTTGGTGCGTATTGGGGCAGGCAATCTCAAATCATTGGTGGTGTTTGTAGTTTTGGGCGTCGCCGCATTTGCCACGCTCAAGGGCATCACAGCTGTTTTGCGGGTAGCAACGGTTGACCGTGCCGCGCTGGAACTCGCCTCTGGTGTCGGCCTTGCGCAAATTTTGGCGGCCGCCCTCGGCGCAAAAGTTCAGGTCATCGGACTTTTGTTGGGTCTGGGATTGGGGGGGGCATTGCTGATCTGGGCACTGGTAGGGCGTGAATTCAGGACCATGGACAACCTCCTGGCAGGTTTCGGCATTGGGGCCGTTGTGGTACTTGCCTGGTACTTGAGTGGCAGTTACGGCCACCTGGCAGAACACCCCGAAACACTGCAAGAAGCCTATTTGGCAACCAATTCAGGGCGTGCTGAAGCATTGAGTTTTGTGGCCCCCATTGCTTATTCGCTCGATTGGCTGATGTTTTTCAGTGACAAGAGCAAGGTCTTGACCCTGGGCGTGGTGTCCGTCGCGGGAGTGATTGCAGGGTCTGCAGTGGTCGCCTTGTCCAGTGGTGTCTTCCGCTGGGAAGGCTTTGGAGGCACGGAAGATGTTGCCAACCATCTGGTGGGTGCCAGCCTGATGGGTGTCGGAGGGGTCACCGCCATGGGGTGCACTGTGGGGCAGGGGTTGTCTGGCGTATCGACTTTAAGCGCTACAAGTTTTGTGGCTGTCTGCGCAATCATTGCAGGGGCTGTTGCCGCGTTTAAGTACCAGGAGTGGCGAATTGACCGTGCTGGCTGAATTCGACAGCACCACCGCAAAAGCCGCAAACCCGCCGCGTCGGTTTGCGGGTCTGGAGCGCCTCTACGGTATCGACGGTGCAGCGCGAATTCGGGAAAGCCACATCGCCGTGATTGGCATTGGGGGCGTGGGTTCCTGGTCCGCCGAGGCCTTGGCGCGCAGCGGGGTAGGGCAGTTGACATTGGTGGATATGGATCATATTTCTGAGTCCAACGTCAACCGGCAGATTCATGCACTTACCGATACCCTGGGGCAGTCCAAAATCGTCGCCATGCGTGACCGCATCCTCCAAATCAACCCGGAGTGCCAAGTGACGTTGGTTGATGATTTTGTTGGCGCTGATAACTGGCCACAGATTTTGCCCAATGCCGTTGATGCAGTCCTGGATGCCTGTGACCAGATCACGGCCAAAACGGCCATTGCCGCTTGGGCTTTGGGCAACAAGCGGCCCATGATCACGGTAGGCGCTGCCGGCGGTAAACGCCAGGCACACCGGGTAGAAATCGACGACTTGAGCCATTGCACACACGACCCGTTGTTGACCCAGTTGCGCTACCGCCTGCGCAAGTCACACGGTGGTGCTCGGGAAGGAAAAAAAATTGGCCTGGCCTGCGTATTTAGCCGCGAAGAAGTCCGTCTGCCAATGGCTTCAGTTGTGAGCAAAGAGGCGAGTCGGGAAGGTGGCGACGCGGCGGGTAATGAGGTTGACAAAAGAGATGGCACACTCAATTGCCACGGCTACGGTTCGGTGGTCAGCGTGACCGCCACTTTCGGTCTGTGCGCCGCTGGCTGGCTGCTGGATAAAATTTCAATCGGTCCTTGATTGAAGGTCAAAAATAAGCTTATAATTTAAGGCTTTGCAGCATGGTGGGCCCGAGAGGGTTTACAAGGCAGCAAAGCGTTAAAAAGACGGGTTCAAAATGGGTGATGAAACCAACGGTTTCGTGTGCTGTGTTTGATCCTTGATGGGACGTTAGCTCAGTTGGTAGAGCAGCGGACTTTTAATCCGTTGGTCGGCAGTTCGAGCCTGCCACGTCCTACCAGAATGTGAGGGCCTGATAGCGATATCAGGCCCTTTTTCTTTGGGTTGGCTTTGGATTGTCTTCAGCGTCAAGAGGTCGACAGCTCCAACCACTTTTCTTCAAGCGCCTGCAACTCGCTGTTGACCTCGTTGAGTCGTTTGCCCAAATCGGCAATTTCCACAGGGTGAACGGATTTTGCAAGATGGGCTTCCAGCGCAGCTCCCTCGGCATTCAGCGTTTTCATGCGTTCTTCCATCTGCGCAATCTCGCGTTCGCTTTTCGACTTGTTCGGCTTGTTGACTCCCGCCTTTTTGCTCGCCGCCAGTGCAATAGCCACGGCAGCGGCTTCTTCTTTGGCGGCGCGGCTGCTGGCTTCCTTCACGGCTTCGCGTTGACGTTTGGCTTCGTCCAGCAAATAACGCTGGTAGTCGTCCAGGTCGCCATCAAAGGGCTCTACGCCACCGCGCGAGACCATCCAGAACTCGTCACACACGGCGCGCAAAAGGGCCCGGTCGTGGCTGACCAACATCACCGTGCCTTCAAACTCGTTCAATGCCACTGAAAGCGCTTCACGCGTGGCCAAATCGAGGTGGTTAGTGGGTTCGTCCAGCAGCAGGAGGTTGGGGCGCTGCCAGACGATCATGCACAACACCAGTCGGGCTTTTTCACCGCCACTCATGCTGCCAACGGCCTGCTTGACCATGTCGCCACCAAAGTTGAAGGTGCCCAAAAAGCTCCGCAAATCCTGCTCGCGGGTTTGTTGCCCGGCGATTTTTCCGGCAGCCGTCATGTCTTTGACCAGCTTGATCATGTGCTCCAGCGGGTTGTCCAGCGGACGCAACACGTCCAGCTCCTGCTGAGCGAAATAACCAATGTTGAGGCCCCGGCCCTCCGTGACATCGCCGCCCAGCGGCACCAATTCGCGTGCGATGGTTTTCACGACGGTAGATTTGCCTTGCCCGTTGGCACCCAAAATACCTATGCGCTGCCCAGCCAGTACCGAGCGGCTCACGTTGCGCACGATGACGGTCGCAGGCGTGTCGGCCGGCGCGTCTTCAGGTGGCGGATAACCAAAACTTACACCCTGCATCGCCAACATGGGGTTGGGCAAGTTGGCAGGCTCTTTGAATTCAAAGCTGAAGTCAGCATCGGCCAGCAAAGGCGCAATTTTCTGCATCCGATCCAGCGCCTTGACGCGGCTTTGCGCCTGTTTGGCCTTGCTCGCCTTGGCTTTGAAACGGTCAATGAACTTCTGCAAATGCGCGATCTTGTCCTGCTGCTTGGCAAACGCGGTTTGTTGCAGGGCCATTTGCTCGGCTCGCATGTCTTCGAATTTGCTGTAGTTGCCGCCGTAACGCACGAGCTTGCCAGCATCGATATGCAGCGTCACGTTGGTCACGGCATCCAGAAACTCGCGGTCATGGCTGATCACCACCATCGTGCCTTCGTAACGTTTAAGCCAGGACTCCAGCCACACCAGGGCGTCCAAATCCAGGTGATTGGTAGGCTCGTCCAGCAGCAACAAGTCAGACGGGCACATCAACGCGCGAGCCAGTTGCAGGCGCATGCGCCAGCCGCCCGAAAAACTGTTGACCGGGTTATCCAACTCGGTGGTTTTAAAACCCAGTCCCAAAATCAAAGCTTGCGCACGAGCCGGGGCGTCGTGCGCTCCTGCGTCTTGCAAGAGCATGTAGGCATGCGCCATGCGGTTGTAGTCTTCTGTGGCTTCTGAGGCCGTCACCTCTTGCTGCGCGTCGAGCAGAACAGTGTCGCCTTCGACCACAAAATCTGTGGCACTTTGACTGGTCTCCGGCATGTCCTGCGCGACCTGGCCCATGCGCCACTGCGCCGGGATGAAGTATTCACCCGCGTCTTCATGCAAGCTGCCATTGAGCAGCGCAAACAGCGAAGACTTGCCCGCGCCATTTCTACCGACGAGGCCGACTTTTTCGCCTGGATTGAGCGTGACAGATGCGCCATCCAGCAGCACTTTGGCGCCTCGGCGCAGATTGACATTTTTGAGAGTGATCAAGGGAAACTGACGTTACTAGGGAGAAGTGATGGAAAGGGCGTCACGGGTCAACAGCAGCACCTGGTCTTCACCGGCGCTGGTCGCCAGCCAAACCGCCTCCAGATGCGCGAATGCCGCTTCAAAATGCGCGCGCTCGTGGCCGATTTCCAGTACCAAAACGGCCCTGGGCGTCATCAGCGCTGGCGCGGCAGACAGAAGGCTGCGGATGAAATCCATGCCATCAATGCCGCCATCGCGGTTGCCGTCCAGGGCGAGTGAGGGTTCCGCGCGAAACTCCGGCGGCAATGCTGACATACTTTCGGCATTCACATAGGGCGGGTTGCACAAAATCAAGTCAAACGGGCCGCGCGCCTGCAACTCGAGTGCTGCAAGGCCATCGGATTGCAAAAGCGCGATGCGGTCAGCGAGTGCGTGTTTGTCAACATTGATACGGGCAACATCCAGCGCTTCGCGCGAGACATCACTTGCCGTGACCACAATGTCCGGGAAAGCCATCGCAGCGAGAATCGCCAAACTACCGTTTCCCGTGCATAAGTCCAACATGCGATGTGTTGATTCGTCTAGCCACGGATCAATGCCGCCATCCACAATCAGTTCCGCAATCAACGAACGCGGCACGATTACGCGCTCATCGACATAAAACGCCACGCCTTGCAACCAGGCTTCCTGGGTCAGGTAAGCAGCGGGCTTTCGGCTTTCGATTCTCTGTTCCAAAAGACGCGCAACGCTGTCTGCATCCGATTGACTGATTGGCGCATCTGTCAGGCTGGAATCGCTCAAATCGCTGTCCAGCGGCAAACTCAAACGCCACAGCACCAACCATGCCGCTTCGTCAAAAGCGTTCGTCGTGCCATGGCCAAATGCGACGTCGGCCGCCTCCAGGCGGGCCGCGCCTTGTTCAATCAATTCAAGGAGGGTCAAACGCAGAATCAAACACTGAGGTTTTCAAGAATGCGCCGGTAGATGTTTTTCAGCGGCTCGATATCTGCCACTGGCAAACACTCATTGATTTGGTGAATCGTGGCGTTGGTGGGGCCGAGTTCAATCACTTGCGGACAAATTTTTGCCATGAATCGCCCGTCGCTCGTGCCGCCCGTCGTCGAGAGCTCGGTGTCAAGGCCGGTCTCTGCCTTGATGGCGTCTCGCACGGCGTGAACCAGAGTGCCAGGCGGGGTGAGAAAGGGCAAGCCGCCCACCACCCAAGCCAAGTCGTAATCAGCGCCTGGGCTCAAACTGTGTTTTTGCAGAATCTCAGCCAGCCGCGTTTGAAGGCCTTGCACTGTCGATTCCGTCGAAAAGCGGAAATTAAAATCCACCACGACAACGCCTGGAATCACATTGCCCGCGCCCGTGCCTGCGTGGATATTACTCACCTGCCAGGTCGTTGCCGGGAAAAACGCGTTGCCTTTGTCCCACTGTGTGGCGACCAACTCAGCCAGCACCGGGGCCAGCAGATGAATCGGGTTTTTGGCCAAATGCGGGTAGGCGATGTGGCCCTGAATGCCCTTGACGGTCAACTTGCCGCTCATGGTGCCACGTCGACCATTTTTGATCATGTCGCCAGTGGTTTTGATTGAAGTCGGCTCACCGACGATGCAGAAGTCGATCACCTCGCCGCGTGCGCTCAGTGCCTCACAGACTTTAACCGTACCATCCACCGAGGGGCCTTCTTCGTCACTGGTGAGCAGGAGGGCGATGTTCAAATTGGCGTCAGGTTTTGCGGCGATGAATTCCTCTGCCGCGACGACAAAGGCCGCAATCGAGGTCTTCATGTCACTCGCGCCGCGTCCATAAAGCTTGCCATCACGGTGCGTCGGTGTGAAGGGGTCGCTGTTCCACTGGTCCAATGGGCCGGTGGGTACAACGTCGGTATGCCCAACAAATGCTATTGTTTTGGAAGCTATTTGTGAACTTTTTGATTGACCTGCAGGCCTTTTTGACCAAAGGTTTGTAACGCGCGCGTTCTCAGGCCCGCGAATCATGGTTTCATTCACAAAGCCCAGTGGCTCAAGCCGGTGCGCGATGATGACTTGACAGCCGCCGTCATCCGGCGTAACGGAGCGGCAGGAGATGAGTTGCTCTGCTAAACGAAGCGTCGAGGTCATCCGTGTTTCACATCCAAAGTGATCTCTGTAAATGACGGTTCGTCATCCGGATCTTCTTCCTGCGCCTTGGCGGCATTGGCGTTGCTGGTGAAGTCGTTTTGCATGCGCCACATCAGGTTCGTCGGTGAGTCGGAATTGGCCAGCCCTTCCTTGCGCTCCACGGTGCCATCCACAATCATGCGGGCGATGTCGGCCTCGAAACTCTGCGAGCCTTCTGACATTGACTTTTCCATGGCTTCCTTGATGCCCGAGAAGTCACCTTTTTCGATCAGCTCTGAAATCAACTTCGTGTTGAGCAAAATCTCCACCGCTGGCACGCGGCTACCCGTGACGGCCCGCAGCAGGCGTTGCGAGACGATGGCTTTGAGTGCAGCGGCCAGGTCGCCCAGCATGGTTTGACGCACTTCCACCGGGTAGAAGCTCAAAATCCGATTCAGCGCCTGGTAACTGTTGTTGGCGTGCATGGTGGCCAGGCACAGGTGGCCGGATTGCGCGTAGGCAATCGCGGCGGACATGGTTTCGCGGTCGCGGATCTCGCCGATCAAAATCACATCCGGCGCCTGGCGCAGTGCGTTTTTCAGCGCCACCTGCAGGTTTTGGGTATCCACGCCGATTTCTCGCTGGTTGACCACCGATTTTTTGTTTTTGAACAAAAACTCGACCGGGTCTTCAATCGTGAGGATGTGGCCCGACTGCGACTCGTTGCGCAGATCGATCATCGAAGCCAGCGTGGTACTTTTGCCGGCGCCAGTTGCGCCCACCATGAGCAACAAACCACGTTTTTCGAGGATTAAATCGGCCAGGGACATCGGCACGCCCAGCGAGTCCAGCGCCGGGATTTGGTTCGGAATAAACCGGATCACCGCCGCAATCGAACCGCGCTGGCGCATGCCGCTGAAGCGGAAGCGGCCAATGCCCGACATCGAAAAGCCCATGTTCAGCTCGCCGGTTTCTTCCAGCTCGGCCATTTTGTCGGCGGGCAAGACCTCGGCCAGCAGGTTGCGCGGCGCGTCGGGCGGCAGCAATTGCGCGTTGATCGGCAAACACTGGCCGTTGATTTTGATCAACGCAGGGGAGTGCGCCGACAAATAAACGTCAGACGCTTTTTTGTCGCTCATCAGGCGCAGGATGCGCTCCATCGTGCCGGGTGGCTGTGCCGGGCTGGGCGCGGCGGGCGCTTGCAGGGGGGCGAGTTGGGCTGACATGGCGGAGCTCCTCTAGACCGTTTTTGCAGAACTTGCTGAAATCAAAAGCTGGCGCATCGACACATCGAATCAACCGAATGAACAGAATGCCGATGCAAACCGTAGGCCGATTTAATCACGCAGCAGGTCATTCAGGCTGGTTTTTGCGCGGGTTTGTGCATCCACCTTTTTCATGATCACGGCGCAATACGTGCTGTATTTGCCGCCGGGTTTGGGCAAGTTGCCAGAGACGACGACCGAGCCAGCCGGAACTCGGCCATAACTCACAGTGTCGGTGGCGCGGTCATAAATAGGTGTGCTTTGCCCAATGTACACACCCATCGACAACACCGAGTTTTCTTCGACGATGACACCTTCGACCACCTCGGACCGTGCGCCGATGAAGCAGTTGTCCTCAATGATGGTGGGCCCGGCCTGCACCGGCTCCAGCACGCCGCCAATGCCCACGCCACCGCTCAAATGCACGTTTTTGCCGATCTGTGCGCAACTTCCCACGGTGGCCCAGGCGTCTACCATCGTGCCTTCGTCCACGTAAGCGCCAATGTTGACGTAAGACGGCATGAGAATTGCGCCTTTGGCGATGTAGCTGCCGCGCCGTGCGACAGCGGGCGGTACCACGCGCACGCCGGTGGCTTTCATCGCGTCAGCGTCCAGGTGGGCGAATTTGGTCGGCACTTTGTCGAAAAAGCCCAGATCGCCCGCGCGCATGACCACGTTGTCCTTGAGCCGAAACGACAGCAGCACCGCCTTTTTGATCCACTGATGTACTGTCCACTGGCCTACGCCCTCTCGGGTGGCCACGCGCAGACGGCCTTTGTTCAGCTCGCTGATGACGTGCTCCACCGCGTCGCTGACTTCTTTGGGGGCGGAGGCGACGGAGATGTTGGCGCGGTTGTCCCACGCGGCGTCAATGATGGCTTGCAGTTGTTGAGTCATGAATCTGAGTGAAAAAGTAGAGTAAGTGAAAAATAGCTGGGAAGACTTAATTTCGGGATTGGCAAAACGCCAGAATCCGTTGGGCTGCTTCCAGGCACTCGGCAGTCTCGGCCACCAAAGCCATACGGATGCGCCCCGCGCCGGGGTTGCTGCCCTTGACGTTTGGGTCAATTGAGGTGCCGTGGCGCGCCAGAAACGAACCGGGCAACACGGTGACATTGTAATTTGCATACAGATCACGGGCGAAGGCGACATCATCGCCCCCCTTGACTTTGGCCCACAGGTAAAACGCCGCATCGGGCAGCGCTACATCCAGCCCTTGGGCCAACACGGGCGTGACCTCGGCGAACTTCTGCCGGTACATCTGCCGGTTCGCCACCACGTGTGCCTCATCACCCCAGGCCGCGATGCTGGCTTGCTGCACCACGGGGCTCATGGCGCTGCCGTGGTAGGTGCGGTAAAGCAAAAACTGCTGGATCAAAGCGGCATCGCCTGCCACAAACCCGCTGCGCAGGCCCGGCACGTTGCTGCGTTTGGAGAGGCTGGTCAGCGCGATCAGGTTTTTAAAGTCTTTTATGCCGAGTTTTGCGGCGGCCTCCAGACCGCTCAGCGGTGGTTCGTCGCGGAAATAAATCTCGCTGTAACACTCGTCCGAGGCGATTACAAAGCCGTGTTGGGCGCTCAAATCAAAGAGTTTCTTCCACTCGGGCAGGGGCATGACGGCCCCGGTCGGGTTGCCGGGTGAACACACAAAAACGAGTTGCGTGTTGGCCCAGACCTGCGCAGGCACACTGTCCCAATCTGGTGCAAAGTTTTTCTCAGGCACAGCGGGCACGAACCAGGGCCGCGCGCCTGAGAGAATCGCCGCGCCTTCGTAGATTTGATAAAACGGATTGGGGCACACCACCCAGGGTTTTTCATCTGGATTGCGTGCGCCTTGCCCTGGGTCCACCACCGTTTGCGCCAACGCGAACAGCGCCTCACGCGTCCCGTTGACTGGCAGCGTTTGAGTGGCGGCATCCACCGCCAGACCATAACGGCGCTGTAACCAGTCTGAGAAGGCCTGGCGCAGCTTCAAATCACCGGCAGTCGCCGGGTAACTGGCGAGGCCACTAGGGGTAGCGCGCCCGGCAGCGTCCAGGGCAACCAGGATGAAGGCCGGTGTGGCATGTTTCGGCTCGCCAATCCCCAAACTGATGGGCCGATAGGCCGGATTGGGTGTGATGCCCGCAAACAACTGGCGCAGGCGCTCGAAGGGGTAGGGCTGAAGGTCTTTGAGAAGCGGGTTCATAGGCGGGTAGGTTGCCCGCAATTATCCCGCGCTTATGGTGGGTTTAGCCCGACCAAACAGGAACCGAGGAACCGCTTGCCCTGAACTGGTCGAAGGCCTCAAGCTTGAGGGCGCGTAATGCTTCACGGGGCTAAAACTGCCCTGCCAAACAATTTTTGCTATTTTTTCTTCGCTCTGCCTTCGCTGCTGGCTGCAGACGGCTTGCCATCTTTGCCGCTGGCATCCGCCGGTTTGGCGTCGCCGATCACGCCTTTCAAGGGGCAAATCTTGAAAGCCGGGCATTTTTCGCAGCCCGTGACAATGGCAATAGGGCAGAGGGTCATGGTGGCTCCAGTGGGGGTGAAAGAGGCTGATTTGCGGTGAAGGGCGTAGTATGCGCTCAGGGTGGCGGCTTTATTGTGCTAGATTAAATATAGCTAAAACTCCATATAATACGAGACCTGAATGCCTATTTTCTGTTAAATCGTGAAAACAGGGCCTTCGACAACGCATTTATTAACACCCATGTTAACACTAGCGTTAACAGTCACGCAGTTTTGATGACGTAACAATGATGACCTCAATGGGCCTACTTCCAGTTCCCCGACCCGCTGAACCACTACGACCTGGGCGCATGCGGCTCTACAGTGGCCGCCTGAGCATGTTCGGAGCCAAGGTGGAGATTGCGGCGCTCGAAAAGGGCCTCGACTGCGAGGTCGTGATGGTGCCATTCGACCAAGCCTACGAGCCCAAGCACCCGGAGGTGATACGCGTCAACCCCAAGCAGCAAGTGCCGGTGCTGCTGCACGGCGCGGTCGAGATTTTTGATTCAACGCAGATATTCGAATATTTCGAAGACCTGCAACCCACGCCTGCGCTGTGGCCTGCGCCCGGCGCGGAACGTGCCCAGGCACGCCAGTGGGAGATGAAATCCGACGAAGTCTATTTCCCCCACATTGTTAAATTGATGGGTTTTCAGCAGCAACTTGACTCTCCAGCGGCCCGAACGGCGCAAGCGGCGGCGCAGCGGTTCTACGCCGAGCTGGAAAACCAGCTCCAGGGCCGTGACTACCTGGTCGGCACCTATTCGTATGCGGACATCGCTTTCTATATGGCCCAGTTTTTCGGTGCACGGCTGGGTGCGCCCATGACGGAGGCGACACCCGCCTTGCTCCAATGGCGCGCCCGCATGACCCAGCGGCCTGCAGTGGCCGCCGTGGCCGGCCACATGGTTAAGTTTTTAAGGCAGAGCGGGCGGGTCGTGCCGATGTATCTTGAGCGGGACTTTTGACGAAGCGTGCGGCATCGCTTTCACCGCCAAAAAGGGCACAAAGTAACTCAAGCTGACTCAAACTGATCATGGCCGCCCCGTGCAAGCTCATCAAGAGTGTTGACAAACCCGAGCCGCAACTCGGGTTTGTCAGATTCACCGGCCGGTGCGCCGCGTCGGGGTGCAGGGGGATGCCGGGCGGTTCTGGCGGGTACCGGGTTTCCCAATCAAGCCAGGTCGAATCGGTCTAGGCTCATCACCTTGGTCCAGGCGGCCGCGAAGTCCTGCGCAAACTTCGGCTCTGCGTCGGCGGTGGCATACACCTCCGCCAGGGCGCGCAGTTGCGAGTTAGAGCCGAAGACCAAATCCACCACTGTCGCGGTGTATTTCACCGCGCCGCTGCTGCGGTCGCGGCCTTCGAGCACGCCCTCGGTGGATGACTTGCCCCACACCGTGCGCATGTCCAGCAGGTTGACAAAGAAGTCATTGCTCAAGGTGCCGGGGCGGCTGGTGAACACGCCGTGTTGCGTCTGGCCCACGTTGATATTCAGCGCCCGTAAACCGCCGACCAGCACCGTCATCTCGGGTGCACTCAACGAGAGCAGTTGGGCCTTGTCCAGCAACAGCTCGGCGGCAACACCTTCGAGGCCAGCGCAGGCGTAATTTCGCATGCCATCCGCCACCGGCTCCAGCGCCGCGAACGAGTCCACATCGGTCTGCGCCTGGCTCGCGTCCATGCGGCCCGCAGTGAAAGCCACGCTCACGTCCTGGCCAGCTTTTTTGGCGGCAGCTTCTACCGCCGCGCCGCCCGCCAAGACGATGAGGTCGGCCAGCGAGATCTTCTTGCCGCCGCTTTGCGCCCGATTAAAGTCTTGTTGGATGGACTCGAGTTTGCGCAATACCGTGGCCAGCTCGGCAGGCTGGTTCACGGCCCAGTCTTTCTGCGGACTCAGGCGAATGCGCGCACCGTTGGCGCCGCCACGTTTGTCGCTGGCGCGGAAGGTCGAGGCCGACGCCCAGGCGGTAGACACCAGTTGCGAGGTGCTAAGGCCCGACGCCAACACCGTGGCCTTGAGCTGCGCGATATCTTGCGCATTGACCAAGGCATGATCCACCGCCGGGATCGGGTCTTGCCAGACCAACTCTTCCCTGGGCACCAGCTTGCCGAGGTAACGCGTGCGCGGGCCCAGGTCTCGGTGGGTGAGTTTGAACCAGGCGCGGGCAAAGGCATCTGCAAACTCGGCCGGGTTTTGGTGGAAGCGACGCGAAATCTTCTCGTAAGCCGGGTCAAAACGCAGCGCAAGATCGGCCGTGGTCATCATCGGGGCGTGCTTTTTGAGCGGCGTATGCGCATCCGGAATCATGTGTTCCGGCTTCACATTTTTGGCCACCCACTGCTGGGCGCCCGCCGGGCTCTTGGTCAGTTCCCACTCGTAGCCGAACAAGGTATCAAAGTAGCCGTTGTCCCAGGTGGTGGGGTTGGGCTTCCAGGCGCCTTCTATGCCGCTGGTGGTGGTATCAGCGCCTTTGCCCGAGCGCAATTGGTTGATCCAGCCCAGGCCCTGATGGGCGATGTCGGCAGCTTCGGGCTCGGGGCCCACCAGTTTCGTGTCGCCTGCGCCATGGGCTTTGCCGAAGGTGTGGCCACCGGCGATCAAGGCCACGGTTTCCTCGTCGTTCATGGCCATGCGGGCGAAGGTTTCGCGAACGTCGCGGCCCGAGGCTACCGGGTCGGGTTTGCCGTCCGGGCCTTCCGGGTTCACATAGATCAGGCCCATCTGCACGGCGGCCAGGGGCGTTTGCAGC
>JANOXL010000420.1:0-11560 GCA_031418395.1 Rhodoferax sp. | reverse complement strand
GTCCTACCTTATGTCGAAGGTATTGCAAGCAGAACTATTTCTAATGTGATTGCAATTGTAGATAGCGACTACGAAGGGCTGCGATTTTCAAAGTTCAGCATTCCAAATGTTATTTACTCCTTCGGCTATAGCTTTGAAAACGATCTATTCACCCTTAAGCAGGCAGTAAAAATTCTCTCTCAACTTAGTGGCGGCGCCGGTATGAGCAAATACAGAAATGTAGTTAATCGCCTCAACTTGGCAGCTGATGAATTGTCGAAACTGACGTTAATTGACTTTGTTGCACAGTTCAATGATCAGTATTTCTTGGTGAAAAATGGGAATACATGCAAGTTGAATATAAAGAACAACGCTTTAGGGGTCATTTGCAAAAAGTCAGTTGCTGCCGCAAGGGTTGATTTGATTGCTAGAGGTGTAGTGATGAGACACCGGCCCAGTAAAGTTCTACGTGATCGCATCGTTGAATCTCCCAAATACCGTTGGGTTTACGGACATCTCTGGCGAGCAACATTCACGAAATGTGTGACCGATGAACTTCGAAAAAGATCGTCTGTATCAATCAATCTGGATGGAATTACGAACTTGGCAATAGACAACGTGCGAGCATCTAGAGGGCAGGTATTTACGAGGCAGCAAATCGCCGAGTATCAAATGCAAATGAGCAGCGTCTTCTGACCCAATAAACCCACTACGAGCAGTTGAGGCAAAGGCCTTCACGAAAAGTAGTCAGGCAGCGGAGACACCTGCAGTAGTACTCAAATATCAAATTTAGGGCATCCTCCACGTCTGGTCCGAAGAAGTACCCACCAAGCAGCACTTCGTCAAAGACCCCGCGCTGGACGAAACCATTCGTGCGCGGTTTGGAGACACGCTGGAGGCAGCGGCGCAGTGTGAGCTGTTTGCGTGGCGCGCCATGGCCGCTGGAAGGCTGGCGGAGATCATCGTGTTGGACTCGTTCTCGCGCAACGTCTACCGCGACACGCCGCGCGCCTTCGTGTAAGCGTCCTAGGCTCGCAAACTTGAACGGCAACGCTATAGTGGCGTTTATCCGTTTCCAACCCCTCTGGAGTTTCCATGTCCCAAGCCGCTGAAGCATTGACCGCCCAAGTCGCAAACCTGCCCCCCGAAGAGCGCATGGAAGTGGTGGAGCGCATCCTGGACAGTCTGGATCAACCTGATGCCGCGCTGGACACACTATGGGCCAAGGAGGCCGGCGACCGGCTAGCAGCTTATCGACGCGGTGAAATCAAGGCCATGGCTTTGTCGGATGTGATTGCCAAATACCAAGTGAACACCAAGCGCGCATGAGCGTACGTTTGCTGGAGCCGGCGCAGGCCGAGTTGGACGAAGCCATCTCCTGGTATGCAGGGCAGGCACCTGGGTTGGGTGACGCCTTCCTGATCGAAGCGCTCAAGACGATCCAACTCATCGAGAACTTTCCCCAGGCCTGGCACCCACTGACGCCACTGATTCGCCGCTGCCGCCTGCGGCGTTTTCCCTATAGTGTGGTCTATACGCAAGATGATGCTGACCTGTTGGTATTGGCGATTGCACACCAACACCGCAAACCAGGATATTGGAAGAACAGATTGAACTGATCCCCCATGCAACCCCAACCCATCCTCCACTTCTGGTTCAAAGAGCTAACCCACAAACAGCACTTCGTCAAAGACGCCGCGCTGGACGAAACCATCCGCGCGCGGTTTGGCGACACGCTGGAGTCAGCTGCCCGGTGCGAGCTGTTTGCGTGGCGCGCAACGCCCGAGGGGCGGCTGGCGGAGATCATCGTGCTGGACCAGTTCTCGCGCAACGTGTACCGAGACACGCCGCGCGCCTTTGCGCAGGACGCGCTGGCGCTGGTGCTGGCGCAAGAGCTGGTGGCCAGTGGGCTTGACAGCAGCCTGCCCGCAGCGCAGCGCGTGTTTGCCTACATGCCCTACATGCACAGCGAGTCCGCGCTGGTGCATACGCAGGCAGTAGCGCTGTTTACGCAGTTGGGCATACAAGACAACCTGAACTTCGAGCTGCGCCACAAAGCCATCATCGACCGCTTTGGCCGCTACCCGCACCGCAACGCGATTCTGGGGCGCACGTCCAGCGCGCAGGAGCTGGTTTTTATGAGCCAGGCGGGTTCTTCGTTCTAAGTCTTGGTCTTTCATTTGCTACTGTATTAGTAGCTAATTACGCAAATTTCACGTGACCTAGATGCCAATTTGGCTATATGTATTGGGCCTTGGCCCCTCCCGCAGCCTTGCGCCGCGCATGCAGATGCGTCTGCGCCGAATTGCGCTCGCCCATTTTCACTTCCTTCACTTTCTTCACTTCCAGGTACGCCACCTGCTGGCGTATCAGTTCACCCCGCTTGGCTTGACTGACCTGTCCCCTGCCCTGTGCGCATCCGATTTTGATTCGACACGCAAACTGGGGCTCCGCTAAACTCCAAGCCATGCGCCCCTCCCAAGCCCTCCGCCAGCACCGTGAAGCCGTCTGCCAGGCTGCAGAACGTTATCGCGTGACCAACCCGCGGGTATTTGGCTCCGCCTCGAGGGGGGATGACCAAGATGGCAGTGACCTGGATCTGTTGGTAGACGCATTGCCCGGCACCACGCTGCTGGACTTGGGTGGATTGCAAGACGAACTGCAAGAGCTCTTGGGCGTATCGGTCGATGTGCTCACCCTCAAAGACTTGCCCGCCAGGTTCCGCAATATCGTCGCCGAAGAAGCCCGGCCTGTATGACCATGAACCGCCTGGCGGACTATCTGGATCACATGCGGCAAGCGATTGCCGATGCCCAATCATTCACCGAGTTGCGCATGGTTACTTCGACATCAACCTTGACGGGGTGTGGGATACCGTCCAGACGGCTTTGCCTAAGCTGAAAAATCAGTTGAACGCTTTGCCACAAGCGTGACGGAACCCGCAGGTCGCGCAAACTGCAAAGCCTTAGGCATGAGCAAATCCAGCAACAAACCCTTCGTCATCGGCGTAGCCGGCGGCAGCGGCAGTGGCAAATCGACCGTCACGCGCCAGGTGCTGGCATCCATCGGGCCGCAGATGGCGTCGGTGGTGTTTCAGGACGACTACTACTGCGACCAAAGCCATTTGTCGCCGGATGAGCGCCGCAAAACCAATTACGACCACCCGCAGGCGTTTGACTGGCCGCTGATGGTGCAGCATGTGCGGGCGCTGTGCCGTGGCGAGCCCATCGAGATGCCCACCTACGATTTTGCGCAAGACAACCGGGCCGGCCAGACGATCACCGTGCGGCCCGCGCCGGTCATCGTGATTGAGGGCCTGTTTGCGCTGTATGACGCTGATTTGCGCGACATGATGTCGCTCAAGGTTTTTGTCGACACCGCCCCCGACGTGCGCTTTATTCGCCGCCTGCAGCGCGACATTGCCGAGCGCGGCCGCAGCACCGAAAGCGTCATCACCCAATACATGGACACCGTGCGCCCCATGCACAAGCAGTTTATTGAGCCCACCAAACGCCATGCCGATGTGATCTTGCCGCACGGCGCCAACGGCCCGGCGGTGGACATGATCACTACCAAGGTGGTCACCCTGATTCGCGATCTCGACCCGGTTTAGGGCCCAGCTTCGATTGCAAATGCCGTGGCGGCCAGTACCGCGGCCATCTGCGCATCAATGCATTGTGCGGGCGTGACGCGCGGGCTGTCGGGGTACACCTCTGTCGTGGTGGTGTAGCGCGCACCCGTGATGCTGGGGCACAGGCCCCAGGCCTTGACCGGGTAACGAATGGTTCCCGGTGCCACCACCGGGCAGCCGATGATCTGGCCCCTCTCGTCCGCCGGTGCAATGTGCGTGACCCCCGCCACGGCCGACATGATGGCCTGCTGAAACCCGGGCTGCGGGTTGTCGGCATCGTCAACCAGATAAAAGCCGTCTGGAATGCTGCCGTGCACAAACAGTTTGCCGTCGCGCGCGGCCACCGCCGGTCTGAACTCAGTCTCGTCGGTGTCGGTGGTTTCGTGCAAGTCAATGTGCGCTGCAAACTGGCCAAGCCAGGGCGCCACTAGTTGCATGAGCGCGGCAGATTCTGTTGCCGGGCTGGGTTTGCGAAACGAGCGGTTGGGGTCTAGGGCTTCGTAGTTCCAGCGGTGGATGCGCTCGTAGGCCCACGGGCTCACACACGGGGCCACCAACAAGTTAACGCGCCCTGCCAGGGCCCCGGCATGGCGTTCAAGAAACTGCAAGGCGCCCTGTACGCCGCTGGTTTCGTAACCGTGCACGCCACCGGTGACCAGCACACCGGGCAAGCCCGCCTGCCAGGCGCCGGCTTGCACCGCCACCAGGGGGAAGTGTTCGCCCGCGTAGGTCACTTCGCCGTAGGGGATGACTTCAAACCCTTGCGCCATGCGCCTGACCACGGCCAGCACGTCATCGGCATAACTGCGCTGGCGCGTTTGCCTGGCGCGCCATTGGGCAAGCTCGGCCGGGCCCCAGGGCTGGCCCGGGGTGCCGATGGGGTCGCTTGAGAACGGTTTCATGCGGGTGATGCCAAGCAATTCGATGGGCGATTCGATGGGCGTTATGCCGCGCGCCTTAAAACGCCCCGTACACCATGTTTTTGAAAATGTGCCGGTAGTGCACCCGTTGGCCGGGGGCCTGCGTCATCCAGATGGCGATCAGGTTGGCTTTGGGGTCGATCCAGAAATAGGTGCCCCCTGCACCGCCCCAATTGATCTCGCCTACGTTGCCGGTGTTGGCACCTTCGCCATCGGCCATGCGCACGGCGTAACCCAGGCCAAAACCGAATGCAGGGCCCGGCAGGTAACCCGTGCTGGCGCCCGGTACTTTGCTGGCGCGGATCAAATCAGCGCCCAGGTGGTCGCTGTGCATGCTCTTGATGGTTTGGGGTGACAGGATACGAACACCGTCGAGTTCGCCACCGTTGAGCACCATGAGGGTAAAGCGCAGGTAGTCAGCCGCTGTGGAAACCATGCCCCCACCGCCGGATTCAAACACGGCCGGTTTGGTCAAATTCAGCAGGTTGACCGCCTGTTTGCTGTCGGGGTCGATCTTGAAAGGCTCGGCGATCCGGTTTTGTTTGTCGGCCGGCACGTTGAAACCGCTGTCTTTCATGCCCAGCGGCCCCAGAATGCGTTGCTGCAGGTAAACGCCAAGGGTCTGGCCCGATACCCGTTCGATCAGCGACCCCAGCAGATCGGTCGATCGGCTGTATTCCCACATCGTGCCGGGCACATAGGCCAACGGCAAAGCCGCCAGCGTTTGCGCCAACTGGGTGTTGTTCATCTCGTTTTTGTGGATGCCCGCCTTGAGGTATTCCGACTTGACCAGCGACTTGCCAAACACACCGTAAGTGATGCCCGCGGTATGACGCAGCAGGTCTTGCACCGTGGGCACACGGGGCGACGGCACGCGCTCAAGCACCATGTTGCCGCTGGCGTCTTTCTTCTCGACACCCAGTTGCATGGTTTTGAATTCGGGCATGTAGACCGAGATCGGGTCGTCCAGCCGCACCTTGCCGTCTTCCACCAGCATCATCAGGCCGACTGACACGATGGGTTTGGTCATCGAATAAATACGGAAGATGCCATCGGCCGGCATAGGCGCCTTGGTTTCGGCGTTCAAGACCCCCATGGCGCGCTGATGCACCACTTTGCCGTCGCGGTAAACCAGCATCACCGCGCCGGGCAAGCGGCCATTGGCGATGTCGGCCGCGATGACGTTGTCGAGCTTTTGCAAGGCGGCGCTGTTCATCGGTTTGGCGTCGCTCGCGCCACCGGGCAAGTTGGCGCAGGCGGTCACCATCAACAGGCCGCCCAGCGCCGCTGACAGCAGCGCGCGGCGAACCAGGACGGGTTTGAGGCATGGGGCTTTCACTGGCATAGGTCTTGTCTCCTTGGGGGTTGTTCTTTGGGCGGTGTGGGATGATAGTCTTGAAGGCCTCAACGCCCCGTTTCAAGCGCTTCATAGACACGGATCGCCGCATAGGCGTCATTCGCCGCGTACACCAGTTGCGCCTCGGTGAGGTGCGCGTTGGCCCAATTGCTGGTGGCCGCTTTCTTGCTTTTGATGAAACGACGGTTAAAGAGCACCGCCACGGCGCTTTTCACGCCCATCTCTTTGCGGTAGCCGCGTTCGCGGAAAATGGTGTTGAGCTCCAGCACACCCACGGCCGCCACGCCAAATTTTTGCTGAATGCGTTTTTTGTCGTCACCCAAGCCGAATCCCGCCTTGGCAATGCTGGGCAGCGCCAACAGCTCGGACACCACGGCACGACAGCCCGCGTCATGTAATTGGAATACCCAGGCGTGTTGGGGCGTGGCCAGTTGCACAATGTGCGGCCCGTCTGACACCTCACCGACGCGAAAAGTGGGTTTCGATTCGGTGTCGAAGCCCCAAGCCCGGGCTTTTGCCAGGTGCGCAAACGCTGCACGTGCCTGCGTCTCGCCGCTGGCCAGCGTGATCTGCCCCAGGCCCAGCCGGTCAAAAGGCTCCAGCAGGGCAATGTCGTCTTTGCTGGGTTCAGTCGAATTGGATGCCAAGGTCTACCACCAATTTGATCCACAACGGCGCGCACCGGCAGCGAGTCGCACAAACGTGCGCCTGATTTGATGAGGCAAAACTTCCATGACTTGTCTCGTTCTATTTCTGGGAGATGCCGTTTCAGTCTAGCAGCGAAAGGCGGCTGCAAGCTGCGGGCAATCGTCAATGACCCACAAGCGACGTATCATCGCCGCAAAAGGATCCTGATGAAAAAAACATTCCCGCTCGCAGCGGAAGGCAAACACCCGGAGCGCCTGCTCGAAGCCACCAAACATGAAATTCGAAAATATTTCAAGCGCGAGCGCCGCCGCGCCTTGCCGCCCGGGGTTGATTTTTGGGATTTTGACTGCCGTTTTGGCGCTACGTCCGAGACCGCCGAGTCGGTGGTGGAAGCCGAGTTGATGCAACGTATTGATGCCTTCAAGCAAGCTGGCGCCAGCCAGTTTTATGTTGAAATTTTGGCCAAACCGGGCCACCGCGCGCCACGCCCATCTGAAAACATACCCGGCTAAAACTTCTTCCTGTTGAAGACACAGCTGTCCGATTTCGACTGTCGTCTTCACCCTCACCTTGACCTCTATTTAGCAACCCTTATTTTTTACCCCGAAAGAGCTCCAATGACCATTTCCATGTACCAGGCCAGCGTGCCACGTTTTGTCAACATTTTGGGCAATTTGTCCAATATTCTGGACAAGGCGCAGGCCCACATTGACGCCAAGAAAATTGCCGACGCCTCGCTCACCGCCTACCGCTTGTTCCCCGACATGTTGCCCATGACGACCCAGGTGCAAATTGCTTGCGACACCGCAAAAGGGGTGGTGGCACGCCTCGCAGGCGTGGAAATTCCAGCCTACGATGACAATGAAAAAACGCTGGCCGACCTGAAGGCACGGGTTCTGAAAACCATTGCATTCCTGCAAACCTTCACGCCCGCACAGATCGACGGTACAGAAGACAAAGCCATCGTGACCAAACGCGGCGACAAGGAAACACATTACAAGGGTCTACAGTTCCTGATGGGCCACGCGACGCCGAATTTCTACTTTCACATCACAACTGTCTACAACATACTGCGCCACAACGGCGTTGAAATCGGCAAACGCGACTTCCTCGGAAATCCTTAATTTCGGTCGATCGCATCAGGCGAGTCACCCTGCTTCGGGGTGGACTCTCCTGGTTTTCGCCCTGCATGGCGCGACACACCGACTTCTTCACCCAGCAAACCGCGTGGCCGCAGCACCAGCATGAGCGCGATCAACACGCCAATCAACACCACTTGCAGCGCAGCGGCGCGGGCTTGCTCGGCTTGCGGCACCAGGCCGCGCAGCAGGTTACCTGAAATCGCCCAAAATCCCCAGACCAGGTAAGCACCCAGCACCGCGCCCCGGTTGTTGCCCGAGCCGCCCACAATCAGCATGGCCCAGAGCTGAAAGGTGAGGATCGGCAAAAAGTCTTCGGGCGCGATGTAACCGACAAAATGCGCGTACACCGCGCCACCCAGGCCCATCAACATGCTGCCGATCACAAACGACTGAAGGCGGTATTTGAAGGCGTTTTTACCCAATGACGCTGCCGCCTCTTCGTCTTCACGGATGGCGCGCAACACGCGGCCCCAGGGGCTACGCACCAGGCGCTCCAGCGCTTGATAGACCACCCCCAGGAGCGCGAGCACCAGGGCCAGATACACCAGCGTCCACACCAGGCCGGTGCCAAAAATGCCCTGCCACGGTTTCGGGATGAATTGCACACCAAACGGCCCGCCGGTGAGCCACTGCGCGTTGAGTGCCACCAGTTGCACCGTGACGGCGATGCCAAAGGTGGTGATGGCCAGGTAGTCGTGCCGCAGGCGCAAGGCCGCTGTGCCCACCAGCAGCCCGGCCACACCCGTGGTGAGCATGGCGCCGAGCCATCCTACAGCCACCGGCCAGCCGAATCCACCGACCCGCCCCGCGACTTCTGGCGTGGTTAACAGCGCCGAGGTGTAGGCCCCAATCGCGACAAAACCAGCCACACCCACGTTGAACAAGCCGGTGTAACCCCATTGCAGATTGAGCCCGAGCACGATGATGGCGAAGGCGCTGGCGAAGACCAGGAAGAAGCTGCCATAGGAGATCAATCCGGACAACAGCCCGGTGGCAAGACCGAAAAAATCGCCGCCGGGGTTCATCCGGTTTTCTCCGCAAAAAGGCCGGTCGGTCGCACCAACAAGATGGCGATCAGCACCCCAAAGGACGCGGCGGCGCGGTATTCGGCCCCAATCCACATCACCGCAAAACTCTCGGCCAGCCCCACGACCAGGCCGCCAATCACGGCACCCCACACCGAGCCAATGCCGCCCAGAATCACGGCTGCAAAAAGCGGCAGCAAGAGATCCAACCCCAGCGTGGGCCGCAGCTGCACGGTGAGCCCGGCAAATACCCCGGCCAGCGCGGCCAACAAGGCCCCCAGCACCCAGGTGGCACGCATCACGTATTCCGGGTCAATGCCGCTGACCCGCGCCAATTGCGGGTTTTGCGAGGTGGCGCGCATGGCGCGACCCAGGGTGCTGCGGCTCAAAAACAGATGCAAGGCTGTCACGGTGACCGCCGTGAGGGCCAGCACAAACATCTGGTCGGGTGTGATGCGCAGGCCACCGCCCACACTACGTGGCACGAGGGCCACGGCGATTTGCAGGTCAGAGCCGTAATACTGGGGAATGCCGCCATAAAAAAACATCAACAAATTGCGCATCGCCAGGGCCGCGCCAAAACTGGCGATCACCAGCGTGATGGAACCCTGCACCCGCAAGCGTTTGAACAAAAGCCAATCGAGCGCCAACGCGATCAAAGCCGTGCCAGCCATCGCGACCAGGAGCGCCAGCACAAGTGGCCAGCCGAATGACAAAGGTGCGAAAGTGGCGACAGTCGGCGTTGTGCCTGCCGCGCCGCTAGCGCCAGCCAAACCCCCGGCACTGCCACCCACAGCGGTAAACCAGGCCACCGCGCTCAAGGCGATGTACGCGCCCCAGGCCAGCAGCTCGCCGTGCCCGAAATTGGAGAAACGCAAAATCGAGAAGGTGATGGTCAAGCCAATCGCACCGAGCGAGATCACGGAGCCGACGATCAAACCATCGGCAATCACTTGCAACATCATGTCTGCACCTGCGCTGCCGAGGCTGGCACACTGGCCACCGCCACCGCGCCGGACGCGATATGTTTGCCCAAATACAGCTCGGCCAGGCGACCGTCGCTTTTGAGCGCCGTCGCGGTGGCCACAACCCGTTCACGCCCTTCAACCAAAATCGCGGCGCGGTCGGCCAGGGCCAGCGCAGCTTTCACGTTTTGCTCGACCAGCAGCACCGATACGCCGCTGTCGCGAATCTCACGCAGTTTGTCAAACACCTCCGCCACCAGGCGCGGTGAGAGTCCCGCCGAGGGCTCGTCCAGCATCAGCACGGATGGCAGGCGAATCAAGGCGCGCGCAATTGCCAGCATCTGGCGCTGCCCGCCTGACAAACGCCCTGCCAGGAGCGTGCGCTGGCGCTCCAGATCGGGGAACATGGCGTACACCGCTGGCAAACGCTGGCGTCTATCGACCTTTTGCAAGGCCGCTGCCAGCTCCAGGTTTTCGCGGATGGTCAAGTTGGCAAAGACGTTCTCAGATTGCGGCACAAAGGCCAGGCCACGCCCGCAAAGTTGATGTGCCGGCACCTGGGTGATGTCTTGCAACACGCCATTCACGCTCAGGCTCACGCGGCCAGCGCTGATGGTGACCACACCCGCCACGGCCTTCACCAAAGTCGATTTGCCCGCACCGTTGGGGCCGAGAATTGCCAATATTTCGCCCTGCCCCAGCGTTAACGAAGCGCCTTTGACAATCGGCAGACCGGGCTCGTAGCCGGCCTCGACCTGGTCGATCACCAGTGCGGCGCTCAAGAGGCTGCGTCCACGGTTGAATCACCCAAATACGCCTCCACCACGCGCGGATCGCGCAACACGTCTTGGGCGTGACCGGATGTCAACAAACGCCCTTGCGCCATCACCATCACCGGCTCACACAGTGAAGCCACCAAATCCATGTTGTGTTCGATGATGAAAAACGTCACGCCTTGCTGGTGAAGTTGCCGGATGCGGTCGACGATCACGTCCAAAAGCGCAGGGTTCACACCCGCGCCGGGTTCATCGAGCAGCACAATTTTCGGCTTGGCCACCATCACACGAGCCAGTTCCAACAATTTTCTTTGGCCACCCGACAAAACCCTTGCTGGCTCGGCGGCGAGTTTATCCAGGCCCACAAAATTGAGCCAGTAACGGGCTTGTTCTGCCACCCCAAGCTCCTCTTGCGCTACGCGTTGCGGGGTCAGCCAGTTGGACCAAAAACGCTCACCGGTTTGCCCCTTGGGCGCAAGCATCACGTTCTCCAGCACACTCATTTGCGGGAACGGGCGTGGAATCTGGAAGGTGCGCGCAAGGCCGGCGGCAAATACCTGGTCAGGCCGACGCCCGCTGATCGTCTGACCCTCCAGTGTGATGCTGCCTGCGCTGGGCGTCAGTGCGCCCGAGAGCAAGTTGAAAAGCGTCGTTTTGCCCGCGCCATTGGGGCCAATCAACCCGGTAATGCAGCCCTGCGGCACAGTGGCTGTCACGCCGTCCACCGCGCGGTGTCCGCCAAAGGTCTTTGCAACTTCGTTCAAAATGAGCATTTGCGTCGTTTATACCCGAGCCTCAGCAGGATGTCCTCCAAGCCCACCCTACACGCCACGCCAAGCCCCATGCCCATGCCCATAGCTACACCCGCCACACCTGCCGCACACCTGTCGGACGACTCCTTTGAACTGTTCGACCTGCGTGTCGAAGTCGTGGCCCCGCCCGGTGCGCGTGTGATGTGTGGGGCGCAAGTTGGCGATTCTTTTGAGTTGCATGGCGAGACGCTGCTCTTGCCGCCCGGTCAGGGTTTTTCAATTTATTCGCTCGCGGCCTTGCTTCCGCTCTTGCCCGCCAAACAACGCGCCACCCACCCGCATGACTGGATGAGTACCGACGCCGA
>JANOXL010000419.1:0-43012 GCA_031418395.1 Rhodoferax sp. | reverse complement strand
CGAGGCAGGCCCGGTCAAAGGCGGCACCACGGTGATCGCTTTTGTGACGGACCCGGATGGTTACAAAATTGAGCTGATCCAGCGGGCATGACTTGGATCCGTGCTGATACTTAAAATAAATTAATTTACGAACTAACTATGGGAAATAATTGGCGCCAGGTCTCGTAATATAGACCTATTTTGCTATTAAATATATACCAAATAAGGACACTATTTGGTCATTATTTCGTTTTAAATTAATTTTCTTCAGCTATTTTTAATAGTTCTGACCGTTTGTTAACATGCGTGTTAACAAATATGTATGCTGCCTGCTGCGGCAAACCATCGCCAACCATCGCAACCCCGTTACCCCGACTCAAGCTCGCGTCGCCAGGCCTTCAAAACAGGTGCTGGTGACCAGATCCACCATCTCGTCATCGGTGAACTGCTGGCCCATTTTGAGGAACTCCAGCACGGGGTCGCAGGCGCGGGCATATAGCGTGTAGAGCACCACCAAAGGGGGCAATTGGGGATTGATGCTGCCTGCAGCTTGGGCGGCAGTAATCCACACGCCCAAGCGGTCAGCGACATCGACCAGGCCATCCATGTAATCTTTGCTGGCAACCAGGGTCGCTCGCAAGCGGGAGTTCTGGCTGGGCAAGGAGGGCATCTCGCCTGCGAGCTTGAGCCGCATCGTCCAGCGCACCACCGCGCGCAACTTTTCAACAGGCGAATTGTCCTCTCGCACCTCGTCCAAAAACGTCTGGGCACGGCGCATCACAAACACCATCGCGGCGCAGGCCAGGTCTTCCTTGCTGGGGAAATGGCGGTACAGGCTGGCTTTGGCAATGCCAACTTCGGCGGCGACTTCGTCGACCGTCATGGCATCAAAACCCTTATCGGCCAACAGGCGGTTGACCGACTGGATGATCGCGTCTTCACGCGCCTGGATCATTTGCTCTTTGAAAGAGACTTTTACAACATTGTTGGTGGCCATGGTCGAATTATAACCATTTGAGTCAAATTGCGAATGATTGCCCCAAAATTTACTGTATAGTTCAATTGTGACTAGCCAGTTTATTTTGATTTTTGGTGCACTCGCCTTTACTTGCTTCTTTAGTGAGTCGGACAAGCTGAGCCTTGACAGCGTGCGCCCGGCCTTGGACGGGGTGTCGGCATGAAAGTCGCCATCGTCGGCTCCGGCATCGCCGGTTTGGCGGCCGCCCACACGCTTGTGCGCGACGGTGCTGGCGCAGTGCAGCTCACCTTATTTGAAGCCGGCAACTACTTTGGCGGCCATACGCACACGGTAGATGTCACTTTGCCGACGGCGCAAGGCCCGGTGACCCACGGCGTGGACACGGGCTTTTTGGTGCTCAACGAACGCACTTACCCTGAGCTGATCGCACTCTTCAAAGCCTTGGAGGTGCCGCTGGCCAAGTCCGACATGTCGTTCTCCGTGCAGGCCCTGCGCGCCGATGGCGTGCGCGCGCTGGAGTGGAGTGGCACCAGCCTCAACAGCGTGTTTGCCCAGCGCAGCAACCTCTTGAGCCCGCGCTTTATGGGCATGCTGGCCGACCTGTTGCGCTTTAACCAACTGGCCACGCGCCTGGCCTTGCGTTTGACGACGAACCCGGACGCCACCGACAGCGACGCCGGGATGCGCCAGCCGTTGGGCGATTTTCTGCGCGAACACCGCTTTGGCAAGGCTTTTTGCGACTGGTACTTTTTGCCAATGATGGCCTGCATCTGGAGTTGCCCCACGCAACAGATGCTCGAATTCCCGGTCGCCACCATGGTTCGCTTTTGCCACAACCATGGCCTGCTGCAAATCAGCCAGCGGCCCCAGTGGTGGACGGTGGCCGGCGGCGCCCGCCATTACGTTGACAAAATCATTGCGCAACTGCAGGATAAACGTCTCAACACCGCTGTTCGCCAGATCACGCGCGTTGCGGGCAGGGGCGAACATGGCGGCATCCAGATTGCCACCGACCGCGGCCAGGAGCGTTTCGACAAAGTCATCATCGCCACCCATTCAGACCAGGCGCTGGCCTTGCTGCACGCGCCCTCAGCGATGGAGGCGCGCACCTTGGGCACGATCCGTTACCAGCCGAACCGCGCGGTGTTGCATACCGACACCTCGGTCTTGCCCACACGCACCAGCGCCTGGGCAGCGTGGAACTATGAGCGCGCCGCCGCGCAGACTGCCGGCACGCGCGGGGATCAACAGGCACAACACGAACAAGTCTGCCTGCATTACCTCATCAACCGCTTGCAGCCGCTGCCTTGGGCACAGGCGGTGGTCGTGTCGCTTAATTCGCGGCGGCCGATCGACGAGCGCCACATCCTGGGTGAGTTTGACTATGCCCACCCGGTGTTTGACCTCGCCGCCATCAAGGCCCAGCGACAAATGCCCTGGCTGCAAGGCCAACTCAACACCTATTTTTGTGGGGCATGGATGGGTTACGGTTTCCATGAAGACGGCCTCAAAGCAGGTGTGGGCGCAGCCCGGCAATTGCTGGCCGATATGGCGCAATCACAGCGTAAAGCAGCATGAACACGCCCATCAAAACCGCGCCCTCGGACGCGCCCTTTAACGCGTCGTCTAACGCGTCACTTAACACGCCCTTGATCGGTTTTGGCACCGTGCGCCACACACGCCTGCGCCCGGCACGCAACGCCTTTGCCTATGCCACCTATTTCTTGATGTTGCCGATGCGAAGCTTGGCCCAATGCCAATTGACAAACTCCCAGCCTTTGGCCATCAACCGGCTGGCGCCGATCAGTTTTTATGATGCCGACCACGGCGATGGTCGCAGCGCCCAAGCAGGTGGCGCACTGGGCTGGCTCGATGCGTTGCTGCAAGCCCAGGGCATTCACGACGCCACGGGTGAAGTCTGGCTACATTGTTACCCGCGTGTTTTGGGCTTTACCTTCAAACCGGTGAGTTTCTGGTATTGCCATCGGGCCGGAAACCTTGATCACGACGCCAACCACCCTGAAAAGAGCGGCAGCCTGCGGGCCATCGTGGTCGAGGTCAACAACACTTTTGGCGAGCGCCATTGTTATTTGCTCGACGCACCCGAGTTTGGCCAGGAAATCGCCGCGACCAAAGTGTTTCACGTCTCGCCGTTCTGCAATATCGAAGGCGGCTACCGGTTTCGCTTCATGCGTGCGCACCACGCAGGTACAGAGCGCACGGTGGCGCGTATCGACTATGACGACATAGAAGGGCCGCTCTTGCAAACCAGCGTCAGCGGCATGCTCGAACCCATCACCCCGGCGGCTTTGTCCAAGGCCGTGTGGCGCTACCCGGTGATGACGCTGGGCGTGGTGTTTCACATCCATTTTCAGGCGCTGCGTTTGTGGCTCAAACGTGTCAAGTTTTTCGGCAAGCCGCCGCCGCCCATCCGTTTTGTGACAGGCCGTCACATCGACTGATCGCGCCACATTCGCTCAAATTCACAAAATTCTTTGCTTTTTCTTTTACTGACATGTCCTCCACTTCCGCTACTGCCCCCCCCTCTGCCCCGTTGGCACTGCCCCGCAACGCGCCAGCCAGCGCCAAAACCATGATGTCTCTTTTGGGGCGTTTGCGTCACGGCGCGCTCACCGTGATGCTGCCGGATGGCACCATGCGCCGTTTTGGCGAACACCCGCAAGCCCAGGCGGGCCAAGGACTTCCCGCGCTCTGTGCCAGCATCACCTTGCACAACTGGGAGGTCTGTACAGCCGCGCTGAAATCCGGCGACATCGGGTTTGCCGAGAGTTACATCGCGGGCGACTGGAGCACGCCCAACCTCACCGAATTGCTCAAAGTGTTCATCGCCAACCGGCGCACCTTGGATGAAGTGATCCACGGCACCTGGATGGGCCGACTTCTGTACCGCATCAAACACCTGCTTAACCACAATTCACGCAGCAACAGCCGCAAGAACATCCACGCCCATTACGACTTGGGCAACACGTTTTATGCCCTGTGGCTGGATGAGACCATGAACTACTCGTCGGCCTGGTTTGAAGGCGACCTGACGCGCCCGCTGGCAAGCGCCCAAAACGCCAAGGTGCGCCGCGCCTTGGAGGCGGCCCGCGTGAAGATAGGTGACCGGGTGCTGGAAATTGGCTGCGGCTGGGGCGCACTCGCCGAAATGGCCGCTACGCGATTTGGCGCGTCGATTGTTGGCGTGACTTTGAGTGACCAGCAACTGGCGTACGCAAAAAGCCGCATGGCGCTGGCCGCTGAAAAACTGGGCCGCGCCCAGCGCGCGGATCTGCGCCTGCAAGATTACCGCGACATCCAGGACGAAGCTTTTGACGCGATCTGCTCCATCGAAATGGTGGAAGCTGTGGGCCAAGCCTATTGGCCTGAGTATTTCCAAACCGTAAGCCGTCTGCTCAAACCCGGTGCTCGGGCGTGTATTCAAAGCATCGTGATTGACGACGCCCTGTTTGCACGCTACGCGCAGTCCACCGATTTCATCCAGCAGTACATCTTCCCAGGCGGATGTTTGCCCTGCCCGTCCGAGTTTCGTCGCCAGGCCCGTGCTGCAGGGCTGGAGGTGGAAGAGGAACTGGCCTTTGGCAAAGACTATGCCGAGACGCTGCGACGCTGGCGTGCGGCCTTTTTGCAACGCACCAGTGAGGTGGCCGGCTTGGGTTTTGATCAACGCTTCATGCGCATCTGGGAGTTCTACTTGTGTTACTGCGAAGCCGCGTTTGACTGCGGCGACATCGATCTGGTGCAATACACCCTGGTCAAACCAAAGCTATGAAAACGCTAGCTGCTTGCGCTATTTTGACTGGCGCTGCGAGCCTCTTTCTATTTTCAGCTTCGGCCATTGCCAATGCCGCGACCTCTGCCACCATCGCCACGCCCAACCCGCCGACAAGTAGCGCCAGCGAAGTGGCCCCTGCAGAATTGCGCGACGTTTTGCCAGAAGCCAGGCTCGCAGGCCGCGCCAAACTTAGCGTTTTTGGGTTTTCGATTTATAACGCCAGCCTGTGGGTCGCCCCTGGCTTCAAAACGGTCGGCTATGAAAAACATGGCTTCGCACTGGAACTGGCCTATCTGCGTAACTTCACCAGCGAAGCGATTGCCAAACGTTCCATCGGCGAAATGCGTCGGCAAACCAGCATCAGCGAAACTGAAGAAGCACGTTGGGAAAAAGCCATGCGCGAGGCCTTCCCCGACGTGAAACCAGGCGACCGAATCACCGGCATCAACCGGCCCGGCACTGGCGCGTCATTCTTGATCAATGGCAAAGCAGTTGGCGACGTTCGCGATGCAGAATTTGCCCGCCTGTTTTTTGGCATATGGCTCTCGGGCGCCAGCTCAGAGCCCAAGATGCGCGCTGAACTCGTGAAGCTTGCGCAGCCTTGAGCGCTGTACAGAACGCTTCACTCAATGCCGCACAGAATACACGCCTGAAAACCGCCATGATTGACGTTCGCGCCAGCAGCCCATCCTTCAAAGCCCGAGACGGACTGCGATATGGGCTTTTGGGTTTTCCACTGGCGTTTTGCGCCTTGCCCCTCTACGTTTTGTTGCCCAACCTGTATGCCTTGCAGTACGGTGTGGCGCTCTCGGCCTTGGGCGCGGTGCTTTTGGGTGCGCGTCTTTTGGACGCCTTTATTGACCCTCTACTGGGGCGACTGATTGACCGCCTGTTTGCGCGCTCTCTTCGCGCGGTTTTGACACTCGGCGCAGCGGCGGCGGTCGTGCTGGCAATCGCTTTTGGGCTTTTATTCTTACCGCCAACGCGCGAACCCACGCTGCTGCTGAGCTGGGCAGCCGTGATGTTGGTCATCACCTACGCGGCCTACAGCGCGTTGTCGGTGGCGCACCAATCCTGGGGCGCGATGCTGGGTGGCGACGAGGCCCAACGTGGCCGCATCGTCGCCTGGCGTGAAGGTCTGGGCCTGGCCGGGGTGGTACTGGCCGCCGTGGCACCCACCTTGCTGGGTTTGCCAGCCATGGTGGCAATCTTTTGCGGCAGTTTGGTGCTGGGCTGGTGGGCCTGGAGCCGCAGCATCCAGCCTTCGGTAGTCAGTACACCAGTGGCACGGCCAAGCGGGGTCAGTCGTGAAAATGGCAATATCACATCGCCGCCGCCTGCGTTGACAGGCGCGCCCGCCCTGCTGCGGCCCTGGCGCATCCCGGCGTTTCGGCGGCTGATGTTGGTCTTTTTGCTCAACGGCATCGCCAGCGCTGTGCCTGCGACTTTGGTATTGTTTTTTGTGCAAGACCGGCTGCAGGCCAGCGTTGCCAGCCAGCCGCTCTTTTTGGGCAGTTATTTCCTGTGTGGCGCTTTGTCGATGCCGCTGTGGCTGCAGGTTGTCAAACGCATCGGCCTGGCGCGCAGTTGGCTGATCGGCATGGTGTTGTCAATTGCCGTGTTTCTGTGGGCGCTGCAATTGGGCGCCGGCGACACTACCGCATTTTTGGTGATTTGCGTGTTGTCTGGCGTCGCCCTGGGCAGCGATCTGGCACTACCCGCAGCCATGTTGGCCGGCATCATTGCCAAAGCAGGCGACCAAGGTCGCGCGGAAGGCGCGTATTTCGGCTGGTGGAACTTTGCCACCAAGTTGAATTTGGCCTTGGCCGCTGGCGTGGCCCTCCCGCTTTTGCAGTGGCTTGGCTACAGCCCTGGTGCACGTGATCCATCGGCCTTACAGGCCTTGTCGTACGCCTACTGCCTCTTGCCCTGCGTGCTCAAAAGCCTCGCCGCCGTCGCGCTGTATGGGTTGATCATCCGGCCCGACCCGTTACCCCCACTCACACCCTCAACTTCATCTACACCTTCATCGCCATGAAAACCGCTTCATTTCCCTGGATCCCGTCACCCCCATTCAAACTTCGCAGCACGCTGGCTGTGGCCGCAGTAGCGTTGTCTCTGCTGGGTTGCAGCACCCAAAGTATCAACGATTACGTGAGTGAAAAACCCGTACTGGAACTGCGCGACTATTTCAACGGCAGGCTCGATGCGCATGGCGTTTTCACCGACCGCTCGGGTGCTGTCGTCAAACGCTTTACCGTGGTGATGAACTGCACCTGGACAGGTGAGGACGGCGTGCTGGATGAAGACTTCACCTACTCCGACGGTACGAAACAAAAACGCATCTGGCGTTTGAAAAAGCTGCCGGATGGCAAATTCACCGGACGCGCTGACGACGTGGTGGGTGAAGCACTGGGGCAGCAGCGTGGTAACGCTTTCCATTGGACCTACACCATGGCCTTGCCAGTCGATGGCAAAGTGTACGAAGTGCAGTTTGACGACTGGATGTACCTGATCGATGACACGGTCATGCTCAACAAAGCCACCATGCGTAAATTTGGCTTTCGGCTCGGAGAAGTGACCTTGTCCTTTACGAAACAGCCCAAGCGGTGACACCATGGCACTGAACCCGAGAATCACCGATTGGCGAGGCCGCCGGGTCTGGGTGGTGGGCGCTTCCAGCGGCATTGGCCGAGCCACCGCCTCGGCCCTGCATGCGCAGGGCGCGATTGTGATCGTATCGGCGCGTCAGGTCGATGCCCTGCAGGCCTTTGTGGCCGCGCATCCGATTGCCTCGGCTTTGCCGCTGGACGTGACCGACGCCAACGCCGTGAAGCAGGCGGCAGAGCGGGTGCTGCAACAAGGCGAGCTGCACCATGTGGTGTATTGCGCAGGCCACTACCACGAGATGGGCGCCGCCACGATGGACTTGGCCGATATGCAGCGTCACCTGCAAGTTAACTACACGGGCGCATTAATGCTGCTAGACGCTGTGTTGCCCCATTTTTTAACGCGCCGACAACGTGGCAACGATGCGCCCGCGCACCTGAGCCTGGTCGGCAGTGTCGCGGGTTACCGGGGCCTGCCCAAGAGCCTGGCCTACGGGCCTACCAAAGCGGCGCTGATCAATCTGGCGGAAACTTTGTATCTGGATTTGCATGCCCAAGGCATTGGTGTGTCGCTCATCAATCCAGGTTTTGTCGAGACACCGCTGACCGCGCAAAACACGTTCACCATGCCTGCGCTCATCACGCCCGAAAAAGCCGCACAGAACATCTTGCAGGGTTGGGCGAGGGGTGAGTTTGAAATCCACTTTCCCAAACGATTCACCTACATGATGAAACTCTTGCAGTTGCTACCCTACCGCATGGCGTTTGCTGCGACACGGCGCTTGACGCAGGATTGAGAAACCTCAGAATTTCAAATAACTATTCTTACAATATAAATTAAAGAATATTTCGCAACTAGGTCTCTTATATATTTAGTATATTGCTATTAATTTAGTTGTATTTTTGTACTAAAAATATACGAAAATTTTCAATAAATTAGTTTTAAACTAAGCATTCTCAACGCCCTCATCTAATGTTAACTTGCAAGTTAACACTACTTTTTGAGCTGTAAACAATCCCGTGCCAACTGGGTGATGTACGCCCAGTCGCCCTGGTGCAAAGCCTCTGCGGGCACGAGCCACGAACCGCCCACGCACAACACGTTAGGCAGCGCCAGCAGCTCGGGAGCATTGCTTTGGGTCACCCCACCCGTGGGGCAAAACGACACATCACCAAAAGGCCCGGCCCAGGCTTTGAGCATTGCCGCGCCACCGGCCTGCATTGCCGGAAAAAACTTCAGCTCGGCAAATCCGTCTTCCTGTGCCATCATGATTTCACTGCCTGTGGCGACACCTGGCAGCAGCGGCAGGCCGAGATCCTTGCAGGCCTTGCCCACCTGCGGCGTGTAGCCAGGACTGACCGCAAAACGCGCGCCCGCCATCGCAGCGGCCTGCGCATCGGCGCTGCTGCGCACCGTGCCTGCGCCCACCACAGCCTCGGGCACATCGCGGGCGATGGCTTCGATACACGCCAGCGCCTGCGCCGTGCGCAGCGTCACTTCGAGCATTCGGACGCCGCCCGCCAAGAGCGCCCGTGCCATCGGCACGGCATGTGCGACATCGTTGAGCACAATCACCGGGATCACCGGCGCGTCCTGCATCACCTGGCGCGATGTGAATTTTTCCATGTTCTCTTTCCTCGAATTCGAATCGTTGTCATCAGGGAGGGCCCATGCCATTTTCCAATCATCCGCGAAGGTGCACCGGCACAGACGGTGCAAAAAACGTCCAGGTGGTGCAGCGACGTTCACGGATGATGCGGACAAGGAATTACAACCAGGTGCAGGCACCTTCTTCGGCGGTCAATGCGTTTTTGCGCATCCCCGCAAACAACTCCCGCCCCATGCCCAGGCCGTTTCCATCGATCAATGCCTGCGGCATGGTGGCCAGAGGCCGCGCTGCCCAATCAACGTCACTGGCCAACACCTGCAAGGTACCCGCCACCGCGTCCAGGCGAATCAGGTCGCCATCACGCACTCGCGCCAGCGGCCCTCCGACTTTGGCTTCGGGCGAGACGTGAATGGCCGCTGGCACTTTGCCCGACGCCCCGCTCATGCGGCCGTCGGTCACCAGCGCCACACGGTAACCCTTGCCCTGTAACACGGCCAGAGGCGGCGTGAGTTTGTGCAGCTCTGGCATGCCGTTGGCCTGCGGGCCTTGCCACCGCACGACACACACCACGCCCTTGGCGGCGCCCGCCAGGCAAGAGCGCTCCAGTTCACCGGAATTGAAGGCCATGAGCAAATCTTCCTGCGTATCAAACACCTTGGCCGGCGCTTCGATGACGTGAGAGTCTTCCGGCACGGCGGAGACCTTGATCACGCTGCGCCCCAGATTCCCCTTGAGCAGCATCAGGCCACCGGTCGTGCTGAACGGGCTGGAGGCGGCGCGCACCACCGTATCGTCTTTCGACTCTCCAGCGTCACGCCACACCAAAGCGCTGGGTGCAGCCGCATCTTTGTGAGCCTCGGGAATGCCGCAGAATTCACGAAGACCACCGGGCCGCACGGTCAACACATCGGCATGCATCAACCCCGCATCCAGCAATTCCCGGATCACTAAACCGGGGCCACCTGCGGCTTGAAACTGGTTCACATCGGCACTGCCGTTCGGGTAGACGCGTGTCAGCAGCGGCACCACGGCGGACAACTCGGCAAAATCATTCCAGTCGATCAACAACCCGGCCGCGCGCGCCACGGCCACCCAATGGATCAGGTGGTTGGTAGAGCCGCCAGTCGCCAGCAACGCCACCATCGCGTTGACGATGCAGCGCTCGTCCACCACACGCCCGATAGGGCTGAAACGTTGCCGCTGCGTGATGCCCACCACTGTGCGCACAGCCTCGCGGGTCAACTCTTCACGCAACGCAGCGCCTGGATTGACAAAGGCTGTTCCGGGCACGTGCAGGCCCATGGCTTCGAGCAACATCTGGTTGCTGTTGGCGGTGCCATAAAAAGTGCAGGTGCCCTGCCCGTGGTAGGCCTGATTTTCGGCTTCCAGCAACTCGGCGCGGCCCACCAGGCCCTGCGCGGCTTTCTCGCGGACTTTCGATTTTTCGCTGTTCGAGAGACCCGAAGTCATGGGGCCTGCAGGTACAAAAACGCAAGGCAGATGGCCAAAATGCAAAGCGCCGATGAGCAGGCCGGGCACAATTTTGTCGCACACACCCAAAAGCAAAGCGCCGTCGTACATATCGTGGCTGAGGGATACCGCCGTGGCCATGGCAATCACGTCACGGCTGAAAAGGCTCATCTCCATGCCCGAAGTGCCCTGCGTCACACCATCACACATCGCAGGCACACCCCCGGCTACTTGCGCCGTAGCACCGTGTTTGCGGGCTTCATCCTTGATGATGTCCGGGTAATTCTGCAAGGGCGCATGCGCCGAGAGCATGTCGTTGTAGGCGTTGATGATGGCAATATTGGGCGCGCGTTCGGCGACGATTCTGAGCTTGTCGTTCACCGGCATCGCCGCCACCGCATGCGCCACGTTGGCGCAACCCATGCGGTCGCTGCCCCGTGGGCGCTGGGCGGCAGCATCAAGGCGCGCCAGGTAGGCCGCGCGGGTGACGGCACTTTTCTGTGCAATTCTTTGGGTGACAGCCCACACCGCAGCATGAAGGGTCATAGTAACCAATGCCTTAATTGACGCAAATTTTTATGTAACTAAATTACAGACCCATCGTACATCCAAATCGCCCGGAGCTCACGCCCGATAGTTACCAGCGGGTTACAGGCCTCACGGACCTTGGGTGGCCGAGTTGAACATTCGGTTGGCAAGTTAAAGTATCTGCCAGCACTGCGCCATACCATGAAAGCACCCGCCTTTTACGCCAAAACCGACTGGTACCCGCCACCCCTTCGGGACCCTGCACCGATGCTGGAGGATACGCGCCGCGCCTGGGGCGGCCAAAGCGATTTGTGGGTGTTTGGGTATGCATCCTTGATTTGGCGACCCGATTTTGAAGTGGCCGAACAGCGCCCGGCCAAGGTACATGGCTGGCATCGCGCCTTGAAGATGTGGAGCCGCGTGAACCGGGGCACGCCGGAGGTGCCCGGCCTCGTTTTCGCCCTGCTCAGCGGCGGCAGTTGCCAGGGCATGGTGCTGCGGGTGCGTCGCAAAGACGGTGACGAGGTGCTGCAAAAACTCTGGCTTCGCGAAATGGTGACCGGTGTGTATGACCCCAAGTGGCTGCCCTGCGCCACGCCAGGCGGCACTGTGCAGGCGCTGGCCTTCACCCTGTCACGCAGGAGCAGCAACTTTACGGGCGAACTCAGTGCCGAGCGATATCGGCAGATTTTCAAAGAAGCACAGGGTCGTTATGGCACGACACTGGACTACGCGCGCCAGACGCTGGAGAGTCTGAAAGACAGGGGCATTGAAGACCATGCGCTCAAGCGCCTGTTGAAAAGCGTGGACTGAAAATCGCAGCCAATTTGTCGGCTTCGCCCGACAATGCAAGTCATTGATTTTATTGATTATTTTTAATCAACCTTACTTTTTGTCTGGAAACGCCGACAACTTGAAATCGGTGGAATTCACTAAGCTATTGATCTGATTGACTATTTTTTCTGGCACACATCTTGAGTGAATTTGACTGTACCGCTCGTCAAACTTACAAAAGGTGGTTTTATGTTGATCTTGTTGAATGTTGTTGTGATCGCTGTGGCCTTGATCATCGTGCTCGCCATAGCCGCTGTTGCGTCGGCGCCCAATCCTCTGGATCTGTCCACCGACCTTACGCCCGGCAATCTGAGTTGGTCCAAACCTTATGGACCCAATAGTCGCAGCCTGGCCCACATGTCGGCTCAAAAGGCAGTTACTCGCACAATGGGCCCCAATCTGAACCTGGTCTCAGCCGCAGGTATGCAATAGTGCCCGAGTCCCCCGCGTCTTTGCGAACGCCACTTTGTCAAACCCAGGCCTTTTCATGACGGCTCTGGCGCAGGCCATGGCACTTGCCGCCCATTGGCCTATGCGAGACTACGCCATATCGGGGGCTTACGGTTGAGCTCTTGAATGTCGCAACAAGAGCCACTGCCGCCGCATCGCCATGCAAGCCCAAACCAGCAAGGATAAAGACACAGAATTGGCACAACTGCGCCTTGAACATCAAACCTTGCTGGAAAAATATCAGGCCCTGCAAGCGCAAAAGCAGGAGCAGGAGTCCTCAGCCAATTTATGGCTGGCGCAACGAACACGCGAACAGGCGCTTGAGGTTATTGAGCAGAAAAAGGCAGAAACCCTGCAACGGGTTTTTTACCGCATTGCCGAACGCGCGGCAGCAGATTTGTCGTTTTATGATTTTTTGCAGTCCGTGCACGCCCTGCTCGGGGAGTTGCTTTACGCCAAAAACTGCTATGTGTGCCTCTACGATCCTGTCAAACACATCAAAGATTTCCCCTATTACGTGGACGAGCGTGATGGCGACACCTTGCAACTGAGTAACGTGCCCTACCGGCGGGGTTTAACTGAGTTTGTACTTCGCACCGCGCAACCACAACGCATTGACGCGCAAAGGCTCAAGGAGCTCGAAGCCAGCGGCGAAGTCACCCAGGGAAGTGGCGACATGACCTTCACCAGTTGGCTGGGTGTTCCCATGCAAATCCGAGGGAACATTGGCGGCGTGCTGGCTGTGCAGGGCTACGAGCCGGGTATAGAGCACAGCGCCTCCGACGCCGGGATATTGTCCTTTGTTGCCAATCACGTCAGCAGTGCGATTGAACGTTATCAGGCCCTCGACGAATTGCGCAAGTCAGAGGAGCGTTACCGCACAGTGATTGAAAAAGTCGGCGTGGGTGTGGTGGTGGTGCAAGACGGACGCATGGTGTTCGCCAACCCCAGCCTCGTGCGTATCGTGGACCACCCGCTGGATTATTTGTTGTCGCAGCCTTTCAGCGCCACAGTACACCCTGACGACGCATCCATCATGATCGACCGCCACCAGCGCAGGTTACGCGGCGAAACGGTGGAGCCCTTTTACGGCTTCCGGATCATCACCCAACACGGCGAAGTGCGTTCGCTGGAACTGTCGGCCGTGAAAATCGAATGGGCCAAACGCGATGCCACTTTGATGTTTGTCGTCGACGCTACAGCGCGTCTCGCCGCCGAAATGGAGCAACGTATCGCACTGAAGAAACAGTCAGAGTTGAACGACATGAAAGCGCGATTCATCTCGGTAGCGTCCCATGAATTTCGCACGCCACTGGCCATCATCCTGTCCTCAGCGGAACTGGTGAAATATTACGGTGATCGCCTGCCAGCAGACGAAAAATCAGAAATCATCGCCACCATCGAAGCTAGCGTGCAGCGTATGACGCGTATGCTTGATCGCGTCTTGCTGTTGGGCAAAGCGGAAGCCCACATGCTGGAGTTTCAGCCCAAACCAATAGAGTTGGTAGGGCTATGCCAGCGCCTGGTTGAAGAAGCCCGCGCCCAAGCACCCCAGGCCCTGTGCCAAGTGGTGACAATGTTCCCGGAAAACTCTGTGACAGGAGTCTTCGATGAAAAGTTATTGCGTCATATTTTTGGCAACCTGCTCTCCAATGCCATCAAATATTCACCGCAAGGCGGCCAAGTGAGTTTTCAAGTCTCCGAATCCAAGGGGCAAATTGAATTCCGCGTGTCTGATCAAGGCATTGGCATCCCGCCCAATGAGATATCGCATCTGTTTGAGCCTTTTCACCGGGCCAGCAATGTGGGCGACATTCAAGGCACAGGCCTGGGGCTGGCCGTGGTCAAAAACTCTGTGGAACTCCACGGCGGAACCCTCACTGTGCACGCCAATCCTGGCGCAGGCACGTGTTTTGTGGTTCGAATTTAGGAGAACACCATGGCTCAAATTTTGGTCATTGAAGACGAACCCTCCATCCGCGCCAACCTGCTGCGTTTTGTCAAGCTCGAAGGCCATACAGTAATCGAAGCCGCCGATGGTCGCGCCGCCTTGAAAATCCTGAAAGCTCATGTGCCCGATCTGATTTTTTGCGACGTGACGATGCCTGAACTTGGCGGCATGCAGGTACTAGCAGCCATCCAGTTGGATGCCAATTTAAGGAAGATTCCCTTCATTTTTGTGTCGGCCAGCGCAGAACCCGAGCGCCTGGATGAAGCGCTCAAATTGGGCGCGAGCGCTTACGTGACCAAACCGTTTTCGCTAGCTCAGCTTCGCACTGTGTTGGACCAGTTTCTTCCAAATCCTGCGCTTTCCGGCTCCAAAGACTAACGTCGGCCGAAAGCGTCGTTTGTCTACGGCGCCGATTGACAGCGCTCTCAACGCCCAGGCCTATGCCCTATCAATGTGGCCGAGGTTGCTGACCTTGGTCGTCGTCCATAACAGGCCAACGACCACCAAGCCGATCACCAAAGTCCCGAGGAAAGCTTGCGCCACCAAGAGGATGGCTGTTGTTCCGTGATTCACTAACAGGTGCATGGCAGACTCTTTGTTGGTTTGACCCATCTCTACACTCAACAATCATGCCAATCTGAATACTCAATGAAATCAAACACTTAGGAAAATGGCCGCGCCTACAATTGTCTGAATTTTCCGACAATCGTTCCCAGGCAAAAATAAAACCCAATGAAATCAATAGCTTGACCTGTCTGCTGGAACCGACAAGTTAGCCGCCAGGAAAGGGCGCTGCAAACACTAAAACTACTAGCTCACCGTGGGCAATGCCACCGTAAAACATGTCCCTCGCCCTATCACACTGGTCACCGAAATGGTGCCTCCATGCAAATCGACAGCTTGTTTAACGATCGCTAAACCTAGCCCAGTGCCTTGGATAGCGCCCACATTGCTGGCCCGGTGAAATGCGTCAAACAGATGGTCCACTTCCCCTTGCGGGACACCGATGCCGCTGTCAGAGACTTCAAACAGTGTCTGCCCACCCTGGCGGTAGACCTTCAGGCACACATCGCCACCGTTTGGCGAATATTTGATGGCGTTGGAGAGAAGGTTGCCAAAAATGTGCCGCAGCAAGTTCCCGTCGTACTGGCCCTCCTGCAGTTTTTCAGAAAATTCCAATCTCAAATTGGTTTGGCGATCCGGCCACTGGGTTTGGGCTTCTTCCAGCAACTGGCGGCACAGCGCCTTCACATCGAGTGTTTGGGGTTTGAACTCAAGCATATGGGCGTCCACCTGACCCAATAGCAACACGCGCTCCAACATACCCGTCATTCGATTGACGCCTGACTCGATGATGTCCAGCAGCTCGGTTCTTTCCGCTGCCGGCAAGCGCTGGTCATAACTCTTGAGTAAATCCTGTGCGGACAATATGGCGGCCAGAGGCGTGCGGAATTCGTGGCTGGTCATCGCAACAAAACGCGAACGCAGTTGATTGAGCTCTTGTTGGCGGCTGATCGCAGCACGGGTTTCCATTTCGGCGTGATGGCGATCGGTGATATCCAGAAAATACAGTAGTTGGCCGGTGGTCCCATCCCAAGGCACCGTATCAACGCCGAACTCCAGCCATTTCACGAGTTGATTGGGCAACGCAAGACGCACTTCAAATCGCTGGGGATTGGCTCTTTCCCCGTCTGGTGAGCGGGCACATTTCGCCAGCAGGGCTTGATCGTCTGCATGAAACCGGCTCACAATGCCGGATTCCATCAACGATGGTTTGTCGGCACCCAGCATTTCAGCCGCCTTGGTGTTGACGAAGACGACGCGCCCCTCCTGCATGACCACCATGCCTTCGGCAACGTGTTCAATCACAGCGAGATGGCGCTCCTGCGATTGGTGAAGCGCTTCGACCAATGCATGCTCAGTGGCCACCTGGGCCTGGGCCTGCTCTTTCTCGCGTCGGCTGGTGTTGATGCGATCCGCCAGCGCAAAAGAAAGTAACACCATCTCCAGCGCGGAGCCGACCAGCAAGGCGTTGGCCGTAAAAATATTGGTTGGCAAATAGCCGTGGTTATGCGCCGAGAGAACCACTATGCCAGACAGCAACGCACCCCAGGCGTAGCCGAAATAGATGGCCCCAGAATGGCGGCGCTGGATGCTTTTGACACCAGCCGCCACGATGCTGGCAACACCGATCAACGCGAGTAGGGTCACGATCAAAAAAGCGACACGGCGCGGCAGAAATAGTGATGCGAATATCGAGGCGACCCAGGCAAAGACGAGCGCTTGCAGCAGACGGTCAAGTTTGGGCAAGTTCGCGCGACTCGACAGAAAACTCCGGGCAAACCAGGTGCCATAAGCGCCGCTGGTACCGTAGGCGATGTTGATCGAAATGTTGTTCCACCACACAGAGTGTGGCCACCAGAATTCGGCAGCAATACCGGAATTCGCCAACTGCGACATGCCCACTGACGTCGCAAACAGGACGTAAATCAGATAGGCGCTGTCACGAACTGAAAACAGCAGCAGCAAGTTGTATAAAACCAGCCCAAACAACAGGCCGAAGTACAAACTGAAGACAGAATAACTGAGATGGTCATTGCGCCACAGGGCTTCAGGTTGCCACAGAATCGCTGGCACTGAAACGTTGCCTTCGGACATCACACGCAAAAAAATTGTCGCCTCACGACCAGGCTCCAGATTGGCCACCAGCACATGATTGCGATGCGGCACCTGGCGATCGGCAAATGACAAGGAATCGCCCCCGGCCCGACGCTCGAATCCACCCGTAGTCTTGGAAACATAGATATCCAGCCGATCCAGCGGTGGATTCGCCACTTCGAGCAACCAGCGCCTCGGCGCATCTGGTGCAACTTGCAAGTGCACACGCAGCCAGATGGCAGATCGCGTGGAGCCAAAATTGGTGGACGTACCGTCCTGCCCGAGTGGTTTAAAGCGGGCTTGCATCGTCTCTTTCGCCATGTCGTCGATGCCTAACTGAGTGCTGGCGTCTTCAAAATAAGCGAATGCCGTTGACAACGGATAGCGTTCAGCTGCACCGATTTGAAGCGTTTGCACCTGTGCGAAAACCAATAAAGGGCTGCACCAGCAAAGAAACAGACATATCCAGGCGCGTAGCGGAAACCGCAATGGCAACAATGACAATGGCTGCATAAAACTGCTTAACAATGCATTGATAATGACTCGTGACCTTGATCGGCAATATAGAGTTGCCAAGGTTGATTGATATCCATTATGAGGGGCCATCGCGACAGATAGGCCATTAAGACTGCATAACTAAGTATGGCCCGCATTCTGATCGTTGATGATGACCCGGCGCTCTTGCGGCTTCTGTCGCTACGTTTGCACTATGAAGGGCATACAGCGATTGAAGCCAGCAGCGGCGCGATGGCCTTGTCGAAACTGGATCATGAACTGCCCAACATCATGATCACTGATTTGCGCATGCCGGGCATGGATGGCATGCAACTGTTTGAGGCTGTCCATCGGCGTTACCCGCTGCTTCCCGTTTTGATGCTGACGGCAAACGGGACAATTCCCGACGCGGTCAATGCCATGCAACGGGGGGTGTTTGGTTACATCACCAAACCCTTTGAGGGTGTCGACTTGATGCGCGAGGTTGATCGTGCCATCGAAGTCTCGGCGTCCCTCGGTGCGGACATGCCGGGTGAAGAATCCGGCGAATCGTGGCGCGAAGCCATCATTACCCGCAGTCCCCGGATGGAAAAACTTTTGGGTGAAGCGCGTTTGATGGCCAACAGTGATGCCTCGGTCTTGATTCACGGTGAAAGTGGCACGGGCAAAGAACTGCTGGCGCGGGCGATTCATGCGTCGAGTCCGCGTGCGCCATCGCCCCTGGTTGCAGTGAACTGCGGGGCCATTCCCGAAAATTTGGTCGAGTCCGAGCTGTTTGGCCATGTCAAGGGCTCGTTTACCGGCGCAGTTCGAGACAACGAGGGTATGTTTACCAGCGCCCACAAAGGCACAATTTTTCTCGACGAAATCGCCGACTTGCCATTGGCCATGCAAGTCAAGCTGCTGCGGGTCTTGCAGGAGCGTGAGGTAAGGCCAGTCGGCGCCGCCAAACCCCACAAAGTGGATGTTCGCGTGATATCTGCCTCCAATCGCCGCCTTGAGGATGAGGTAGCTGCCGGGCGTTTTCGCGAAGATCTTTTTTACCGGTTGAATGTGGTGGGATTGACACTACCGCCCCTGAACGAGCGGCGTGAAGACATTGCCTTGTTGGCGAACTACTTCATGCGCAGCCTGGCGCAGCGCTATTCCAAAAATCTAACGGCTTTTGCGCCAGGCGCTTTAGAGCAACTCGGCACCGCAGCCTGGCCTGGCAATGTGCGTCAGCTGCAAAACGTGGTTGAAAAATGTGTGGTGCTCACAACCACTTCGGTCATTCCAGTTTCCCTGGTTCAAAGTGCTTTGACGAGTCAAGGTTCTGAAATGCTGCCTCTGGATGAGGCACGTAAAGAATTTGAACGCGATTACCTGACGCAATTGTTAAAAATTACAAAGGGTAGCGTCACGCAGGCCGCCAAACTCGCGCGACGCAACCGCACTGACTTTTATGCATTGCTGGCCAGGCATCAGATCGAGTCTGCCAAGTTCAAGGATTAATCCGGCAGCGGCATCCGGCGGTTTTCGTCCGCTTTTACAGACACGGTAAGTGCTTGATTTCAAAAGGCATTTGTTAACAACGCTGCAACCCTGTCGGGAATCAGAGACGTTGCACGCAGGCTAAATTTTTCAAGCCCTTGATTTGATTCAGGTTTTTTAGTGGCACGGATCTTGAGTTGGTGTTGGAGTCTCTCCCGACTTTTTACACTGAAAGATCCCGACCCATGAATTCCAAACAAATCACCTTGGTGCAGTCCACCTTCGAAGACGTTCGACCCATCGCCGTTACTGCCGCTGACCTGTTTTACACCCGACTTTTTCTACTCGACCCTAGCCTTCGCCCTTTGTTCAAAGGCGATATTGCCTATCAAGGCCGCATGTTGATGTCCATGATCGGCGCGGCAGTGAGTCAACTCACCAAGCTCGATGGACTCGTCCCGATAGTCCGCAAATTGGGCGCGCGCCACGTCGGCTACGGCGTGCAAGATCACCATTACGCCACGGTGGGCAGCGCCTTGTTGTGGACGCTCGAGCAGGGATTGGGTGAAAAATTTACGCCTGCTGTTCGTGACGCCTGGACGGCGGCCTACACCTTGCTTGCCGAGCAAATGCAGGCCGGTGCTTTGGAGGTCACCGCGGACAGTTGCGCTGAACCGGCATGACGATTGCTCCAGCTATCCGAACACCCATGCCCCATTCACCCTTATCCCATTTAACAGCCTCAGAGAACCCCAACACCATGACAAACTCCAACAGGCCCTTTGGGGCCCCTCTTCGCGGGCACTTGGCCATCTACAAACCCATCGGCATTGCGGCGCTCAGCGCATCGCTATTGACGATGTTTTTCGTCGCCCACGATGCTGCCCAGGCGGCCAAGTATGCGTCGGCACAAGCGCAAATGCTGCATCCCGTTGAGACTCCAAAGTTAGAGACCAACTCAGTGCAAACGGTCGAGCGGATTGACCATAGTTTGATGTTGCAATCGACAATGAAACCGGACCCTGACCCCTCACTTTTGCATTCCGAGCCCACTGCCTATCAATTCCCAACCGCCACAGCTACCGGCTTGTGATCAGGCGCTCGGCGTTCAGCAAGTCAGCCACGGTGTCAATATCCGTGATGGTGCCAACATCATCGACCTGAATTTCAGTCACGTGGCGTGATTTCAGAATGTGCGCGGCACCTTGTGCACCTGTAAGTTGCAGCAGCGCTTCGCGGCAGACCGCAGAGAATCCGACAGGATGCCCGCGCAGCCCATTGCAAACAGGCACCAACACCTCGCAACTCGCCAAGCGGTGGGCCAAGAGAAGCAAGGTGGCACTTTGGATCAGCGGCAGGTCACCTGGCAAGACCAGCCAACCATTTGGGTTGGGTGCCGCTCTTACGGCTGCGGCGATCGAATCACCCATCCCGGGATGGCCTACATCTTCGACATGAAAGGGTAAACCGCTGGCTTTCACAGCGTCCAGCACGTGTTGCAACACCGCTTTGCCGGCCAGGAGCGCTTTGAGTTTGTGGGTGCTGCCCCCAGAAGCCAAAAAGCGCTCGCCCCGGCCAGAAGCCAGAACGAGCGCTGTAGGGAGACCTCCCGTCAAAGGTTGCTTTTCAACGGGTCGGAATCAAGGCCGTATCAAGCCGCCTTGATAACATCCGCCGTCATGGGGGTGCTGCGCACCCGTTTGCCGGTCAGCTTGGCCAGCGCATTGCCAATGGCCGGTGCCATCAAGGCTACTGCCGGCTCACCGATACCACCAGGTTTCTCGGTGCTGTTGACCAGAACGATGTCGATTTGAGGGTTGTCTGACATACGTGGCAAGAGGAACTGGTGGAAGTTGGTCTGCTGCACACGGCCTTTGTCCACCGTGATGTCCTGCATCAGCGCCATTCCCAAGCCGAAATTCACACTTGACTGGATCTGCGCCTCGACCGTATCCGGGTTCACCATACGGCCCACGTCAGCGGCTACCGTCACTTTGTGTACTTTAACGGCACCACCGCTGTCCAGGCTCACTTCAGCGACCAAGGCGAGATAGGACTCATAACCCTCCATCAATGCGATGCCACGGGCGCGGCCCGCTGCAGGTGCTGATGACCAGCCTGCTTTTTCAGCGGCGATCTTGAGCACATTGGCGTAACGCGGTGCCTTGCCCAGCAAACTCATGCGGTACTCGTAAGGATCTTTGCCGGCTTTGACAGCCAGTTCGTCTACAAATCCCTCATTGGCAAACACGTTGGGTGCATGGCTCACCGAACGCAGGTAACCCACGCGCAAGCCTGCATCATGCTTGACCACATCGTGCTTGGTCGCTGGCACTTCGTAACCCGCAATTGCCGCTTCCGTCATCAGTGGATCTTGCACAGGTGCTGGCAGACCAAACACACGGCCGGTGATTGACTGGCCGGTGTGACGCCAGGTCATCGCCGTGGGTTTGCCATCCGCACCCAAGGATGCGGCCATGTTGTGGACAGCCAGCGGACGGTAAAAGTCGTGCGTCATGTCGTCTTCACGCGACCACACCAGCTTGACTGGCTTGTTGATGGCTTTGGCAATCTGAGCGGCCTGCACGATGAAGTCGATGTCAATGCGACGACCAAACCCGCCACCCAAAAAGGTGGTCTTGACGGACACATCTTCGGTTTTGATGCCCACCGCTTTGGCGATGGCTGATTGCGCAGCATCCTGCCATTGTGTCGGCCCAATCAAGGCCATCTTGCCATCTTTGAACCAAGCCGTGAAGTTCATTGGCTCCAGCGGCGCGTGCGACACGTTTTGACTGGTGTATTCGGCGCGCACCACGTTTTGTGATGCGCCGATCACTGCATCCGCGTCACCCACGGCCTTCAGCGGCAACGCTGTGCCCGACTTGGCTGCGGCACGGGTACTAGCAAACATGCCCGCTGTATTGACGCTGGCACCGGCGCCCTCGTCCCACACGATGTTCAAGGTTTTGCGCGCTGCATTGGCACGCCACCAGGTATTGGCCACGACTGCCACACCGTCAGGGATTTGCACGACATCGATCACGCCAGGCATTGACTTGGCTTTGGATGAATCGACCGACTTCACCGTGCCGCCGATCACCGGGCATTGCTCCAGCGCGGCATAAACCATACCGGGCAGTCTGACGTCGATGCCGAACTCGGCGGTGCCGTTGACTTTGGCCGGGGTATCAAGACGACGCGTGGGTTTGCCCACAATCGTGAACTGGCTAGGGTCTTTAATGGCGGGTTTCTCGGGCACCGGCAGTTTGGACGCCGCAGCGGCCAGTTCGCCATAAGTCGCCTTTTTGCCTTTGGGGCCGATGACCATGCCATTGACTGCCTTGAGTTGGCTGCGGTCCACTTTCCACTTCTCGGCGGCAGCAGAAATCAGCATCTCGCGCACTTGTGCGCCGCCTACACGCAGCTTCTCCCAGGCGTCGCGCACGGAGGTAGAGCCACCTGTCAACTGCGGGCCACCCACCAGCGGGTTGCCATACACCTTGGCGTCTGGCGGCGCGATCGCCACTTTCATTTTGCGGAAGTCCACATTGAGCTCTTCAGCGATCAGCATGGGCAGCGCGGTATATACACCTTGACCCATTTCTGAACGTGCCGAAATCAGCGTGATGACATTGGTGTCGCTAATATGTACCCACGCATTGGGGGTATGCACTGTGCCGGCAGCCTGTGCGCTCTTGAAGGGCAGCGCGAAACTCATCAACAAGCCACCGCCGCCGATGGCGGAGGTTTTCATGAAGGAGCGGCGTGAAGCTTTCAGGCCGGACGGGGTCTCAGCCGTTTGAACTGCAGCGGTTTCAGATTTTGTGAATGAAGTCATGTTCGTGCTCCTTAAGCTTTACGCATCGAGGATGCTGCGTCTTTGATCGCCGCGCGGATACGCGGGTACGTGCCACAACGGCAAATGTTGCCGCTCATTGCGCCGTCAATATCAGCATCGCTTGGGTTCTTGTTGGTCGCCAACAAAGCTGCCGCGCTCATCAGTTGGCCCGACTGGCAATAGCCGCATTGCGGCACATCGTGTTTGATCCAGGCCATCTGCAGAGGATGTGTGTTGTTCTTGGACAAACTCTCCACGGTCGCCACTTTTTTGCCGCCTACGCTGGACACCGGCGTTTGGCATGAGCGCACCGCAGCGCCGTTCACATGCACGGTGCAGGCACCGCATTGCGCCAGGCCGCAACCAAATTTGGTGCCCGTCAGGCCCAGCTCATCACGTATCACCCAAAGAAGCGGGGTATCTGGTTCGGCCTTGGCGGCGACCGCCTTGCCATTGATGTTGAATTTGACGCTCATCGGGAATCTCCTAAAGTTGGGCAATATGCAATTTCTACCGTCGAGTAGACTAGTTCAAGGCACGGGATGCCGTATGCGGGAAACCCCTAGTTTTGTCGAGAATTCGCAATTTGAAACAAGTCTTGTGCCGCGAGCCTGAGCGCCTCCAGACACCCCAACATGCCGCTCGGAGTGGACCTTCTCGACTCCCTATACTGTGCTGCCATGTCCCAAAAACCCGATCAAAACTCCGCTCTCAGCGATTTGCGCAAGAGTTATGAACGCGCCGAGCTCGACGAAAGCGCCTCGGACGCCAACCCCACGCAGCAGTTCTCCCGCTGGCTCAACGAAGCTATCTCGGCACAAGTGCCGGAACCCAACGCGATGACACTGGCGACCGTGGGCCCCGATGGCCGCCCCTCGACACGGGTGCAGTTGATCAAAGGCCTGGATGCCCGTGGCATCGTCTGGTTCACCAATTACCACGGGCGCAAGGGGCGCGAACTTGAAACCAATCCGTTTGCAGCGCTGCAATTCCACTGGGTGGAGCTGGAGCGTGTGGTGCGTATCGAAGGGCGGGTGGAGAAAATCAGCGCCGCTGAAAGCGACACCTACTTTCACAGCCGCCCGCTCGATTCGCGCATCGGCGCCTGGGCCTCGCCGCAGAGCGAAGTCATCAGCAGCCGCGCCGTGCTGGTGGCCAACGCGGCCAAATTTGCCGCCCAGTTTTTGCTCAAGCCACCACGCCCGCCGCATTGGGGTGGCTACCGATTGCAGCCTGACACTTGGGAATTTTGGCAAGGCCGCAGGAGCCGCCTGCATGACCGGCTGCGTTACCGCCTGGCACCAGATAGCAGCTGGATCCGCGAACGCCTTGCACCGTGAATTTTTATTTCAACAAGGAGACAACTTCATGAATTTGCAATTTAGCCGCCGTCATTTCGCCACACTGCCGCTGGCAGGCCTGGCGCTGGTAGGCCTGACGATCTGTTCCAACGCCGCAGCCCAGATCGAAGTCGATAACGAAGGCTTCTCGCCCTCTCGTATGGCGCGCATCGCCCCGGCCATGAAAGCGCTGACGGACGCGGGCACGGTGCCCGGCGCGGTCACGCTGATCGCCCGCAACGGCAAGGTCGTGCATTTTGAGTCCCACGGTTTTCTGGATGCGGCCAAAAGTAAACCGATGCAGAAGGACAGCCTGTTCCGCCTCGCCTCGATGACCAAACCCATCGTCACCACCGCCGCGATGATGCTGGTGGAGCAAGGCAAACTCAAACTCAATGATCCGCTGTCGCTGTGGCTGCCTGAGCTGAAAGACCTGAAAGTCGAAACCTCTGCAGGCGACGTGCCCCTGACCCGCCCGATCTGGGTGCAGGACGTCATGCGCCACACGGCCGGTTTTGTCTACGGCGGCTCCGCACGTTCGCCGCGCATCAAGAAGATGTATGAAGATCTGAACATCGAAGCGCGCGAAGTGGACATCACCACCGAGGCAGTGCTCAAAAACCTGGGCACGATTCCCCTGGCCAACCAGCCCGGTGTGATGTGGGAATACTCCATTGCCACCGAAGTTTTGGGCTTTGTGGTCGAACGCGTGGCAGGCAAACCCTTGGATGCCGCTCTCAAGGAGTTGCTGTTTGACCCGCTGGGCATGAAAGAGACCACCTGGTGGGTCGAACCTGCGCAAATCAGCCGCATGGCCGAAGCCTTTGACTCAGACCCGCTGAAAGCTGCGTCACTCAAGGCCTACCGGCAGCATTACAACCCGGCGGGCAAGAGTTACTTCAGAGGCGGCGCGGGCCTGGTCAGCACCGCCAGCGACTACTTGAAATACGCGCAGATGATGGTCAACGGTGGCGAATTCGAAGGCCGACGTTACCTCTCGCGCAAAACCGTGGAACATATGCTCTCCAACCATATCGTGGGCATGAGCGGCACAACCATCGCCACCACCGGCCCCGGCTACGGCTTTGGCCTGGGTTACGGCGTGCGCCTGGATGAAGGCATGGGCTGGACGCCCGGCTCCAAAGGCGACGCCATGTGGGCCGGTGCTTGGGGCACGAGTTTCTGGATTGACCCCAAAGAGAAGTTGGTCGGCATCCTGATGACGCAAGGGCCGTCTAGCCGCGTGCAGACCCGCATGCTCTACAAGGGCCTGGTCTATGGCGCACTGGTGCGTTGAAAACGACCGGAAAAGGCTGACTTTAGCCAGGGCTATTCCAAGCTAAGGGCTAGGCTGAACAAGAGTGGGTTGCGCGATGCCGAAGTGGCTTGCGCGGCCTTGCCCATTTCGTCCGCCTTCGAGTGAGTCGCAGTCAGATAGTAATTTAACCGAATATTTTGATTAATATTCGGACAATAATTGATATCTATTTAATAGCATACCATTAAATAAATACGAGACCTAAGCATATATTATTTATAAATTAACTTTGTAGAATTATTTATTTCATAGTTTCGAACGAATACCCCGGCAGGACGGGTCAACAAACGTTCCAAAACACGCCCGTCTTGTCGTCAAATGCCACTGAATGCGCTGTAACACAAATCGAAATTTCTGCCTTTTTTTGAAACTATTGGGTTACATTTAATACGAATTGGTTATTTTTGGACCAATTGGTATAAACTAACACCGCGTCGTTTTTGGCGTGACTCGTGTTGATTCAATTCACCCTTTCGGAGTAACCCATGAAAAAAGCTTTATTTGCATCCATCCTGGCCATTGGCCTGACGGCTGGCCTTTCTGTGACCGCCCACGCCAAAGACATTGTAGACACCGCTGTGGCGGCAGGCAACTTCAAAACTCTGGCGGTCGCGTTGAAAGCCGCTGGTTTGATAGACACCTTGAAAGGCCCAGGCCCGTTCACCGTGTTCGCGCCGACCGACGAAGCCTTTGCAAAAGTGCCCAAAGCCGATTTGGATGCCCTGCTCAAAGACAAGAAGAAGTTGACCGCCGTGTTGACCTACCACGTGGTAGCCGGCAAGGTAATGGCGGCTGATGTGAAAGCCGGTGGCGTAAAAACCGTGCAAGGCTCCAACCTCACCGTGACCACGACCGATGGCGTGAAAGTAGACAACGCCCGCGTTGTGGCCACCGACATCCAGGCTGACAACGGCGTGATCCACGTGATCGATACGGTGGTGATTCCGAAGTCCTGATCGCCCGGGGCACAGCCCCCAACGCACCGCAAGGTGCTGCAACCCCAGCAAATCATCAGAGGTGAAGTGATGAATGCTGGGGTTTGTGTTTTTTGGGTGATCCGACAACGACTACATCCGATCAACTCCAAAACGGGGAGGATTGGGAAAAGTCAAAACTTATCACATTTTATATTAAAATATGATTAATTTTATACCCTTTTCTACAACTATTATTATAGCTAAATAAGCACTTAATTAGAGACTTGTACGCCACTTTTACAACTTAATGTAAATTGAAAATATATATTCAGTTTTTGAAAATCGGTTTGCGTTTCTCTACAAAGGCCATCACGGCTTCTTTGTGGTCTGCCGTTTTGTGAGCGATGGCCTGGTAACCGGCGGACAACTCCAGCAGGGAGGCCAGGCTACTTTGTTCGCCCTCGCGCAGCAAGCGTTTGGTCATACGCAAAACGCCACCGGGGTTGGCAGCGATTTTGGCGGCCAGCAGGCGTACCTCCTGCATCAGCGCGTCGGGGGCCACTACACGTGACACCAAGCCACAGGCCAGCGCCTCAGCCGCTGTGAGTGACTCACCGGTGTAGGCCATCTCTGCCGCTTTGGACTTGCCCACGATGCGCGGCAACAGCCAGGCCCCACCGTCACCCGGAATGATGCCCACGCGCACAAAACTTTCAGCAAAGGTAGCCGTGTCTGCGGCAATGCGGATGTCACACATACACGTCAAATCCATGCCCGCGCCGATGGCAGCGCCGTTCACGGCGGCGATCACCGGTACGTCCAGGTTGTAGAGTGCTTTGGGCAGGCGCTGGATGCCATTGCGGTACTCCTCACGGATCAACTCCGGGGAAATATCCTGTTCAAAAAAGCGCCGCATGTCTTTCACATTGCCGCCTGATGAAAAGACCGGCCCTTCGCCCGTGAGAATCACCACGCGCACGCTGGTGTCCAAGCCAATGGCGGCGCAGGCGTCAACAAATTCCTGCACGGCTGTGTTGCCCGTCAACGCATTGCGTGTTTCGGGCTGACTCATGGTGAGTGTGAGGATGGCGCCGTCACGCGACTGTTTTAGAAATTGGCTCATGTCGTTGTTGGTTCAAGAGGTGAAAGAAGAAGGGAAAATGCTCAGCGAGGTCGGTCACTTACCAACGGTGCATCTAAACGACGTCTGTACAAGCTCGCAGCAAATCCAGTGTCGAATCCGGGCTTTTCATCATGGACTCGCCCAGGCGTTGATGCCAAAAAGACTCCGAGCTGGCGGTTTGCCGCCACAGGTGCAAACGGCGCGTGTAGAGTTGCAAATCAAAGGCCTCGGTAAATCCGATCGCGCCGTGAATGGAATGCGCCAGCGCGGCCACTTCGACGGCGGCTTCGCTGGTGCGTGCTTTGGCAATGGCGGCCCGCAAGGGGTCGGGTTGCCACGTCGCTGCATCGCCAGCCGAATTGCCTTGCGCCATCGAGGAGCAACCGATTTGCGCGGCCATACGCGCCGCAAACACCTGTTCAGCCATCACCGCCAACTGGTGTTGAATCGCCTGAAATTTACCCAAAGGTTTGCCAAACTGCTGGCGTTCATTGGCGTACTGCAGGCTCATATCCAGCACCCGCTGCAAAGCCCCGGCGATATGCGCCGCCGTCAGCGCGGCACGCATCAGGTGGGTGTCGAGCGGCGCTGTTGATTTATTCTGACCGGCAAACGATGCGACGCTGGCGTCCATCCACGCGAGTGAAACCGGCTCCGCCGGACAAGGCACTTGATGTTGCAAAGCCCAAGCCCGCGCCACCATGGTCTCGGCCAGTGGCAGCGGCAACACGTAGCGGCCGCAGAGTTCAAACAGCGGGAAACATTGCCCCAAACTCAACCCGGCCCCGCCCTTGGCTTCGGGCAGCATCGCGTCAGCAAAACCGGCGTCTTGAATGCTGCGCCACAAAATTTGGGCAGCTTGGGCCTCGCCCCCTTCAACCGCCCGCACCACAGCGGGGGTGCAGTGTTTCGCCAAAAGATCCTGCAAGGCGTCGATGAACATAGGGTCAACGGCCTGCGCAGAAGAATTGGCCGCGTCGGGTGCGGCAGATGAGGAGATTTCAGCGGTGGGGGTCATGGCGTCGTACATCCGGGTTAGCGCAGACCCAGCCCGCGGGCAATCATGCCCCGCAAGATGTCGCGAGTGCCACCCCGCAGTGAAAACGAGGGCGCCACTTGTGTCACGTAATCGAGCGATTTCAAAAGTTCAAGTGGAACGCTGGCACCTTGGGAAACGGCAGGATTCGCGCTGTCATTGCGGCTAAAAATATCGTCGGCCAGCAGCGTCGGAATAAGTTGCTCCAGAGTCACGCCCAGTTCTTTGACCAATGCGGCTTCGACCACCGGGCTTTCGCCCTGAGTGATTTTTTCAGTCACCGCGATGGACATCGCCCGCAGCGGCGCGAGCTGGCTGAAGATGCGCCCGGCCAGCTGGGTGGACTGCGCGCTGTTCCCAGCAGGTGTGCGGACAAAGGCGAGCCATTCGTCAAACAACACCAAGCTGGAGTAAATACGCTCGGGGCCGCTGCGTTCAAACGCCAGTTCGGCCGTGACCTGCGCCCAGCCCTGGCCTTCTGCGCCGATCAAAGCCTCGTCATCCAGTACCACGTTGTCAAAAAATACTTCGCAGAACTGGCTGTCACCGGCAAGGTCTTTGATGGGCCGCACCAACACGCCGGGCAGCTTCAAATCAACAATCACCTGCGAGAGGCCCTTCTGACGGTCTGCCGCGTCGCCCGAGGTGCGCACCAGGGCGATCATGAAGTGCCCATTGTGGGCGTTGCTGGTCCAGATTTTTTGGCCGTTCAAAAGCCAGCCTTCGGCCGTCTTCACGGCGCGCGTGCGCACGCTGGCGAGGTCCGAGCCCGAGTTGGGTTCACTCATGCCAATGCAAAAAAACGATTCACCTCGGCAAATCGGCGGGATGTAACGCTGCTTTTGCGCTTCAGTACCGTATTTGAGAATCAGCGGCGCGCTTTGCCGGTCGGCGATCCAGTGGGAGCCCACCGGCGCGCCCGCACATAGAAACTCCTCCACCAGCACGTAGCGCGCAAAGGCGCTGCGCCCGCCGCCGCCGTAAGCAGTGGGCAGCGTCAGGCCCAGCCAGCCACGGCGACCTAATTCACGGCTGAATTCGGCATCGTAACCCATCCAGGATTTGGCACGAACGTGCGCAGGTACTTTGCGCAGACTGTCGCGCAGAAAGGCGCGCGCAGGCTCTCGCAAAGCTTCATCTTGCGGCGGGATGGGCGTTTGATGCAGTGATGTGAACACGGTGCGGGCAGGTGAAAATGAAGGGGTTCGCGAAGTCGGCTTCGCATAATACTGTGCTCAAGGCAATTGTTTGAAGCAAAAACATCTGAGCGTTAGGTCCACCACGCCAGCATTGCCATCACCATCGACACACTCACCAGAGCCACGCCGGTCGAGACAGCCACGGTGGCGGTCACTAATTCTTGCGCCACGTTGTACCGCTGGGCAAACATAAACGCGTTGGCACCCGTCGGCATGGCGGCGGCGACAACCATCACGGCGAGCGTCATGCCCTGCAAACCATAAGCCCAGCCCGAAAACGCCACCAGCAGGGGCAATATTGCATTTTTGAGCAAGGTCAAACCCAAAGCCGGGCGCAACATGGCCCCCACGCGCGCGCCTGCCAGCGCCGCGCCCACCAGTGCCAAGGCCAACGGGCCCATCGCGCTGGCCATCAGTTTGAGTGTGGCGTCCAACACGCCTGGCAGCGACCAGCCGGTTTGCGCAAAAGCCAAGCCGAGCATCGTCGGCACGGTGGCCGGGTTGAGAATGCCGTTTTTCAGCGCGACCAGAACGTTTCGCAACACCGCCCGCACACCCTGTGCAGATCGATCCTGCGCCTCCCGCGCTACGGCCAACTCAAACACGACCGTCGTGAGTGTGAGCAAGATCAGCGCATGCACTGCCACAACAGTGAACAGCGTCACCAACGCCGGTTCGCCATAGGCCAGGCTGACCAAGGGAATACCGATCGCCACCGTGTTGCCAAAACTCGCTGAAATCGCCATCGCAGCCGCTTTGCGTGTGGCACGACCATGCCACACCACAAGTAGAAAAAGAAGGATCGCCGCAGAAAAATAGGCCGCAATCGGCATCAGGTTCAGCTGCTCCAGATGTACGCGGCTCATGGTACGGAACATCAAGGCCGGTGTGAACACGAGGAACACCACGGTGGAGAGGTCTTTCACACTGTCGGGCCGAAGCCAGCCCGCTCTGGCGGCGATAAAACCAACGCTGATTAGCAAAATGACGGGGATCAGTGACGACAGGACGAGCAGGTTCATAAGCGGCAGACAGGTGCGACGAGTCTACCAACCGGCTTTAGCATCAGATCCGGCACATGCGCCAGCATCTGCGCCGGCACCTTCGCCTGCAACTGCCCATTTCTTACAAAACAGGCAGTTGCGGTAGCTACGGTCTCAGATCAAAAGCTCACCTGCAAACCGAGTTTGATGCTGCGACCTGGCAGCGGCGATTTTCCTGGTGCTGTTTGCGTCAGGATCGAAGTGGCCGGATAGGCCAACACGTCGCCCAGGTTGTCGATACGCATAAACCAAAAGAGGCTGGTCGCCCCCACCTTTTGCCGATAGGAGGCCGAAAGGTTCGCCAAGGTGTAGGCCTCGGTGGCGGGTTGACCAGCCGCCACCTGGTTTTGCGCAGCCGAATGGTTGAGGCCCAAACGCAAACCCCAAGGCCCTTGCGCCCACGCCAACGCGGCGCCCAAACGCATGGGCGCTATGCGCGGCAAATTGGCGCCAGTGGCGGTGTTGACTGCCCGTACCACATCGGCCGTCAACTCCAGGTCAAGCGTTTGCCCGGCATCCAAAAGACGAATCGTGCTGCTGGCCTCCAGGCCGGTAAAGCGCGCTGGCACTTGCGTATAAAGGAATTCCTGCAGCATTTGCGCCGTACCGCCCGACTCCAGTGAGGTGTTGTCGCCGTTGCCCGAGTCGTTGACACTCACGCCCGCACCGCCGTTGCCATCACTGTCGCGTGTGACGCCACTGGCCTCCAGGGCGACAAAGTTGCTGAATTGATTGACGAACGCGCTCAACGCAAACGTGTTGGCACCTTTTTTCCACTGCACGCCGACATCGAGGTTAGTCGATTTTTCCTTGGTGAAACCGGCGTTGCCAACTTCATAGGCGTTGGTCGCCACGTGGGGGCCGTCGGCAAACAGTTCGTAGTCTTTGGGCGCACGTTCGCTCAGGGCCAGATTGGACGTCAGTTGCCATTCTGGCGACACTTTCCACAAAGCACCTAAGGCATAACTACCAGTAGAAAAGTTGCGGGTGGCCGGTGTGAAGCGCGCGACCACTGGGTTGCCAAGTGACTCCACTGCAACCGACTCAAAACGAGCGCCAAAACTCAACTTACCCCAGGACAGCGGCAACTCTTCATAGGCGAAAAGAGCTTTTTGATCAGTCCGGCTGTAGGGCGCAAAAGCTTCGGCTCCATCCGCCGAAAACTGTGAATTTTCGACCTGAAACCCCACCACGCCCTCCAATGGCCCCAAGCGTGCATGACGCGCCACCATTCGGAAATCATTGCCTGCATTTTTGAAAACCGTGCCAGGTGCACCCGCATCGAATTCGACATGTTGGTAGTCGGTACGACTGGCCTGGGCTTTGACGCTTTGAAATGGCCCCGCCAACCCCCGGATTTCGCCTTCGAGAGCAGTACGGTTCGACTTCATCTCGATGGAGACCTCGTCCTCGGCAACCGTACCATAGTCCGACTTGTAGGTACTGGTCGACAAACCAAGGTAGCCACGGTTAAAAAACACCGACCCACCAATCGCACCGCCCTGTGTCCGCGCCGCAGAATTGCAAATTTTCCTGTCGAGGGCGGGCGAGCCGGGCTTCGAACACGCCAGATCCAGCGGCACCGACGTGTTGCTGGTTTCCCGGTTGAAGGCATCGACGTGGATGGCGTACCGATCCTGTCCAGCCTCCAACAGGACGCCGCCGCCCCGCTCGCTGTTTCCACTCGCAAACCCTAAGTCAAACTTACCTGTGATGCCGCCCTGGCGATCAAACACGGGTTCACGCGGAATGCGGTTGTCAATCACATTGACGGCCCCACCGACCGCACTGCCACCATACAACAGGGCGCCTGGACCGCGTAACACCTCAATACGCTCCATGCTGATGGGGTCACTGGGCACCGCATGGTCGAAGCTGAGTCCAGAGGCATCGATGCTGGCCCCGCTGTTTTGCAGCACGCGAATGCGGTCACCGTCCAGGCCTCGAATGATGGGCCGACTGGCGTTAGGGCCAAAGTAGGTGCTGCTAACGCCGGGTGTCCCGTCAAGCGTTTCGCCCAAGGTGGACTGCGAGCGCAACAGCAGTTTTGTCCCTGAATACTGGGTGACAGGCGCTATGGGATCAGTAGCGCCTAACGGGTTGGCGATTACGGTAACCTCCTTTAATGTAGGTGCCACCGACGTTTTCGGTGGGCTTTGCGCGACCACCCCATTTGTAAAAAATGCAAAAGTCGCCAGACTGGCAGCCTGGCCGATAAAAGAGCTTTTCATGAAATCCTCGAAGAAATGGAATACGAACGCCAATCCCCGCCGTGGCAACGCTACGGCGGAGTGAATTCAAATCAATATTTCAACGGGAAGAAGGTGGGCCGCGCGCTTGAAACTGCGCGTGCCAGCGGGCCTTTGCAAGGCCCTCTAGGAATGCCAGAACAACTATTGGCAATACAAAGGGCAGCGGAGAGGCTGCAAAATCAACCAAGGCATCAAAATGGCTGACTTGATCGTAAAGGCGACAGTCCGAATCGCTTAAGTGTCCAGAAAATAGTTCGGCAAACAGCCCGCCGACACTGTGCTGGTCAACATCGGCGTGGTCGCGATGTTGGCTACCCCCATGGTCATGTTGACCTGCAATAAGCGCATCTTGGACATGGACAGATGCGCCTAGGGGCGTATGCAAAACGCTGTGTAGCAGCCCCAAGGTCTGCGCCAACAGCAGCGCCAGGACGACGATGAATACACTTGTCGAACGGAGCGAGCCAAATCGACTACCCGACAGGAACCCCAGGCGCATACCGATTATTTAACGCTGACAGCGTCTGTGATCCGGTAATACAAACCGTAAGGGTCGTCATTCAATACGTTGAACTTGCCTTCAACAACGACGATATCCATTGAGTATTTCACAGGTGTTTTGGTCTTGACCTCAACCATACTTTCCGGGCCACCGGCGACACAAAACCCGCAGGTCAGCGGCACGGAACTCAACAAAAAGTGTTTCTGCTTGTCACCCGGCTCCAGCGGCATCATGAAACCCTGGATTCGCTGGGTTTTCTGGTTCAGCGCCTGAATTGGCGCGGTAAATACAGGCAACAGTTTGTTGTTTTGGGCCTTGGTTTTCACTTCCGTGAGCATCGACCACGGCAACACATCGGCGCGTTCCTTGATCTGCTCAAAGGGACTGTTCGCCCCATGAACACCTGGGCCGCTGCCAGCGGGCAAGGCAATTCCTTGCGCCCAAGCCGTTGCTGACACCGCAAGGGCCAAAGCTGTCAAACAGCCCAGCAAACTTTTCACTCCGAATTGATGCAGTTTCATACAGCGCTCCTATTTACCCGAATTGGAATTCTCGTATTGGATACCTAAATCCCAGAAGGTTCAATGCTCGTGTTTCATTCCGCAATACTTACCAATCGCGATGCCTTTGCAGGCCGTCTGCAGTGCTTTGATACACACATCTTCGCTTTTGCCAGACTCACGGCATTTTGCAGCTGCTTCGTGCGCCGCCGCCATCGCCCGGTGCCGGGTGATGTCTTCTTTCGTCTCTTTATCGTTGCTTGCGGCACTGGCCACCGTGGAAACCAGCAAGATGGCGAATGCCACACTTAAGGCGGAAAAACCGAATTTCATAAGAACCCCTTCAATTGCCCAACCATATAAGGTCGAATTTTGCCTCATTCCAATTCCCTTCAATGGGAATTGAGCAAAGTGGTGACATCCAGGCGATACGCGCTGAACGCCGGGATCGCTGCCGCCAAGATCGCCACAATGACCCCCATCGCTGGCACCCACCATTCTGCGGAAAGCCAGACCCAGCCAGTCAAAGAAACAGACCGCTCAGTGGCCAACCAGGAGCCAATCAATTCCGTCAAAGCATGCCCTGCCAATAGGCCCAATATCGTTGCCAACATCGCCAACAGTAGCGCTTCCGTCAGCAACAAGCCGGCCACTTTTTGCGGCGACGCGCCCAACATGCGCAGCATGGCCAAATCTGCGCGACGCTCACGCACGGCACTCCACAGCGCAATGAAAACGCTCAAGCCGGCCGTCAGCAAAAGCACAGCCCCAAAACCGCGTAAAACATCTGTCCCAACGCCCACCATGCGCAACAGGCGGGTGATCTCAATGGCGGGCGCTGCCGCTTGCATCTCCGTTGTGGTGTTGACGAATCGAGGCATGCTCACTGCAGCCAGTGGGCTTTTATAAGTGATCAAGGCCAAGGTCACTTCTCGCTCAGCCTGCATGACTTTGAGGTCGGATGCGTCATTGGCCGTGGCTTTTTCATGAACCTGCCAAACCGACTCGGTAGATGTGAGAATGAGCCGGTCCAACACACATCCGCACGGCGCATACACACCGGTGATCAGATAGGGGGTGTCACCGTGGCTTGAGCCTTTTCCGCCCAAGCCGTGGGAACCAGCAAACCGCCCGCCTACGGTCAAACCTGCGTCACGCGCCGCCTGAGCGCCTGCCACAGCCTCCATCGACCGGGTCCAGTTCTGGCCGTGAGCCAACGTCATCCGGTAGTGGCCGGCATAGGCCTGTGACGTGCCAACAATCCGGAAACCCTTGAACGTGTCGCCCAGACTCAGGGGAATGAGCGTCGCCACCTGCGGGTGTTGGGCCAGTTCCTGAACCGCCGCGAGCGGTATATTGCCTGTCGGCACGTCAATGTGAAAAACACCGGCCAGGATCAATTGCATTGGACTGCCTTTGGCGCCCACGACCAAATCAATACCCGCCATGTCGCGCTCAAATGCCCGCTCCATCTGTTCTGATGTCAACAAAACAAAAGTAATCGATGCGAGACCCAGCGACAGCAGCAGCAGATTCAGCGCCGCCGATAGTGGGCGCGACCACAGGTACCGGTGCGCAATGGCCAGCATCTTCATGCTGGCAGGCCCCGTTCGACACGCGAAGCTGCTTGCGTTGGCGACCGTTCGATCCGGCAATGGATCGCCTGGGGTAGCGCTTGGCTCACCCTTGAATCGTGCGTGGCGATCACCAGCGTTGCGGCACACGCCTGCGCGCTACGAGCCAGAAGGGTGAGCGCTTGCACAGCCGCAACGTCGTCCAGGCTAGCCGTCGGTTCGTCGGCAAGGATGAGCTTGGGCGAGAGCAACACGGCGCGTGCCAGTGCCACCCGCTGAGCCTGCCCACCCGATAACTGCGACGGTTTGCGCTGAGCCAGTTCGCCCAAACCCAGGCTTTCGAGAACCTGATGGATTTGCCTTTGATCAGCGGCTGTACCAGCCGCCCATTGCGCCAGTTCCAGATTGCCCAGCACCGTCAAGGCCGGGCTCAAATGCAATTTTTGCGGCAAAAACCCGATCGTTTTAGCGCGCCATGCGTCACCCGCGAAATTATTCAATGCACGTAAATTCTGCCCGGCCACGGTGATCTGGCCACCACTGGGGCGCAACAAAGCCGCGGCCAAGGCCAGCCAGGTTGATTTACCCGAGCCGGATGGCCCCTTGAGCAGCAATACTGCGCCCTGGGGCACGTCGATATCCGGGAACACGATTTGTGCTTCAGCTTGGGCGCCAGGGTAGCGATAACTCAGTTGTTCAGTGCGAATCATTGGCGTGGATTATTGACGCGTTTCGGCAAAACCGGCCACCATCACGTAACAGCTCAGGCTCGGGTTCCCATGGGCTGACACGCAAGCTAATCGCGCAGTAAGATCACTGTCGCTTTCGAATCCAGCCGGAACCCAGACAGATACATCCCATGACAACTATTGCATTGCGCCAGATCAGCGATCTGCCCGGCCCGCGTCCATGGCCGCTGATCGGTAATATTTTGCAGGTCAAACGCGCCCAGATTCATCAGAGTATGGAAGCCTGGGCAAGACAATACGGCCCGCTGTTTCAAGTGACTTTGGGGCGTCGCCGCTTGCTGGTGATTGCCGACCACGAACTGCTGGCTGCTGTCATGAAAGATCGCCCTGAAGGATTTAGGCGCAGCCCATTGACATCCCAGGTTTCCACTGAAATGGGGTTGCCCGCAGGCGTGTTCAGCGCGGAGGGTGAGGAATGGCGCAGGCAACGGCGCATGGTGATGGCGAGTTTTGCGCCAAGTCATGTTCGGGCTTATTTTCCATCTCTGGTCAAAGTGACCTTGCGACTGCAGGCGCGTTGGCAGCAGGCGGCGCAGGAAGGCCGCAACATTCCCTTGCAAGCGGATTTGATGCGCTTCACGGTCGATGCCATCGCCGGTCTGGCCTTTGGCAAAGATGTCAATACTTTACAGGCGGGCGAGGACGTGATCCAGCGCCATCTGGACAAGTTGTTGCCCAATATTTTCAGGCGCGCCTTGAGTTTGGTGCCGTATTGGCGCTGGTTCAAACTCAAACGTGACCGTGATCTGGACGCCAGCGTCGCCATCATCAACGCCACCATCACGGACTACGTGGCGCAGGGGCGAGAACGTCTGCGCCAGGAAGCGGGCCTTAAGGATCAGCCCCGCAACCTGCTGGAAGCCATGATCACCGCCGCCGACCAGCCAGACAGCGGTGTGACAGACAAACAAGTCGTCGGCAACGTTTTGACTATGTTGGTCGCAGGTGAAGACACCACCGCCAATACGCTGGCCTGGATGCTGTATCTATTGAAGCAGAACCCAGAGGCCTTGAATCGCGTACAAAACGAGGTACGCAGCATTGCGCCAGAGACCGGGCAATTCACCATGGAACTCATGGACAGCCTGGTGTTTTTGGAAGCCTGCTGCTCTGAAACCATGCGACTCAAGCCTGTGGCTCCCTTTATACCGCTCATGGCCCTGCGCGACACGCAGGTCGGTGACGTTGCTGTGCCCAAAAACACCATGTTGTGGGGCATATTGCGCCACCACAGCGTCAGTGAACCCTGGTTTGCCGATCCCGCCGCTTTCAAGCCAGAGCGCTGGCTCGATACCGCTGATGTACCGCTCTCCACCTCCGCCAAACGTGCTGCCCTGCCCTTTGGCTCTGGCGCCCGCATGTGCCCTGGCCGCTACCTCGCACTGTTGGAAATGAAAATGGCCATGGCCATGTTGCTGGCGAGTTTTGACATTGAGTCGGTGAGTACAGTGGATGGTTTGGCACCTCAGGAACTGATGGCCTTCACCATGAATCCAGTGGGTTTGACGATGCGACTCAAAGTAAAAGCGACAACAAATTAATGTTATTGCTCTATTTTTGGTAGCTTACTACGAACTACCTTTGAGACCTGTAGCCTGATATTGCTATCAAGACTTGGCAAACCGGGCAAACGTCTTGCGGAATTTCGCCACCTTCGGCCCTGCAACGGCCATGCAATAACCCTGAGTTGGATTGCGCTCAAAAAAGTCCTGGTGGTAATCCTCGGCTGGCCAGTAGTTGGCCAGCGGCAGGACCTCCGTCACGATCTTGCGGGAGAAAAATCCGGCGTCTTTGCCCATCTCACCGATCACCTCTGTGGCGACCTGTTGTTGCTCTGGGGTCGCGTAATAAATGCCGCTGCGGTACTGCGTGCCTTGGTCATTGCCCTGGCGGTTCAAAGTGGTCGGATCGTGGATCACAAAGAAGATTTCAAGAATGTCGCGGGTGCTGATCTGTGCGGGGTCATAAACCAGTTTTATCACCTCGTTGTGGCCGGTGCTGCCGCTGCACACATCCTCATAACTGGGTTGTTTCACATGGCCGTTACAGTAGCCGCTTTCGACGTCCGTGACACCTTTGACACCCACATACACCGCCTCAGTACACCAGAAGCAGCCACCTCCGAGCGTTATGGTTTGCAAATTGGATGTCATGCTGTACTTCTGCCAAAAAGTTCGATTGAATGTGAATCACGCGAGTCGACTTCATCTTACCCGCACTAGCCAAAATCGTATCAGCATCGACAAGGGTATGTCCGGGTATGGATGGTTTGATGCCTTGGCTAACATGGCTTACGAACCCCAAACAATCTAGTACCTTGCGACCTAGCCTGGTTTCACCCTAAAACGAATGCCAACCCAATTTTCCGCCCATGAGCCTGCCTGCATCGGATAGCCAGACGGTACTATTGAGTGTTCGTGGTGTTACGGTCCGGTTTGGCGGCATCGTCGCCTTGGACTCTGTCAGCTTCGATGTCACCCAAGGCAGCATTTGCGGCCTGATTGGCCCGAACGGCGCTGGCAAGACAACCCTTTTCAACTGCATGAGTCGGCTTTACGCCTACCAAAGCGGCGACATTCAGTTTGAAGGCAAATCAATCACCGCAACACCAACCCACGAAGTGGCAGGTTTGGGCATGGGGCGCACCTTTCAGAATCTGGCCATGTTCGCGACCCTTCCGGTGCGTGAAAACATCATGATCGGCGCGCACTCCCGCTCCAATGCCGGGTTTGCTGCCAGCGCACTTCGTTTGCCATCGGTTCAAAGTGAAGAGCAACACCTGCGCAGGCGGGCTGATGAAATCATCGACTACATGGGGCTCACGCCGCACGCCCAGCGCCCTGTGCGCGACCTACCCTTTGCCATTCAGAAACGGGTGGAGCTCGGTCGCGCGTTAGCGGCCGATCCCAAACTTCTGATGCTTGATGAGCCAGCCGCCGGGCTCAACCATGAAGAACTGGAAGACTTGGGACGCATGATCAAAGACATCCGTGATCGCCTCAAAATCACCGTGTTACTGGTAGAACATCACATGAGTTTGGTGATGGGGGTGTCTGACCACATCGTCGCACTCAACTTTGGCAAAAAAATTGCTGAAGGTAATCCGGCCCATATTCAGAATCACCCGGATGTGATCGAAGCTTATTTAGGAAAACCGGCCGATGCCCAAACTGCTTGAAGTCAGCGGCCTGCATGCCGCTTACGGTGCAACCAAGGTGTTGCACGATATTAATTTTTCACTTGAAGCGGGGCACATTACCGCGATTTTGGGTGCCAATGGTGCCGGCAAAACCACCACTTTGCGCAGCCTGTGCCAAGTCGTCAAAACCACCGGCAGTATTGTTTTTGACGGACAACAATTGATCGGCAAATCGACTGAAAACGTCGTACGTATGGGTGTTGCCCATGTGCCGGAAGGCCGAGGCACATTTGCAGCCTTGTCAACTGAAGAAAACCTGCGCCTGGGCGCCTATGTACGGGCTGACAAAGCCGAGTTGGCGCTGGATATGGAGAAAGCATTCACGCGGTTTCCCATCCTTAAGCAACGCCGCCATCAGCAGGCCGGCACCTTGTCGGGCGGCGAACAACAAATGCTGGCGATCAGCCGCGCACTCATGCTGCGGCCCAAGTTGCTGCTGCTGGATGAACCCTCGTTCGGGCTGGCCCCGTTGATCGTGGCCGAAATTTTCCGGATCATGCGCACCATCAACAAGGAAGACAAAGTCAGCATGTTGCTGGTTGAACAAAACGCCAGCCTTGCGCTGGATTTGGCTGACCATGCTTATTTGCTGGAAACCGGCAAAGTGGCGCTGTCTGGCCCGAGTGAACAGATCAAAAACGACGAGTCCGTGCGCAAGGCGTATTTGGGCTACTAGAAAAAGCAACAAGCATGGAAGCCTTCTTTCAACAAATCGCCTCGGGCCTGAGCAACGGCTGCATATATGGCTCAGTGGCGTTGGCGCTGGTGATGATTTACCAGTCCACCCACCACATTAATTTTGCACAGGGCGAAATGGCCACTTTCAGCACCTTTATCGCGTGGGCGTTGGTGCAGGCGGGCTGGCCGTATTGGGGGGCCTTTTTCGCAACCGTTGCCGTATCGTTTGTCGCCGGATTGTTGATTCAGCGTCTGATTTTGCGGCCGGTTGAAAAAGCACCGGTGCTGACAAATGTTATCGTTTTTATCGGTTTATTGTTGATCGTCAACGCACTGGCGGGCTGGATTTTCGACCACACGATCAAGTCTTTTCCTAGTCCCTTCCCTAAAAATGCCTTTTTTGTCAGCCACTATTTCAATGCCCATGCTGTGGGCTCAGCCGCTGTGATGGTCGGTGTGTTGCTGTCCCTGTTTGCATTTTTTCGCTACACGCCGATTGGACTGGCCATGCGTGCAGCGGCTCAAAACGCTGATTCCGCACGGCTGGTTGGCATTCGGGTGAGCTGGATGCTGGGTCTGGGCTGGGGCTTGGCTGCAGCTATTGGCGCAGTGGCTGGCATGATGGTGGCGCCGGTCGTTTTCCTTGATCCGAACATGATGGTCGGCATCCTGATTTATGGCTTTGCGGCGGCATTGCTGGGCGGCATTGACAACCCGGCGGGTGCCGTGGCAGGTGGATTTGTCGTTGGGGTGATGGAAAACCTGTTGGGCGCCTACGTGATCGGTACGGAGTTGAAACTCACGGTGGCGCTGGTGCTGATTGTGGCCACGCTCACCCTCAAACCCGATGGCCTTTTTGGCAAGAAAGTGGTGACACGCGTATGAACACGGCTGCATCCACCACGACGGCACCTTCGTCACAAGCCGCAGGCGCTGCATCTGCGACCAATGCCAAATGGATCGGCTTGGCCGTCCTGGCCATCGCCTTGCTGATCCTGCCCTTTCTCTTTAAAAATTACCGCGTGTTTCAGTTCAATCTGGTGATGGTGTACGCCATTGCCATTTTGGGTCTGAACATTTTGACGGGTTTTAACGGGCAGATTTCCCTGGGCCACGGTGCCTTTTATGCCTTTGGCGCTTACACCACGGCCATCCTGATGGACAAAATGGGGATGCCTTATTGGGCGACATTGCCATTAGCCGGAGTCGTCTGTTTTGTGTTTGGGTATTTGATGGGTTTCCCCGCCCTACGGCTCGCGGGACACTATCTGGCATTGGCCACGTTTGCACTGGCGCTAGCCGTGCCGCAGCTCCTTAAGTACAAAAAAATTGAAGCCTATACCGGGGGCGTACAAGGTATCGTACTGACCAAACCCGAGCCGCCTTTTGTATTTAGCCTGTTTGGTCAGCCGCTCAGCCCCGACCGCTGGTTGTATTTTGTCTGCTTGGTGGTCACGGTGCTCATGTTTGTCTTAGCTTACAACCTACTGCATGGCCGCGTGGGCCGCGCGCTGATCGCCGTGCGGGACCACCCCATTGCCGCCACGGCCATGGGCATTAATTTGCCGGTATTCAAGTCACTCACCTTTGGTGTGTCGGCGGCGTTTTGCGGCGTGGCCGGTGGGCTGGGTGCGATTGTGGTGGCTTTTGTGTCGCCCGACAGCTTCACCTTGAATTTATCCATCTTCTTGTTGGTGGGCGTCGTGGTGGGTGGCCTGGCGTCGATTCCGGGCGCGATTTTTGGCGCGATTTTTATCCAGTACATGCCCAACATTGCCGATGAGTTCTCCAAATCAGCACCCGCTGCAATTTATGGTGTTTTGCTTATTGTGTTGATGTACTTGATGCCAATGGGCATCATGGGCGGGATTCAAACCGCTTGGGCAAAGTTCCGCAGGCGTTCTGGGGGTTTGTCCGGACAGCCCTGAGCGCCAGCCCGCGTTTTAATGAATGTTGGATTCCGTTCTGAAATTAACTTTTTGAAGGAGACAGTGAGCTATGAAACTGAAACTACTCGGCCAAGCCCTCGCGCTAGCCGCCGCCGTGCTGGTCAGCCAGTCGGCCTTTGCACAAAAGAAATACGACGTAGGAGCCGATGACAAAGAGATCAAACTCGGCCACATCAATCCGTATTCTGGCCCGGCTTCAGCCTACGGAACCATCGGCAAAGCCATCGGCGCGTATTTTGACAAGGTCAATGCCGAAGGCGGCATCAATGGCCGCAAGGTCAAGTTCATTTCTCTGGACGACGGTTACAACCCGGCCAAAACAGTCGAAATGGCGCGCAAACTGGTTGAGCAAGAAGAGGTCTTGCTGCTGTTCCAACCACTCGGAACACCTCCTAATTCAGCCATTCACAAATACATGAATGACAAAAAGGTGCCGCACCTGTTTGTTGCCACTGGCGCCACCAAGTGGGGTGACCCGAAAAATTTCCCCTGGACGATGGGTTTCCAGCCCAACTACCAAAGCGAGTCCAAGGTGTTTGTGGCCCACATTTTGGAAACCAGGCCCAATGCCAAAATCGCGATTCTTTACCAGAACGACGATTACGGCAAAGACTACCTCAAGGGGTTTGAAGATGGTTTGGGAGCCAAAGCAGCCTCGATGATTGTCAGCAAACAGACCTATGAGGTAACAGACGCCACGGTTGACAGCCAGATGGTGTCGCTCAAGGCTTCGGGCGCAGACACCTTCTTCAACATCACCACGCCAAAATTTGCGGCACAGGCGATCAAGAAGGCCGCTGAGTTGGGTTGGAAGCCGGCGCATTACCTGAACAGCGTCTCAAGCTCCGTGGCCTCGGTGTTGATTCCGGCGGGCATCGACAACTCGGTCGGCATCTTGACGGCGGGTTACATCAAAGACCCCACCGATCCCCAGTTCCAAAAAGGCAAAGAGTGGGACGA
>JANOXL010000418.1:0-2234 GCA_031418395.1 Rhodoferax sp. | reverse complement strand
CACGCGATTGCCGAGCTGGCCCAGGCCGAGCAAAGCGAAGTGGTGGCAGCCGCCTATGCGGGTGAAAAACTGGCATTCGGCCCCGAATATTTGATCCCCAAACCGTTTGATCCGCGTTTGATGATGAAGATTGCCCCGGCGGTCGCCAAGGCAGCGGCAGACAGTGGCGTAGCGCTGCGCCCGATTGCCGACATGGAGGCGTATCGCCAGAAGCTGCAAAGTTTTGTGTACGCCAGCGGCACGACGATGAAGCCGATCTTCAATGCCGCGAAGAAAGCTAAAAACAAACGCATCGCCTATTCTGAGGGCGAGGAGGAGCGCGTGTTGCGCGCCTGCCAGATCGTGGTGGACGAAGGCCTGGCGCGCCCCACGCTAATTGGCCGCCCGGCGGTCATCGCCCAGCGCGTCGAAAAGTTCGGCCTGCGCCTCAAGGAAGAGCTTGATTACGATGTGGTCAACGTCGAGCAAGACGCGCGTTACCGCGATTTCTGGCAAACCTACCACCGCATGACCGAGCGCCAGGGCGTGACGGTGCAAACCGCCAAAATCGAGATGCGGCGCAGGCTCACCCTGATTGGCGCAATGTTGCTGCAAAAGGGCGCCGTGGATGGCCTGATCTGCGGCACCTGGGGCACCACCCAGCAACATTTGCAGTACATCGACCAAGTGATCGGCAAACGCGCGGGTGGCGCAGAGAGCACGGCGCAAGTGGTACCGGTGTACGCCTGCATGAATGGCCTGCTCTTGCCCGACCGTCAAATCTTTTTGGTGGACACCCATGTCAACTACGACCCCAGCGCCGAGGAGTTGTGCGAGATCACGGTATTGGCTGCCGAAGAGATGATGCGATTTGGCATAACACCCAAAGCTGCGCTGCTATCCCACAGCAATTTTGGTTCGAGCAACCAGCCTAGCGCCGTCAAAATGCGTCGCGTCTTGGACCTGTTGCGCCAGCAAGCGGCCTGGCTGGAAGTTGACGGCGAAATGCATGGCGACGTGGCGCTGGACGCCACCATGCGCAAGTCCATCATGCCCCACAGCACGCTGACGGGAGAAGCCAACTTGCTGGTGTTACCCAATATTGACGCCGCGAACATCGCCTACAACTTGCTCAAAACCGCTGCCGGTGGCAATATCGCCATCGGCCCGGTGCTGCTTGGGGCAGCCAAACCGGTGCATATTCTTACGGCAAGCACGACGGTGCGGCGTATTGTCAACATGACTGCACTGACGGTAGCGGACGCAAACGCCGTTCGTGCTTAAGATTTCAATAAGCTAGCGCTAACTTAGGCGCATCCCCTCAGACACTTGTATGCCTATTTTTTAGGCAGGGGCTTGCGCTTTTATGACAGATCGACGACACTATAGGCATCGAGATTTGCGGGTTTACCCGATATCGTTTGCGAGTTGAAGTGACGTGTTAAGGTGCTGCGGTGAACCCTGTTTTCAGTAAAAAGTCAAGTGGATTGTTTTACAAGTTAGCGCTTGCTTTTACTTTTCAGGGGGTTTTGCTGGCGGGTGTTGGTTTCACCAATTTGGTGCAGGCCAAGGGCCCGTTGGGCAATGACAAGACCCCGACGATCTCTCAGTCGGAGTTGCCTGCGCAAGGACGCGACACCTACGAGAAGATCAAATCCGGCGGGCCTTTCAGTTACGACAAAGACGGCACCGTATTTGGCAACCGGGAGCGGATTCTTCCGAACGAAAAACGGGGTTATTACCGTGAATACACGGTCAAAACTCCAGGTTCGCGTGACCGGGGTGCCCGGCGGATTGTGTGTGGCGGCAAACCCAAAGCGCCGGACGCCTGTTATTACACGGCCGACCATTATTCGAGTTTTCGGCGCATTGAGCCCTGAAGGCAGTGAGGCTGGGCCCTAGGTGAGCTTGACTGAGCCGATGATATTTGTGTGTTTTGAATGAACCAGTGAGTGCTTTTATGTCTGTGAAGAAAGAAATGAACATGGCCGGTGGCGGCCAGCATGCCGCGATGCCGACGGTGGCCACCGAGGGTCCCTTGCGTGGCGTTCGGACCAATATCGTGCAGTCGATCCGCGCCTTTCGCGTGCAAGACCTGCAAGACGCTGCCCGCAGCATGGGCCAGCACTTCCTGTATGCCAATCTGGCCAATGCCCAGACCAAACAAGATGTGTTGGACATGATTGGCCAGCAGTTCATGCTGCCCGTACACACCGGCAAAAACTTTGACGCCCTGTATGACAGCATCACCGACC
>JANOXL010000417.1:0-15487 GCA_031418395.1 Rhodoferax sp. | reverse complement strand
TTTTTTGAGTGCATCACGTCGCCTCTTGCAACTTTCTGTGCTGCCCTCAACTCCTACTGGCCTACCGCACATCTGACCCTTCATCTGACGCTTTATTTTGCCGCTCAATTGACCATCCGTCTGACCGCGCAGTTCCCGCTGACATACCGTTAATTGACCGTAGATTCACCGACAAAAAGGCCGCATGGTTCCCCACCTCGTCACCGCGCTCACAGGCCCGATCAACGAATTTGAGCAGCGTGTGCTCGACGCCATGCCCGCCATCGAGCGCTGGTTCCGTCTCGAATGGATGGAACACACGCCGCCTTTTTACAGCTCCGTCGATATCCGCAACGCCGGTTTCAAACTCGCGCCGGTCGATACCAGCCTCTTCCCCACCGGCTGGCAAAACCTGGCCCCCGCGATGGTGCCGCTGGCCGTGCAAGCGGCGATGGCGGCGATTGAAAAAATCTGCCCCGAGGCGCGCAACCTGCTGCTGATCCCCGAGAACGAGACGAACTGCACCTTCTACCTCTCCAACGTCGCGCGTTTGCAGCACATTTTTCGCATGGCGGGGCTCAATGTGCGGGTCGGCTCGATCAGCCCCGACATCAAAACCCCCACGCCCGTGGCCCTGCCCGATGGCCAATCGATTTTGTTGGAGCCGGTTATCCGCAAAAAAGGCGGTGGCCGTGGCCGCTTGGGGCTCAAAGACTTCGACCCCTGCACGATCTTGCTCAACAACGACCTGAGCGCCGGCATGCCCGGCATTCTGGAAGACGTCCATGAGCAGTTTTTACTGCCGCCCGTGCATGCCGGCTGGAGTGTTCGGCGCAAAAGTGCGCATTTCAGGAGTTATGAAGAAGTCGCCAAACGTTTTGGCAAACTGATTGGCGTGGACCCTTGGCTCTTCACCCCGCTTTTTGAAAAGTGCGAAGCGCTGGATCTGTCCAAACCGGCGGGTGCGGGTGTACTGGCCACCCATGTCGAGTCAGTGCTGGCCAAAATCCGCCGTAAATACAAAGAATATGGCATCAATGAGCGCCCGTTCGTCGTCGTCAAGTCCGACGATGGCCGCCGCCATGCCGACGGCAGCTCGGCCCTTTTGATGGTGCGTGAAGGCCGCGAACTGCTGGAGCCCGGCAAACTTGATGTGCTGGCGGGCGTCGGATTTGGCAAAGGGCGATCCAAAAACGCGCTCAATCTCATCGTGCAAGAAGGCGTCTTGACCAATGAACGCATGAACGCCGCCGTGGCCGAGCCGGTGGTTTACATGATGGATCGTTACGTCGTCGGCGGCGTCTACCGTATCCATGCCGAGCGTGGCGTGGACGACAACCTCAACGCCCCAGGCTCGCGCTATGTGCCGCTGCCTTTCGCCGAGAGTGCGCACTTACCTCAACTTGGCATGAAACCCGGAGCCAGTGCGCCCAACCGGTTCTACATGTATGGGGTGATCGGGCGGCTGGCGATGGTGGCGGCGAGCTACGAGATGGAAGCCACAGACCCCGAAGCCGAAATCTACGCTTGATTTCTTTCTCAGTTCAGCCCGATATGTCGTTGCGTTGCCTTGCCGTGCTGGAGCACTGTCTGCGGCAATGCGCCTAATCTCGGACTGAACTGAGAAAGAAATCCGTTCAAACAGGCCGCAAAAGGCGCATTTCAACCTCAGTTGCTGCGCTGCAACATAATTTTAAGTTTCGGCCTTTAGAGTCTTCAACCGGCTTCCCACTGAATGCAACGGGCGCACAATAGCCTTCCCTTCAGGAACGGAATCCGGCTCAAGTGAAGACCGGAGCAATGTGTGTCAGCAAGCAAATCGTCTCTCGCGGCGCTCACGCTGGGCGCCATCGGTGTGGTCTACGGCGACATCGGCACCAGCGTGTTGTATGCAGTCAAGGAAATATTTGGCTCCGGCCACGTGGCCTTCACGCCTGACAATATCTACGGTGTCTTGTCCATCATCTTCTGGACGCTGACGGTCATTGTCTCGATCAAATACGTCGCCCTCGTGCTGCGTGCTGACAACAATGGCGAAGGCGGCTTGGTTGCCATGCTGGCGCTGGCCTCCCAGGCCGTCAAAGGCAGCCCGCGTTTACGACGCGTGTTGTTGATCATCGGCATATTCGGCACTTGCCTGTTTTATGGCGACGGGGTCATCACCCCGGCGATCTCGGTGCTCGGTGCGATGGAAGGGCTGGAGGTCATTTCCCCGCAGTTCCACAAATACGTCGTGCCGCTGTCGCTGATCGTGCTGTTTTTTCTGTTTCTGGTGCAAAAACGTGGCACGGCTGATATTGGCAAATTCTTTGGCCCCATCACCTTGTTATGGTTTGCCGTGTTGGCCATCCTGGGTATCGCGCATATCGTTGACAACCCAGTCATTCTTTGGGCGCTCAGCCCAAGTTATGCGCTGAAGTTCATATGGGTCAACCCCGGCACGGCCTTCATCATGCTCGGCGCGATTGTGTTGTGTGTCACGGGGGCCGAGGCACTGTATGCGGATTTGGGCCATTTCGGCAAAAAGCCGATTCGCCTGGCCTGGTTCAGCATCGTCATGCCGGCGCTAACGCTGAATTATTTCGGTCAAGGCGCACTGCTGCTCAAAAATCCAGCGGCGGTGAAGAACCCGTTTTACATGATGGCCCCAGATTGGGCCTTGATCCCGCTGATCATCCTGGCCACCCTGGCGGCCGTCATCGCTTCGCAGGCGCTCATCACCGGAGCCTTCAGCGTGACCAAGCAGGTGATCCAGCTGGGTTACCTGCCGCGCCTGAACATCCTGCACACCAGCGTGCGCGATACCGGGCAAATTTACATTCCCTTCGTCAACTGGGGCTTGTTTGTGGCCATCGTGCTGGCGGTCGTGATGTTTAGATCGTCAGGCAACTTGGCGGCTGCTTATGGCATCGCGGTGACGACAGATATGTTGATTACGACGATCCTGACCTTCTTTGTGATTCGCCACGGCTGGAAGTATCCGCTGTGGTTGTGTATCGGGGCGACCGGTTTCTTTTTTATCGTCGATCTGGCGTTTTGGGGCTCCAACCTGCTCAAGTTGCTGGTCGGCGGCTGGTTCCCGCTGGTCATTGGCGGCGCGGTATTCACCTTGATGGTGACCTGGAAAGAAGGCCGCCACATGTTGTCCGTCAAGCTGCGCAGCGACGCGATCGACCTGCCCAGTTTTCTGGACGCGGTGTTTGTCAGCCCACCGGTGCGTGTGGAGGGAACGGCGGTATTCCTTACGGGCGAATCCGGCAGCGTGCCCAATGCACTTTTACACAATTTGAAGCACAACAAGGTGCTGCACCAACACAACCTGTTTGTCACCGTGATCAACCACGAAGTGCCGTGGATTGGCCTGGACAAACGGCTTGAAATTGACGCCTTGGGGCACGACTGCTGGCAGGTCAAGGTGCATTACGGTTTCAAAAATGACCTTGATCTGCCCAAGGCCTTGCAGGCCATCAAAGGCCGCGGCTGCGAATTGGAAGACATGACGACCAGTTATTTCCTTTCGCGTGACACTGTGATTCCCACCATGGGCGCCGGCATGTCGCAATGGCGCGAGAAACTCTTCGCCCAGATGCACCACAATGCCAGCGGCGCTGCGGACTTTTTGAAATTGCCAAATAATTCAGTCGTTGAGTTGGGCAGCAAGATTGAGATTTGACGCCGCACGGGGCGGCGCAGCTTGAGCGGGTCTTATTTGGTCCGCCCGTCCCATCGACTCCTTTGCAATTGAAATTGCAATTTCCACTTCCAATGCCAGAGAGGCGCTCTAAATGAATTTGCTTTTTGTCGCCGATCCGCTGAACACGTTCAAGATTTACAAAGACACCACCTTCTCGATGATGCGGGAGGCACAGCGGCGCGGTCACGCGGTGTTTGCCTGCGAGCAGCAGGGCATCTCCTGGGTGCAAGGTGGCCAGGTGCAAGCCGATGTACAGGCCATCACCCTCACCGGTGACGCTGCGAGCTGGTACAAAACTGAAAACACATCACGCCTGCCGCTCAAGGATTTCGGCGCGATCGTGATGCGAAAAGATCCGCCCTTCGACAGCGAATATTTCTACGCCACCCATTTGCTGGAACAGGCCGAGCGCGAAGGCGCGCGCGTGTTCAACAAACCGCGTGCCCTGCGCGACCACCCGGAAAAACTCGCGATTCTGGAGTTTCCGCAGTTCATTGGTCCCACGCTGGTCACGCGCAGCCCCGACGAAATTCGCCGTTTTCACGCCCAGCACCACGACATCATTTTGAAGCCGCTCGATGGCATGGGCGGTATGGGGATTTTTCGCGTGAAGGCCGACGGCCTGAACCTCGGCGCGATCATGGAAACCCTGAACAAAGACGGTCAAGAGACCATCATGGTGCAGAAATTCCTGACTGCGATCTCAGAGGGTGACAAACGCGTGCTGGTGATTGGCGGCAAGCCCGTGCCCTTTTGCCTGGCGCGTATCCCGCAAGGCGGCGAAGTGCGCGGGAACCTGGCGGTGGGGGGCAAAGGCGTGGCGCTGCCCTTGAGCGCCCGTGACCGTGAGATTGCCGAAGCGCTGGGGCCAGTTTTGGCGGCGCGCGGGCTCCTGCTGGTGGGCCTGGACATCATCGGTGATTCGCTGACCGAAATTAACGTCACCAGCCCGACATGTTTTCAAGAGATCACGGATCAAACCGGCTGCGACGTGCCGGCGCTTTTTCTGGATGCGCTCGAACGAGCGGTTTAAGCCGGCGTTTCAAGTAGGGTTTTGATGCGCGACTGCAGCGCGGGAACCGTCTCTTCATTGAACCAAGGATTGGCCTTCAACCAGATGTTGTTGCGCGGGCTGGGGTGCGGCAGCGGGACGATGGCGGGCCCGTAACTGCGCCAATTTTTCACAATCTCCGTCAAGCTTTTCTCTTCGGGCGACTGAAGGTGCCAGTTCATGGCGTACTGGCCAATCACCAAGGTCAGTTCGATGTTGGGCATCGCAGCCAGGAGTGGCGTGCGCCATTGCGGCGCACATTCCTTGCGCGGGGGCAAATCGCCGGACTTCCCCGTGCCCGGGTAACAGAATCCCATCGGCATCAGTGCGACCAACTTCGGATCATAAAAAACCCGGCTCTCCACGCCCATCCATTGGCGCAAGCGCTGGCCGCTGGCGTCGTCAAAGGGCACGCCACTTTCATGTACCTTGCGGCCCGGGGCTTGTCCGACGACCAAAATGCGGGCTGAGGCATCGACCTGCAACACTGGTCTTACCCCCAGCGGCAGGTGCGCGGCGCAAATCGTGCAAGCCCGCACGTCCTTTAACAGGCGATTCAGTTTGATCGGTGCTGCCGGCTGTGTGACTGGAAGCATGGCAAAGGGGCGTTAAACCGGCTCGCCTTCAACAAACACCTTGAGTTCGCCGGGCGCAAACGCGGTCCATTCTTCATTGGTGGTCAGTGGCTCTGTCACCACGATGCAGATGCGGTCTTGCGGGCCATTGAGTTCCGCCAAGTCCACCCGCAAGTCTTCGTCTTTCAAATGCACTTCGCCAAACGGGTATTGGCGCACCAGGTAACACAGCTTGGTGCTGGCGTGTGCCCACAGGGCTTGGCCGTTGCTGAGGAGAAAGTTGAAGGTGCCGTGGCGTGCGATCTGCGGCACGAGGTCGCGCAGGGTGTGAGTGAGTTCCTCTGCGCTGGGCACGTTGTGGTGGGACTTGGCCAGCTCTTGCATCAGCCAACAGAAGGCCAACTCGCTGTCGGTGTCGCCGACCGGCCGGAAGCTGCCGTGTAGGCGCGGCGCGTAGTCTTTCAAGTCGCCGTTGTGGGCAAAAACCCAGTAGCGCCCCCACAGTTCGCGTACAAAGGGGTGGCTGTTTTCCAGGCGCACGGCGCCCACCGTGGCTTTGCGCACATGGGCGACAACGTTGTGGCTCTTGACGGGGTAACTGCGCAACATCTGCGCGATGGGCGAGACGGCGGCGCTTTCCTTGTCGATGAAATAACGCACGCCCTTGCCGGGCAAATTGCCTTCGCTCTCAAAAAAGGCCATGCCCCAGCCGTCGCCATGGTGGTCCGTGCCGCCACCACGCTGGGCAAAACCGGTGAAACTGACCGAGAGAGCAGCGGGCAATCGGCTGTTCATTCCGAGGAGTTGGCACATGGGGCTGAGTGTGGAAGCGGCGGGCTGAAGGTCTTGTCTCAATCATACCCAATTTAGGTACGATTGGGCCGTTTTTTGCGATTTCGGGAAAATATTATAAAAAATACGGCCCTAGGTCACGTAAATATTGCAAGATATGCTATATAAAAAATAGCAAATCAGTCGCGCGGCTCAGACCATAATTTGCCGCCGGTGGCCCAGTTTTCGCGCTTCACGTCGGTAATGATCACGTCCACCGACTCCGCCTGACCGCCCAGCACCTCCACCGTGACACGGGTGATCTCTTCGACCAGTTTCTTTTTTTGCGCGGGGGTGCGGCCTTCAAACATTTCAATATGGTACGTGGGCATAGGGCTCCTTGGGGTTGACGTTGAAGTTGAAGTGGGGTTGAGATTAAGAAGGATGGCCGATGCTACGAGTTTGCGGGCGCGGCGCCACCCCGTGCGGCACAGCCTGGGCACAACCTGGACATAGGCAGGCTAGATTTTGCGCCGCGGCGGGAATGCTGGCCAGCAGCGCCGCATCGAATTGAACGCGGCTGCACCAGCACGGTGGCTGCGCCACGCCGCTGGCCTTTTCAATCTCCATCGCGCATTGGTTGGCCAGGCCGCACAGCGGGCACAGGGTGGGGTCGATGGGCGGCAGGGTCATCGGTTGCGGGTCACGAAAGTAGGCCCCATCACCTTAAGCCTACACCGTGGCAGGCTGCGCGGCTCGGGACGCAGCGGCGATTTCATATGAATGCAGGCGCGCACTGTGTTCAAAGATCTGCGAAGTCAGCATGAGTTCGTCAGCGCCGGTTCGTTCAACAAACGCTTCCAGCGCCGCATGCACCGTGGCGGGTGAGCCAATCGCCGAGCAGGGCAACACGGTGTCCAAAATGGCGCGCTCCTGCGGCGTCAAGCTGGCCAGGTAACCCTCCACCGGCGGTGGCAGCTGGCGCGGCCGGCCGCTTCTGAGCGCCACAAAGGCCTGCTGCATCGAGCTGGCGCGCCAATGCGCTTCTTCGTCCGTGTCAGCAGCAAACACGTTGAAACCCAGCATCACATACGGTTTAGCCAGTGTTTTAGAGGGGCGAAAAGCCGCGCGGTAAATGGCGATAGCCTGCATCATCTGCTGCGGCGCGAAGTGGGAAGCAAAGGCGTAGGGCAGGCCCAGAGCCGCCGCCAGTTGTGCGCCAAAAGTGCTGGAGCCCAGAATCCACACCGGCACTTTGGTGCCCTGACCCGGTACGGCGCGCACGGTTTGCTGGGGCGCGTCGGACATGAAATCGATCAGCTCGACCACGTCTTGCGGAAACTCGTCGGAGTCGCTGGTGAGGTTGCGCCTGAGTGCGCGGGCGGTCAGCTGGTCAGAGCCGGGCGCGCGTCCCAAACCGAGGTCGATGCGCCCGGGGTAGAGCGACTCCAGTGTGCCGAACTGCTCGGCAATCACCAAGGGTGAATGGTTGGGCAACATGATGCCGCCTGCGCCTACGCGAATGGTGGAGGTGGCACCGGCCACGTGGCCAATCAGAATCGACGTGGCCGCACTGGCAATACCCGGCATGCCGTGGTGTTCGGCCAGCCAATACCGCTTGAAGCCCAGCCCTTCGGCGTGTTGCGCAAGCGAGCGGGAATTGTGGAAGGACTGCGCGGGCGTGCTGCCCTGCAAAATGGGCGAGAGGTCCAGAACGGATAAGGGAATCTTCAGCATAGATGTGGATTGTCCTGTAATTCCAGTGCCAGAGCCTTCGTGCAGGTTCTTGTACCTCCTTGCCCTGATCGGGCACGGTCTACATCGGCGTGCCTGTTTCACGAGTGATTTGAAAATGGAATAAAGTGGCGCAGACTACTCCACAGGGCTCGTATGAAAATTCGTGAACTCGCCAGCGGCTTGATGTTTCCAGAAGGCCCCATCGCCATGGACGACGGCTCCGTCATCCTGGTGGAGATTGGCCGGAAGACCTTGACCCGCGTCACGCCCGACGGCAAAAAACACATCCTGGCGCAGATGGGCGGTGGCCCCAACGGCGCTGCCATCGGGCCGGACGGCGCGGTCTACATCTGCAACAACGGCGGTTTCAACTTCATTACCCATCCTGCGGGGTACTATTTGCCCGTCGGCCAGGCCGACGACTATTCCGGCGGACGCATTGAACGTGTCAACCTCAACACCGGCAAGATCGAGCGCCTGCTGGAGAGTGTGGAGGGCTACAGTCTGCGCGGCCCCAACGATCTGGTGTTTGATGTCCACGGCGGCCTGTATTTCACCGATTTGGGCAAGGCCCGGCCTTCCGAGATGGACCGGGGCGGCGTGTTTTATGTGGCTCCCGGCTTTGCGGCGAGCAACACCATCGCCCGCCCTGCGCTTACCGCCAACGGTGTGGCGCTGTCACCCGACGGCAAAACTTTGTACTACGCTGAAACCGAAGCCGCGCGTTTGTGGGCCTTTGAACTCACCGCGCCGGGCAAGATCAACAAGCAGCCTTGGCCATCGCCGCATGGCGGCCGTATGGTGACCGCTGCGCCAGGGGGCGTCTACCAGCGTTTTGATTCGATAGCCGTCGATGCGCTGGGCAACATCTGCGTGGCCACGCTGGGCCATGGCGGCATCACGGTGGTCTCGCCCGATGGCAAGTTGTGCAGCCACATCGCCATGCCCGAACCGTACGTGACGAATATCTGTTTTGGCGGCAAAGGCATGCGCACCGCCTTCATCACACTCTCGGGTACGGGCAAACTGATCGCGGTGGACGATTGGCCGATACCCGGTCTGCGTCTGAACTTTAATGCGTGATCGACCCGGCCTGATTCGCCACACTCACAACCTGTACAGACGATGAGTCCTCAAGACACACTGGCGCAGATTTGGCGCTTGGGCGGTTTGCCAGCGCAAGCCCTGGCCTTTGCCACACTCACGGGCGCAGACCCGGTGCTGCCCTCGTCTTTTGCCGTGGGCACGGCCGCGCAAACGGGCATCGCCGCTGCGGCGCTGGCGGCGTGTGAGGTGGGCGTTTTGCGGGGGCAGTCGCGCCAGCAGGTAGCGGTCGATATGGCGCATGCCGCCACCGAATGCTCGGCCTGGTTCAGTCTGGACGGCCAAGTGGCAGAGATATGGGACAAGTTCTCCGGTTTGTACCGCTGCCAGGACGGCTGGGTGCGAATCCATGCCAATTTCGCCCACCACCGCGAGGGCGCGCTGCGCCTCTTGGGGCTGGATGCTGCCACCGCCACGCGCGAACAGGCCGAAAGCCGCTTGTTGGATTGGCAGGCGACGGCTTTTGAAGAGGCTGCGGCCAAGGCCGGGCTGGTGGTAGCAGCCTGTCGCAGCTTTGACGCGTGGGACGCGCATGCGCAGGGTCAGGCGGTCGCTGCGCAGCCCTTGATAAGCTTCGAAAAAATCGGCGATACGCCCCCGTTGCCGCTCGCCAGCTTGACGGCCCAAGAGCGGCCTTTGACCGGACTGCGTGTGCTGGATCTCACGCGCATCCTGGCCGGGCCGGTGTGTGGGCGCAGCCTGGCCGCGTATGGGGCGGATGTGATGTTGGTTAATTCACCGAATTTGCCCAACATCCCTTCAATTGCCGACACCAGCCGCGGCAAGATGTCGTGCCACCTGGATTTACGCAACGGCGAAGGCCAGGCGGCGTTGCGGCAATTAGCCGCCCAAGCGCAGGTGTTGGTGCAGGGTTATCGGCCCCAAGCGCTGGCGGCACTCGGTTTTGGCCCACAAGCATTGGCAGTAGTGCGACCGGGCATTGTGTATGTTTCCTTATCCGCCTATGGTGAAAGGGGCCCGTGGGCCGAGCGCCGCGGTTTCGACTCGCTCGTTCAAACCGCGACCGGCTTCAACCATGCCGAGATGCAAGCGGCGGGTGGCACCACCCCCAAAGCCCTGCCGCTGCAGATTCTGGATTACGCGACCGGCCACTTGATGGCCTATGCAGCGGCGGCGGCGATTGTCAAACAACAGCAGGAAGGCGGCTCCTGGCATGTGCGGCTCTCTCTGGCACAAACCGGGCAATGGCTGCGCAGCCTGGGGCGGGTTGCCCATGGCTTGGCTGCCAAGAGGCCCGAACGCACGCCCTGGCTGAGTACCGAAGCGTCAGGCTTTGGATCACTCACCGCCATCCGCCACAGCGCCCAGCTCGCCAGAACGCCAGCCGTCCACGTGCGGCCATCGATGCCGCCGGGCAGCCACCCGCCCCGCTGGCCTTGAAGGTTGGCTTGCAAGGGGGCGAGGGCGGTGAGGCAATAGAATTCAGGCCATCCCACTATGAAATGTTTGGCGTTTTTATTTTCAGTTTTTTTTCTGCTCGCGACCGCGCAAGCCCAGCCTGCATCGACGACGGGAACGCCACCGTCGCTCCTGGTAGGTCCTGCGCCCGTTTGGGGTGGCGTGATCGACAAATATGCCAAAGAGGGTATGCCTGAACCTGCCGGAAGCACAGATGTCAAGCTCGAGACGGCATCCGAGTTGGAGCAGGAGCGGACTTCCCAAGCCGCTAAAAAAGCAGCTGCTGCGCGAAACCCTGCCCAGCAGGCATTAGCCGGGTCACCTTCAGCGGCGGCAACGCCGATGGCCGCGCAAAATGCCGTAGTGAGGCAGGAACCCGGGCACGACGACGACTGGTCCAAAAACGTCAAAGAAAGCGTCAAAGACCTCGTGCAGCCTTTCAAGGAGATCTTGGTGGGCCCCAACGGAGAGATAAAACCAGAAGCGGACCCTGTCGCGGTGCCAGAGGGATCACGGCAACAACCATCGGGCAAGCTTGCGAATGCAGCCCGACCCCGATCTGAACTCGAGCGTCAGCGCGACAAAATACGCAACAGTCTCTTGATCGATGAGCTGCTTGAAGAGGTCAAACCTTGGGCGATCGGAGCGGGCTTGCTGGCCTTCGGTGGTTTTTGTGTCAGGCTTTGGATGGGGAATGCCAAAAGCAAAAAACAACGCGTCGCATCCAGCGCATCCCGTTCTGGCCCGGCCAGTGCTTATTCGGCGAGCGGCTCCTCTTCCTCCCTTTCCCATAAAGAGACGGATTCAGCACGTGGTGCGCGCCGGAAAATCCGTAGGCGAATTTGAAACGCGCTTTATGCAAGACGCAGGCTTTTCCATGACCGAGAAATTGACCGAAAAATTGATCGAGAAGCCGACCGAATTGTGCATCGTCATTCCTACCTTCAACGAGATCGGCAACGTTGAAGAGTTGATCACCCGCCTCACCAAGGTGCTTGACGGCGTGGCCTGGGAGGTGGTGTTTGTAGACGACGACTCCCCGGACGGCACCTCGGCACGCCTGCATGCGCTCTCAGCCGCCAACCTGCGCGTGCGCTGCCTGCGCCGCATTGGCCGGCGTGGCCTCTCCAGTGCCTGTGTGGAGGGCATGTTGTCGACGGGCGCCGCACACATCGCCGTGATGGACGCCGATTTGCAACACGATGAAGCCATTCTGCCGCAGATGCTCCAGGCGCTGCGCGATGAACCCTTCGATCTGGTGGTCGGCACACGTTACATGGCCGGTGGTGGTGTCAGCGAATGGGATAGTTCACGCCAAAAGATCAGCTCGGTGGCCACGTCGATCAGCCAGCGGGTCTTGGGCCTCACATTGAACGACCCGATGAGCGGGTTTTTCATGATCAAAAAGACCGCGTTTGAGGCAACCGTGTACCGGCTCTCGAGCATTGGTTTCAAAATTCTGGTGGACTTGGTGGTGTCGTCGCCGTCGCCCCTGCGCGTCAAGGAAGTGCCCTACCAGTTTCGCAACCGGCTGGCCGGTGACAGCAAGCTGGACAACCGCGTCGCCTGGGATTTTTTAATGCTGCTGGCTGACAAAACGATTGGCCGCTGGGTGCCCACCCGCCTGGTGTCGTTCGCCGCTATCGGCTCGTTCGGCGTGTTGGTGCATTTGACGGTGTTGCGCGCGGCGCTGGCCTTCACGGGCGGCAATTTCACGCGCGCTCAAACCATCGCTGTGGCGGTGGCGATGGTGGGCAACTTTTTCCTCAACAACGCCCTGACTTACCGCGACCAGCAACTGCGCGGCCTGGCGCTGCTGCCGGGGCTGTTGAAGTTCATGGCGGCCTGCGCCATCGGCGCGTTGGCCAATGTGGGCGTGGCCAGTTATATCCATAACGACTACGGCCACTGGGTTCTGTCGGCGTTGGCCGGCATTCTGGTCGGCACGGTGTGGAACTACGGTGCCACCTCCTGGCTGGTGTGGATTCGGCCCAAGAGAAAATCCGGTGCCTGAGAATTTCAGAGCGACGCTGGCGGCCGTCTGGCAAGACCCTTTCTGCCGCCGTTTGATATTTCTGGGCATGGCCGTGCACCTGGCGCTGGCCTTCGCCTTCCATCTCTCGCCCGACGAGACCCATTACGCCTTGTACGCCATCAACCCGGATTGGAGTTTTTTTGACCACCCGCCGCTGGCAGGTTGGCTGCAATGGCCGTTGGGGCAACTGGTGCGCGCCTTGGGCAGCGCAGGCACGGGTGGGTTCGCAGGCACCTTCTCCGATGTGCTGATGCGCGTTTTGCCGATGGCCTGCTGGGTGTTGTCGGCCTGGGGCGCGGCGGCGCTGGCGCAGGTGTTGTTTCCGCAGGTGCCCCAGGTGGCGCGCGCCGCGCTGGTGCTGTGGGTGTTGTCGGTCATGCCGCATTTGCTGGGTTTGGCACTGGTGCCCGACAGTATTTTGATGCCGATCATCTGCATGGCAATGGCGGTTTGCTGGCATTTGTGTGACGCCGCGCAATTACGCAACATGCGCCTATGGCTGGCGCTGGGCGGGTTGTTGGGCCTGGCGGGTTTGACCAAATACACCGCGATTTTCATCGGGCTGGGTTGCATTTTGGCGCTGTTCCTGGCGCATGGGCCGCGCGTCTTGGCGGTTCCCGGCGCTTGGGTGGGCGTGGTCGTGGCCGCTTTGTTGATCAGTCCCGTGTTGGGCTGGAACGCCGCGAACAGCTGGATTTCACTGGCCTACCAAACCGGCCATGCCGCCGGCAATGCCGACTGGCGGCTGGTGCGTGTCGTCGGATTTGTGATCGTGCAACTGCTGGGCTACGGACTGCTTTTGGTGGTTGGGGCTTGGGCGGCGCGCCGTGTTGCGCGCCATGGTGGTTCCCAGAGTGCCCCATCTGTCGCCACACAAGCCATCGAGCAAACCCAGCGCCCGCCTACTGCCGGCGGTCCCACGCTGTCGCCTTTGGCGTTTTGCCTGTGTTTTGCGCTGCCGCCGCTGCTTTTGATGGTCTACCTTTCGGGCCGGGGTTCTACCTTGCCGCACTGGTCGGCCACGGCTTGGCTGGCGCTGTTGCCCGCAGCTGCAGCGGGCTGTGTTGTGTTGTGGCAAGTTGCACGACGCCGGATGATTGCCATCGGTGTTTTTCAAGCCGTTTGTGCCGTCGGTCTCTTTACGTTGATGCTGAGCGGCGGCGTCCAGCGAGAAACGGGCGACGAAGCCCAAAGTCTGCCCGGCAAAGTGCCCGCTTCGGCCAGATTCAACCCTTTTACTGATTTGTACGGCTGGGACGCCGCCGCCCGGCGCGCGCGCGCACTGTCAGAGCAATTCGCCGACAAAAACGGTCGCCCCACGCTGGCCGTGATGAGCTGGACACTCGCCAGTCGCATTGCCTGGTACGCCAAATCGCCGACCCTGGTCGTGCAGCGCCACCTCGATCAATTTGGCCTGTGGTGGGGCGTGTTGCAACCCGGTGACCATGCGCTGGTGGTCGATTGGTCCCAGATGAGTTTTGCGCCGCCCGTGGGGCCGCAAGAGTTCGAGCGCTGTGAGCTGCTGGAACAGCAGCCCGTGATGCGTTGGGGTCGCCAGATTGCGCATTTCAATTTTCAGCTCTGCCGCAATTGGCAAGGCCCCAAGGAGCGCGCGATTGACCGGCGCTGACGAACACCGCGCCCTGAGCGCCGACCACGGCGTGAAAGTTGACGCGCCGCATGAAGCGCAGCCTCGACGGGTCGAAGGCGTTGCCGAAGAGATTTTGTATATTCAACCAGCAGGTCTTGTCTATTGGGCATGGGCCGCTCCTGCATTAATAGCGCTTTTCGCCGCAGTCTGGCTGCAAATGCAGCTGCCCCAACGTGAGATTTTTCTCGCCATGAACCACTGGGCCAGCAGCTTCGGGCCGGTGTGGTGGTCGTCCATCACGCTTTTGGGTGATACCGGCGTGGTGTTTTGCCTGGTCGCACCGCTGCTGTTGTGGCGACCCCAGATGACGTTTGCCGTACTGGCCGCCGTGCCCGTGGGTGGTTTGTTGTCGGTCGCGCTCAAGGCGCTGTTTCAGGCACACCGGCCAGCCACCTTGATCGACCCGGCGCAATTCACCGTGATCGGCCCGCTCTTGAACAACGCCAGTTTTCCATCCGGCCACACCCTCAGCGCGTTCGCGGCGGCGATCGCCATGGTGGTCGTGTTGACCACTCAGCCCCAGGTTAAACCCGGCAGATTTTGGAGCGCGCGAACCCTGCTTGCCACGACCGCGCTTCTGGCCTTGGCCACGCTCGCAGGTTTCTCACGCGTGGCGGTGGGGGCGCACTGGCCGGTCGATGTGCTCGCCGGTGCGGGCTGTGGCTGGCTGGCCGGATTGAGCGGTGCCTGGCTAACGGGGCGTTACCCGAAGCTCTGGCAATCCCTGCTCGGGCAGATGGCCTTAGGCCAAATCTTGCTGCTGATCGCCGGCTGGCTCATCTTGCGAACAGCTGAGTATCCCCAGGGCCTACTCACCGTGGCGCTGGCAGCGCTTTTGGCGCTGCTGACGGTGGTCGGGCAGTTTGTTTTGATGTATCGAAAACTGCGCCGCGCGTTGATACCGCGAAGGTAAACACACGTGGGCCGTGAAAATTGATGAAATATTAATTTACGAGCAGAGTCAAATTTAAATTTGGCATCTAGGTCTCGTAAAACAACATTTGTGTGCTATAAAAATACGATTGAATTTGTATAAATGTCAAACAATAATAGTCGTAAATTATAATTCATTTGGTGTTATTAACGTGGTTCACCAAGTCTTGATTATTTCGACCGAGGCCGGCACCCCCATCAGTCGCCGCCGAACACTCGCCTCCTGGGCAATCGTTCAAGCCTCTCGCAGCAACTCCACCAGCGCCCGCAGCCCCGTGGTGTACGAGCGCCACCCCAGCCCCTGAATCGTCGCCCGCGCCGCGGGTGCAATGATCGATTTGTGCCGCCATTCCTCACGCGCGGCGATGTTCGAGAGGTGAATCTCCAGCACCGGAAACGGCATGGCCTTGATCGCGTCGTGCAGGCTGATGCCGTGTTGGGTCAACCCGGCAGGGTTCAACAACGCGCCCTGCACCGTGTCGATGCGCTCATGCAGCTTGTCTACCAGCGCGCCTTCATGGTTCGACTGAAACACTTC
>JANOXL010000416.1:0-23121 GCA_031418395.1 Rhodoferax sp. | reverse complement strand
GCCTGCGAGCAAGCCGATAGAAAACGAAATCAGTCAGAACAATGAGAGTGAAAGGGCAGTGAAATGAATCGCGAAATGTTGATGTTGGTGGATGCCATCTCGCGCGAAAAAAATGTCGAACGCGACGTGGTTTTCGGTGCGGTTGAACTGGCTTTGGCACAGGCCACAAAAAAGATTTATACCGGCGAAGTCGATATCCGTGTGGCAGTCGACCGCGACAGCGGCAACAACGAAACCTATCTCCGCTGGCTGGTCGTGCCCGACGAAGCCGGTCTGCAAAACCCTGAAGCCGAAGAACTGGTTAGCGATGCACGCGATGAAGATCCAGCCTTTGAAGCCGGCGACTTCATGGAAAAACCGGTCGAAAGCAAGCCGATTGGCCGGATTGGCGCCATGGCGGCCAAGCAGGTGATTCTGCACAAAATCCGGGACGCCGAGCGCGAGATGCTATTGACTGAATTCATGTCGCGTGGCGACAAGATTTTTGTCGGCACCGTGAAGCGCATGGACAAAGGCGACATCATTGTCGAGTCTGGCCGGGTCGAAGGTCGCCTGCGCCGCAGCCGACCTTCAACGCGTCCGCTTTCCACAATGATGTCGCCTTTGTCCATACGTTTGACAGTGCCGACAAAAATCTTCTCGCCACGCGACATGAAGTCGTTGAGCAGCATTTCGCGCTCTGCATCGCGAATTTTTTGCAAAATCACCTGCTTGGCCGCCATCGCGCCAATACGGCCAATCGGCACCGACGCGACGGTTTCTTCGATGTATTCATCGACCTCGATGTCCGATATCTGCTCTTTGGCTTCAAACAGCAAAATTTCCTGATCTGGCAATTGCAAACCTGCCTCATCGGGTACCACGTGCCAGCGACGGAAAGTCTCGTACTCACCGGTATCGCGGTCGACCGCCACGCGGATGTCCACGTCGCCTTCATGCAACTTCTTGGTAGCTTGCGCCAGCGCCGCTTCAACAGCACCAAAAACCACATCACGCTCCACGCTCTTTTCGCGCGAGATGGCTTCTACCAGCATTAACATTTCACGATTCATGCCTGAGACTCTCCTATTTCAATACTTCAATTCAATCTGGACGGGATGCCGCGTCATCTGGGACACCACGACCCTTGAAACTCACGATGGGCGCAAGACGCGCCTCTTTCAACTCGCTCAATTCGAACCCTAGCGCCTGCAAAGGCGGCAACACCCGCTTCTTGCTGACCTTTTGACCTGGCTTCACTGCGGGCTCATCACGCCAGACAATTTGCCAGCCCGTACCGGGCTCCGAACCCGATTCAGCAATGGCTCCACCCTTGACCACGCGCTCCAACGTGCCGCGAAACTTTTTGCGGTTGGCACTGACAGCGGTATTCCCTGCGGCCGTGTTGGCTGCGCCAGCAACTACCGCGCCAATCGGCACTTTCAGCGTGACATCAATCACCTGCCCGGCAAATCGCTCAAAATCCTTGTCACTCTTTAGCGGCCTGTCGATACCGGGCGAGGAAACCTCAAGCCGTTTGTATTCCACCGCCTCCACTTCCAGTGCAAATTGCAACTGGCGGGTGACTTTTTCACAATCTTCCACGTTGACAAACTGCTCAGGCACGTCGGCGGCCCAGGGCATATCAATCGTGATACGCAACAATCCACCTGCGGACCGTTCAACCTCTACCAATTCGTAACCCAGCCCGGTCACTGTTTGCGCGATGATCTCCTGAGCGGCCATGGGCATGTCGTGGGGCAATGGATTGAAAAGGTACGACTCAAAAAACAATCGACCAAAAAAAACGGGCGGTAATTACCCGCCCGTTTGGTCGTGAAGGCTAAATTGTACCTGAAATTCGCCGGAAATAGGGAATTGCGGTCGCCTCTTTTCTTCTGTGAGTAAGCGTCAAATCTCACTACCCGCCCATCGCCTGCGTTCCCGTGAATTCTGGTAGTCTCAGGATTGTTCTTCAATGTCTAACCAATTAACTTTCCTGACTATGAGTTTGAACCCAATTGCCGTGTTTCGCCTGGATTTGCCCTTGGACGGCGCGACTTTCGACGGCTTGATGCATGCCCAGTCCGACTTCAAACTGGCGATTCATCCAGCCCACGGCGCGGATGACGCGGCCTGGCAAGCACTTCAAGGCGCGCATATCTACCACGTCTCGTCAGCCAAAGACGACTTGCCGCAGCCATGGTTCGTCAACGAAGCTTTGCTCAAACGATGCCCGCAACTGCTGGCCGTATCGTCCTACGGTGCAGGATATGACACGGTAGACGCTACTGCCTGTAGCCGTGCCGGCGTGGCGGTGATGAACCAGGCAGGCAGCAACGCCAGCGCCGTGGCCGAACATACCTTGGGCCTGATATTGGGCCTGTCCAAACGTATTGGCGAATCAGACAGGCGTTTGCGTCGGGGTGAACGATTCACACGCAACGAGGCGATGGGTTTCGATTTGCGCGGACGCACGCTGGGCCTGGTAGGCATTGGGCATGCCGGAACGCTTGTGGCGCACCTCGCACAGGCCTTTGGTATGGTCATAGTAGCGCATGATCCCTTCGTTTCGCCTGACGAGGTCAAGCGTCGTGGTGCCGAGCCCGTGGGAATGGCGGCGTTGCTGCGTCAAAGCGATGTCGTTTCCTTGCATTGCCCACTGGACGCCAGCACCCGAGCTTTGATGAATGCCGCGTCTTTTGCGGCCATGAAACCTGGCGCCTTGTTTATCTCCACAGCCCGGGGCGGCATTCACGATGAGGTGGCCTTGTACAACGCGTTGACCTCTGGCCACCTGGCAGGCGCTGGCCTGGATGTCTGGAACACGGAGCCACCCCCGGTAGACCACCCCTTGCTCACACTGGACAAGGTGCTGGCCACCCACCACACTGCTGGCGTGACCCTGGATGCCCGACGGCAAATGGCCAGCATGGCGGCCCAGCAAATCATCGGTTTAGCCTCGGGCAAGCGCCCGCCAAGGCTGGTCAACCCCGAGGTGTGGCCTGCTTTTACCCAGCGTTTTGAGCGCCTGCTGGGTCGCAAACTGCTGCCGGGATAACGGCCCATTTCAACGTCAGACTATTCTGCCTTCGCGCCAGACGTGCGTACTACTTCCTTCCACTTCACCCGCTCGCGGGCGGCAAATGCCATCAGCTCCTGCGGGGTTGAGGAAACGGCGCGTGTACCTGCAATCAGGAATTGTTCTTTCATGGACGGCTGGGCGGCGATTTCCTGAATCGCCTGTGACAACTTGGCCGTGATGGCGGGCGGCGTGCCCGCTGGAAACACCAGCGCACCCCAGGAGGTAATCACTAAATCAGGCATGCCGGCCTCGGCCATCGTGGGCACTTCAGGGAATGTTGGCCAACGATCGGGCGAGGTGACGGCTAGCGCGCGCGCCCTGCCCGCTTTGAGCATCGGCGTATAACTTGAGATGTTGTCTATGGCAAAGTCGATGGTGCGGCTGACCAATTGAAACAACCTAATTAAAACAGGCCTTGTCGTTTTAGACGTTGTCCGTGGCAAGTCTTGTGAATCGCAGCGGCCACTTCAAGCCGCTGCGGCCAGCAAAGTGCGGGTGTAGTCATGTTGTGGCGAACCAAACACCTGCGCCATTTCGCCAGATTCAAGAATCTGCGCTTCGCGCATCACCAGCACGTAGTGCGCCATCGCGCGGATCACATCGACATCGTGGGTGATCAGCAGATAACTCAAGCCGCGGCTTTTTTGGAGGCCCTGCAACAGTTGCAACACCTGTTTTTGAATGGTGACGTCCAGCGCGCTGGTCGGCTCGTCGAGCACCAGGAGTTTGGGCTCCACAATCAAGGCGCGGGCAATCGCCATGCGTTGGCGTTGCCCGCCGGAGAACTCATGCGGGTAACGCTCCAAGAGGCCCGGAAACTGCTTTTCTGTCAAGCCAACGTCTTTCAGAGCTTGCAATGACAGCGTTCGTCGCTCCATTTTTGTGAGTTTGGGTGCATGGACCAAAAGCCCTTCACCGACGATCTCTTCCACTGTCAAACGTGGCGATAGTGAGGAGAACGGGTCTTGAAACACCACCTGCATGGTTTTGCGAAGGGCCAGGGTCTGCGTGCTGTCTTGCCCATGCCAGGTTTTGCCTTCGAGACGCAAATCTCCCCCAAAAGGCAACAGACCCAGCGCCGCGAGCGCGAGTGTGGATTTGCCGGAGCCGGACTCACCCACGACACCCAGCGTCTGCCCTTGCGCCAGTTCAAAACTGGCCCCTTTCACAGCGGTGAACTTGCCTTTTTTGAACCAACCCTTGATGCCGGGAATCGGCACCGGGTAATCCACCTGTATGCCATCGCCTCTGAGCAAGATCGGACCTGCTGATGGTGACTCCTTTTGCCCAGCGCTGCCAGCAAGTTCCACCACGTCCCGCGTGGCGCGGCTGTCGATGAGTTTGCGGGTATAGGCGTGTTGGGGATGGTCAAACACAGACTGCACCGTACCTTGCTCGACGATATGGCCGTTTTCCATGATGGCCACGCGGTCGGCAAAACGGCGCACCAAATTCAGGTCGTGGGTGATCATCAAGACAGCCATGCCGTTGTCTTTTTGCAGGCTGGTGATCAGGTCAAGAATCTGGCCACGCACAGTGACATCCAGCGCCGTGGTCGGCTCGTCCGCCAGCAGCAGTTTGGGCTGACAGGCCAAGGCCATGGCGATCATGGCGCGTTGTCGCTGGCCACCAGAGAGTTGATGGGGATAGGATTCTGATCGTCTTTTTGCATCAGAAATACCCGTTTTTGATATTAATTGTATAGCTTCTTCGATAGATTCTACGAGACCTAAGCCCCTCTTTTCTTGCAACACTTCAGCTATCTGAAGATTTATGGTCATCAGCGGGTTCAGCGCGGTCATCGGTTCCTGAAAAATCATGGCGATATCACGCCCACGCACACCCTGCATTTGGTGGTTGGAGATCGCCATCAAATCCGCGTCGGGCGCATCCTGCATGCCTCTGAAGTGGGCTTCGCCACTCACGCTGGCGCCTTGCAGCAAACGCAGCAGGCTCAAGGCCGTGACGGTTTTGCCCGAGCCTGACTCGCCGACGATGGCGAGTTTTTCGCCGGCTGCAATACTGAAATTGATGCCATGAACAACTTCGTTGCCGCCAAAGGAAATGGTGAGGTTTTTGACCTCCAGGAGCGTGGAGGACATTATTTGTCTGCCTTTCGGGGGTCCAGCGCATCGCGCAACGCGTCGCCCATGAAGGTCAGTAGCAGCAAAGTAGTGACTAAAACGGCAAAGGTAGAAAGAGAAATCCACCAAGCGTCGATGCTGTTTTTGCCTTGGGAAAGTAGTTCACCGAGCGACGGTGTTCCGGGCGGCACGCCCAGACCCAGAAAATCCAGCGAGGTCAGCGCCAGAATCGCACCGCTCATGCGAAATGGCAAAAACGTGACGACCGGCGTCAGGCTATTGGGCAGGATGTGGCGCCAGATAATTTGCCAGTTGTTCACACCCAGGGCGCGGGCGGCCCGCACGTAGTCAAGCTGACGGTTGCGGAAGAACTCGGCGCGCACATAGTCCGAAAGGCCCATCCAGCCAAACAGGCTGAGCAAAATCAGCAACAGCGCAATCGACGGCGCAAACACAGCGCTGAAAATGATGAGCAAATACAGCTCCGGCATCGAACCCCAGATCTCAATAAAACGCTGGAAAGCCAGGTCGATTTTCCCCCCAAAAAAGCCCTGAATCGCCCCTGTGACGATACCCAGCAACACGCCCACTGCTGTGAGCGCCAACGCAAACAACACACTCACGCGAAAGCCGTAAATCAGTTGCGCCAGCAGGTCGCGGCCCCGGTCGTCCGTGCCCAGCCAGTTGTCCCGCGTGGGGCCTGCCGGATTGGGTGATTTGGCGAAATAGTTGAGGGTTTTCGGGCCGTAAGGATTGGGGGCAAACAAGGCCCAATTGCCTGGCTTGGCAAACTGTTCGCGGATGAAAGGGTCCAGGTAATCTGTATTGGCTTCGAAATCGCCGCCGAAGGTTTTTTCCGAATAGTCTTTGACGATGGGAAAGTAGGTTTTGCCTTCAAAACGCACCACCAAAGGACGGTCGTTAGATACCAATTCGGCGCAAAGGCTCAAGGCGACTAAAACACAAAAAATCACCAGGCTCCAAAACCCAAGGCGATTGCGCCGAAAACGCAACCAGGCCCTTTTGGAGGGTGAGGCGCTAATGGCCAAGTTAATCAAATTTGACACGCGGGTCCACCCAGACGTAAGACAAATCGCTCACCAGCTTGGTCACTAAGCCAATCAGCGTAAAGAGATACAAAGTGCCCAGCACCACCGGGTAATCACGCCGGATCACGCTCTCATAGCTGAGCAGCCCCAGGCCATCGAGCGAAAAAAGCGTTTCAATCAACAGCGAGCCCGCAAAAAACGCACCAATAAATGCGGCTGGGAAACCTGTGATGATGGGGATCAGAGCGTTTCTGAAAACGTGTTTCCATAAGACTTGGCGCTCACTCAAACCCTTGGCCCGCGCAGTCACCACGTATTGTTTTCGGATTTCTTCGAGGAAGGCGTTTTTGGTCAGCATGGCTGTCACGGCAAAACTACCCAACACCATGGCGGTGATGGGCATGGCGATGTGCCAGAGGTAATCAACCACCTTGGCACCCAGGCTCAGTTCGTCCCAATTGGGTGATGTCAGACCGCGCAATGGGAACCATTGCAATTGACCGCCAAAAATAACCAACAGCGCGACTCCCAATACGAAACCTGGAATCGCATACCCCAGCAAAATCAGCAAAGTTGTGACCAAGTCGAAACGCGAGCCAGCCCGCACCGCCTTGGCCACACCCAGAGGAACGGCGATCAAGTAACTGATGAAAAATGTCCACAACCCGAGGCTGATTGAGACCGGCAACTTCTCCCAGATCAGCTCGGACACCGCCTTGTTCTGGAAAAAGCTTTTACCCAAGTCAAAACGCGCAAACTGGCCCAGCATTTGAAAGAAGCGCTCATGCGCGGGTTTGTCAAAACCATACAGCGCCTTGATTTGCTCGATACGTTTCGGGTCTACGCCTTGCGCGCCCCGGTAACTCATGCCGCCGCCCTCCGTGCTGCCCGGCCCTGCCGCGGCCTTGGCGTCCGCCAGGTATTGCTCCACCGGGCCACCGGGCACGAACTGGATGACCACGAAGGTCAGCAGCAACACGCCCAGCAATGTGGGCAGCATCAGCAACACGCGTTTGAGAATGTAGGTGAACATTATTTGGCCCACCAGGTGTCGATGGCCCAAGCTTCGCCGGCGGCAAAGGGCGGCATGTCCTTGGGCTTTTCCAGACGTTTGGCGCTATAAGCGATGCGGTGCGTGCCGGCTGTCCACTGCGGAATCAGTACATGGCTGTGGGCAATGACACGCTCCAGCGCCCGGCAGGCGGGCAAAAATTCAGTCTTGGTTTTGGCGCCCACCATGCTGGTGATCAAAGCATCCACAGCGGGATTTTTCATGCCAGACATGTTTCCGGAGTCTTCAATATCTGCTGCCTTCGAGCCAAAAATATCGGCGTACTCCTGACCGGGGCTATGCGTGCCCTGGTAGGCCACTGTGGTCAGGTCAAATTCGAACTTTTGCCAACGTTGCTGTAGCAAGGCGAAATCAACTGGCCGGAAGTTCAGCTTGATGCCGAGCTTCTCAAGGCTGCGCATCCAGGGTGTCAAGGTACGCGCACCGCCTTCACTGCTGTCCAGATACTCCATCACAAATGCTTTGCCTTGGGCATTGCGCAACGCGCCGTCTTTAAACTCCCAGCCCGCCTGCTTGAGCAGGTCTCGCGCCTTGCGCAGGTTTGCGCGCAGGCTGTCTTGCCCATCGGTGCGGGGCGGCACAAACATGGGGCCGAAGGCAGCCGGTGGAATTTCAGCCTTCAAAGGTGACATGAGCGCCAGTTCTTCAGGCGAAGGCAGGCCCTTGGCCTGGCAATCGGTATTGCCAAACATGCCTGACACACGTTGGTAAGCGTTGTAGAACATTTGTCGGTTCATGTATTCGTAGTCCACCGCGAGGCCAAGCGCCTCTCGTACCCGTACGTCTTTGAACAACTCACGCCGCGTGTTCAGCACATAACTCTGGTAACCGGAGGGCAGGCGATGCTTAAACTCCGCCTTGACCAGTTCACCGGAGTCGAATTTGCGACCCGTGACACGCCGCGCCCAATCGCCAGCCGAGAAGAATCGCATCAGATCAAACTCTCCGGCTTTGAGGGCCTCCAGCCGTGCAGTGTTGTCCTTGTAAATTTTGACAGTGATTTTTTCGAAATTGTTGGACCCGCGGCGCACCGCCAGGTCGCGGGCCCAGTAGGTTTTGTCGCGCACATAAGTGATGTCCTTGCCAAACTTCACTTTGGCCACTTCGATTTTGTAGGGGCCGCTACCGATGGGGATGTCAGTGACAACCTGGTCAAAGGTTTTCTGTTTGCCGGTTTTGGGATCCATGCCTTCGCCCCATTTGCGGCTGAAGACTGGCAAACCACCCACGGTAATGGGCAATTCCCGGTTGGGCTTTTTGAAGCGATATCGCAGTCTGCGCTCGTCCAAAACATCCATGCCCGCCACATCTTCAAGGATATTCTTGTAGGCGGGCGACGTGTATTTGCCCATCAGCGTGTCGTAACTGTGTTTCACATCTGCCGCCAACACTGGGTCGCCGTTATGGAACTTTGCCTCTGGACGTATCTTAAAAGTAGCGCTGAGGCCATCGGACGCGACCTCAACGTCTTGCGCCAATAAACCGTAAGCTGAGCCGGTTTCGTCCATCGCACCAGAGAGCAAGGAGTCAAACATCAAATTGGAAAGATAGGCTGGCGCGTTTCCTTTAATAGTAAATGGGTTGTATTTGTCAAAGGTTGACGCCCGGGTGTTGCTCACCAAACGCAGTTCGCCACCCTTTGGCGCGTTAGGGTTCACATAGTCAAAACTCTTGAAATCTGCCGGGTATTTCAAATCGCCCCACAGTGCGTAACCGTGCGCAGCCCAGGAGGGAACACACAGAAGCAAACTTGCCAAGGCCAACAAAAACCGCATGCGACAATTCTGCACCAACAAACACCGATTTTTAATCGTATTCTGACAACACAAGGCAAAACCATGGGCTTTTTGACTGGTAAAAAACTCCTGATCACAGGTGTGCTCTCCAACCGCTCCATCGCCTATGGCATCGCCCGGGCCTGCCACCGGGAAGGCGCTGAGTTGGCGTTTAGCTACGTCGGGGAGAGGTTCAAAGAGCGCATCACCGAATTCGCGGGCGACTTTGACTCAAAGCTGATTTTTGATTGTGATGTGGGTTCAGACGAGCAGATTGCCGCGCTGTTCAAGGACTTAAGCGCTACGTGGCCAACATTTGATGGCTTTGTACATGCCATCGGTTATGCGCCACGCGAGTCCCTTGCTGGAGATTTTCTGGATGGGCTCTCTCGTGAGGGCTTCAAAATCGCCCACGACATCAGCGCCTATAGTTTTCCCGCAATGGCGAAGGCCGCCTTGCCGATGCTCAACCCCAAATCCGCCCTGCTCACGCTCACCTACCTGGGTGCGCAGCGCACGGTTCCGAACTACAACACCATGGGTTTGGCCAAGGCATCGCTGGAAGCCTCTGTCCGTTACCTAGCCGAATCCCTGGGCCCCAAAGGTATGCGTGTGAATGGCATCAGCGCTGGGCCGATCAAGACTTTGGCCGCCAGTGGCATCAAGGGGTTTGGCAAAATACTGAGTGCTGTCGCTGAAACCTCGCCGATCCGTCGCAACGTGACGATTGACGATGTCGGCAATGTGGCGGCCTTTTTGCTCAGCGACCTAGCGGCAGGGGTTTCCGCTGAAATCACTTATGTTGATGGTGGATTCAGCCAGGTGGTAGGTGGCATTGCTGAACCAGCACAAGCGGCTTGAGCGGCAGCTTGGCGCGTGTTTTGAACTGGCTTGCATACCAATTCGCTCGACGGGTCAGGTAACTACTGCACAAGCAGCTCTTAAATATATAGCTAGTTAATAGACAGGTTTTCACCCTTCGTGCTGAGCAAGGGTCAATTGAAATCGAATCATTCGTCAATATTCATGACTAAAACAGTACGTTACGGTTTTCTAGGCTGCGGCATGATGGGGCAAGAGCATTTGCGCAATATCCATTTGTTGCCCGAAGCGCAGGTGAATGTGATTTTTGAGCCCGATGCACAGATGCGGGCTTTAAGCACGGCAATAACTCCCGGTGCCCGTCAGGTCGACTCGATGCTAGCCCTGGTTGAGTCTTCGGACATCGATTGCATTGTGGTGACCACGCCAAATTTCTTGCACGCCGGCCAGATACAGGCCATCGCCGCACAACGCCAACTGCCCTTGATGGTAGAGAAGCCAATTTGCACTAATTTGGCTGACGTTCATGCCTTGCTGGCTTTAGGAAAAACCTACACGGCGCCGATCTGGGTGGCCATGGAATACCGTTATATGCCACCGATTACGGCATTGGTGCAGGCCACGCATTCCCAAGTCCAAACTGGCCCCATCACCATGCTGAGCATCCGCGAGCATCGTTTCCCCTTCCTTGAAAAAGTGGGTGACTGGAACCGGTTCAACAAAAACACCGGGGGCACTTTGGTGGAAAAGTGCTGCCACTTTTTTGACCTGATGCGCCTGCTGACGCAAAGTGAACCTGTGCGCGTGTTTGCCTCCGCATCGCAGGCCCACAATCACCGCGACGAAACCTATGGTGATGCGGTGCCTGACATTCTAGACAACGCCTATGCAATATTTGACTTCGCCAATGGCCAGCGGGCACTGCTGGAGCTGTGCATGTTTGCTGAGGGTTCGCGCTATCAGGAAGAGGTCTGCGTGGTAGGTCGAGACGCCAAAATCGAATGTTTCGTGCCGGGCCCAGGGCGTTTCTGGCCCACCGAAACCCTGGGGCCAGCGCCGACGCCTAAAGTGGTGGTCAGCCCTCGCCATCCCAAAGGCCCCAGTGAGCTGGAAGTCCCGGTTGACCCCGCTTTGCTGGCGGCCGGTGACCACAATGGTTCAACCTTCTACCAGCACCAAAAGTTTCATCGCCTAATGCAAGGCCACAAGCAGCCGATTGAGGTCACGCTGACCGACGGCCTCAAAGCAGTTGTAATGGGCCTGGCGGCCCAGGAGTCTGCCCGCACCGGCATGGCAATTGACCTGCAAAGCGGCCCCTACAACATGACGGCGCTAGGCTGAAGCCGCCGGATCCTCACCCACAAGGTCACCCAGACTGGTGCCGCTTTGGTTCGTCGCCTTTTAAGAAACCTAAGCGACTTCGTGACCCAAGGCTGCGCTCGACAACTCAAACCATGTCTCTCGATCCAGTTTGACCTTGAAACAGTCGCCTAGGGCCTGAATACGCCCGATGTTGTTGGTGCCCGCCACTGGCAAAATACCTGCCGGATGTGCCAACAACCAGGCCAGTGCCACGGCATCGATGGAGACTCCAGACGCCTGCGCCAGTTCGTTCATTAACGGCCGAACCCGCAGCGCCGCAGCAGAGTCACCGAACAATGCACCACCGCCCAAGGGCGACCAGGCCATGGCCGACATGGATTTGCGGCTGGCAAACGCCAAATCACCGTTGACAAAAGCGTCTTGTGCCAACAAACTGATCTCCAGCTGATTGGTCACCAACGGTGTACGCATGTTGGCCTGCAACAGTTCGCAGTCCCAGGGTTTGAAATTGGAAACCCCCACCGCCCGAACTTTGCCTGAGGCTACCAACCGATCCAGACAGGCGCCAGTTTCAGCCCCATCCATCAGCGGGTCTGGCCGGTGCAAAAGCAGTACGTCAATGACATCAACTCCCAAATTTGTCAGTGACGCCTCAACTGACGCATTGATATGTGCCGCTGAGGTGTCGTAGTGTTTGACGCGCCGGTTCGGGTACACCGAAGACTTCAACATGATGCCGCACTTGGTGATGATTTGGAGCCTCTTCTTCAGTGCTGGCTCTTGTTGGAGCGCCTTGCCAAAAAGCTTTTCACAACTGTAATTGCCGTAAATATCCGCGTGATCAATCGTTGTGATGCCTTGATCAAGGCAGGCATGGATTTTTTTAAGCGTCGCACCGGTTGAAGTGTCTTCGCTGTCAGACAGTCGCCAGGCGCCATAAATTAACCGACTCAGGCGTGGGCCTTGGGGAGAAATTTCAACAGTTTCCATCAGCGGCGCACTCCCGTGCCCAGTGGCGTGGCCGGGGTTGAACTGGGGATACGACCATAGTGTTGAGGCAGCGAGATTTTGGCCAACTGAGGCAAGACTTTGTTTCCGAAAATTTCACACTCCTCTTGGTGGGGATAGCCGGAGAATATAAACGCACGGATGCCCATTTTGCGATAACGCTCCAATTTACTTAATACTTGGTCAACACTGCCAACGACGGCTGCACCACACCCCGATCGCGCACGACCGATTCCTGTCCAAAGATTGGGCTCGACGTAACCGTCGTCGTCGGATCGTTCACGGTTATTGGCCTGTAGCGATACGCCGAAACTTTTGGCATCCAAGGCACGCGCACGAATCTCAGCGCCTTTTTCGTCATCGAGTTTGGAGACCAGCTCATCGGCGTATTCGCGCGCTTCTTGTTCTGTATCGCGAACAATCATGTGAACCCGCAGGCCGTAATCGATCACACGGCCATAATGCGCAGCGCGCTCGTGTACGGCCTTCATGCGCTGCGCCAGCATGTCCTCCGGCTCGGGCCACATGAGGTAGACATCGCAATGCGCGGCACACAAATCGATGGCCGGTGGGCTGTAACCACCGAAATACAGCAGCGGGCCGCCGTTTTGCTGAAAAGGTCTGACCGGATCAGTCGATAACCCTTTGAGCTGGTAGATTTTCCCGTCATAGTTGATTTCGTCTTGGGTCCAGGCCTGGCGGAGAATTTCGACGACCTCCCATGAACGCTGGTAACGGTGTTCATTGGTTGCGTCTTCGCCAGGGAAGTTGGACGATATGACGTTCAGGGTAAGGCGGCCTTCCAAGATGTGGTCAAGCGTTGCAACGGTGCGGGCCAACATAGCGGGATGCAATTCTCCACAACGTATTGCAGCGAGCAAATTGATGTTTTTGGTCAATGGCGCAACGGCGGATGCAAAAGTCAGCGTATCCTGCCCCACTTGGTAGGACGAAGGGCACAAAATGTTGCCATAACCTAGCCGGTCAGCGGTCAACAATACGTCGCGTGTATTGGCCCAACTGCTGCGCAGATTGCCGTCTGGCACGCCCAGAAAGCGATAATCATCCGAGCATAAGGGCGCAAACCAGGATACTTCGGCCGCGTCAATTGAACCGCTTTTTACGGGTACAACAGTCATGGAACTCTCCTTAAGAATGACTTGAATCTGGCAATCAATAGATGCATGAATAGTAAATGAATATTGCCATGTTTACAACAAATTTTTAACTATTTTTCAACTGCTTTTATGATTGATCCCTTGCCGTCCAAACCGCTTCCACGGTATCTGCAAATTAGCGAAATGCTGAGCCGCGAAATTCTCGCTGGCCATTGGCGAATTGGCGAGCGTATTCCTACCGAAGTTGAACTCTCCGCATCGCTTGGCGTCGCCATTGGGACTCTCAGAAAGGCGGTGGCCGAATTGGAGCAGCGCGGCGTATTGGTGCGCAAGCAAGGCTCTGGCACCTATGTTCGGACGGGCAAACGGGGCAAGAACATCTATGAATTTTTTCGCCTAGAGCTGAAACAAGGCGGCGGTTTGCCCAGCGCCGAAATTATTGGGCTTGATATTGAAACACCACCTGAAGGCGTGGTTTTTCCCGGAAGCGCCACCGCGCAGAAGGCCTATCGCATCCGCAGGGCGCGCCTTCTGAATGGCATGCCGATTGCGGCAGAAGAGATTTGGATCGATTTGCGGCACAAAAAGAACCTCCAAGCCAGAGAGTTGAGCGAATCGCTTTACCTTCATTACAAAGACCATTTTGGCTTCTGGATTTCACGGGTGGAGGACCACATTTCTATCGACCGTCTTCCAGCCTGGGCGTGCGGCCCTTTGAGTTTGCCCGTTGATACACCTTGTACATTTATTGAACGTCATGCCTCATCCAATGCCAATTTGGTTGAGGAGTATTCAAAAACCTGGGTGAATCCAAAGCTCGCGCAGTATTCTGCTCGCTGGTAGTCGCCTGATCGAACGACCGAACCACTGGCCGATTCAACGGCCGATTTTCAGTTCGATCCGGCGGTGACCCCTATGCAGGATACACAAGCACTCGATTCACAGGGTCATCGAAGCGTTGCACCCTGCCAGGAGCAGCCGAGGCCAATGGAAGGGGCACTCCGGCTCTGACGAACAACGGTAGCTTGGACACTGGCGCGTCCACGCTGTGCCATCGCCCAGAGTCCAAGGGCGCGCCGGAATAGAAATCAAACCACGCGCTTGGCCCCGCAGGCAAATAGACCTTGCGGCTGCGCGCGCCAGGTTCGACAACGGGAGCAACCAATAAACCGTCGCCCAACATGAAATCGTCACTGTCAGAAAAACAGTTTTCATCATCTGGGAAGCAGAAAAAACTCGGTCGGATGATGGGTTCATGATGCGTACTGGCCCGCTCAAAAAGCGACCACATATACGGTAGCAAGGTATATCGCAACGCAATCGCACTGATCACATCGCTTTTCACAGACTCATGCATCCACGGCAAATTGATCGTTCCATCGGTCTTCCAGGAGTTCATCACCATGCGAGGGTTCAAACTACAGGCCTGGACCCAACGCAAAAAAAGTTCTGGATCGGGTTGAGGCCCGGCAAATCCACCGACATCATGCCCAACATTGAACATACCTGAGAGGCTCATTTGCAATCCGGTGCGAATGTTCCAACGCAAGGTCTCCCAACTGGTGGTGTTGTCTCCCGACCAAGTTTGGGCGTAACGTTGCAAACCGGGTGAGCCGCCACGAGTTACCGAGTAAACCGGTTTGCTGGGCGCGTGTGCCGCTTGCGCTTCAAAACTCGCACGGGTCATCAACAGTGCGTGCAAAGGCCTGGCGCGGTGAATCGGGATGGGCTCTCCAAAACCGTGGCAGACAGCGGCATCGTCCATGATCGCGTATTCGTTATTGTCATTCCAGCCGACGTCGATTCCATAGTTCAGCACTTGCGTACGCAAGCCCTCTTGCCACCATCGAATGGCCGCAGGATGGGTGAAATCAAGGTGCGAGCCAACGCCATCCCAGAACTGTTCAACCACCGGCTTTTGGGTTAACCCGTCCTTCACGAAACCGTTCTGAGCAAGCACAGTTTTGTACGCTGGGTGGTCGTCCAGCAAGCAGGGCTTGATATTGGCAACGACCTGCATTCCGGCGGAATGAAAACGTGCATTCAGGGATTTGGGGTCAGGAAACTTGCTATCGTTCCAAGTGAACACATAACGTCGCTTGCCGCGTGACGAATAGCCTGACCCGTAGTGGAACGACGAGACAGGAACGCCTTCTTCTTCGATGCGGGAAATAAAGCCGTCGAGTTGCTGCTGCGCATCCGGTGCGTCGGCCAGGCCCATGGCGGTTTGGGCGAATCCGAGCGACCAGCGCGGTGGTAGTTGGGTACCACCGATCAATTGCACAAATTGAGCAATGACTTCAGTCGGGCTTGCGCCTGCGATGAAGTAATAGTCAAGGTCACCATCATCGATCTCGACGTACCGGTAAAGTTCGTGGTAATTGTCGTGCTCGGCACCCAAATCAAAGGTGCAGGCAGCCAAGGTATCGTAGTAGACCCCGTACCACAGACCCTCTTTCGTGCGTGTCATCACAAACGGCCAATGCTTGTAGAGTGGGTCGCCGCGCTGCGGGTCGTACCCCAGAGCGTCCAGGGCCAATGTGCGCAAACGCCTGCCGTGAAGGTCAAGCGGGCCGGTTTTGTCGCCAAGGCCGTAGTAACGTTCGGCCCGACTACGCTGCAGGTAGTGGCGTACAGCGCCAGTGCGGGCGCTTGAAAAATAGGCTGAGGTGGCGCGGTCTTTGGCCAGCAAGCTTCCGTCTTTGGCACGCCAGGAAAGATCCAACGGACTCATCTTCAGCGTGACTGACAAACCGACAGTACTTAGAGTGATCTCGTCGGTGTCCTGGCTGATTTTTACCGGCGGGCAGCTGAAACCGGCAAGATCGTCGCGCGCTCGGCCCTGCCACGCGACATCATGCCCTGCCACAGGGGCGATGGCCCAGGTGCGTGGTTCGCGATAACCACCAGCGGGTTGGTACCGCACACGGAACAGTGTCGACTCAAGCGCTTGAACGCTAAAGCTTGCACCGCCGTCAAGTGTTAAATCGACGCCCCGATCATTCGTTTTGGCGACTCGTGCGCCAGACAAGACATTCATCGCCTTAAATTCTAAGGCCATCCTTGTCGAAACAATGGAGATGCCCGGTTGGCAAGCCCAAGCGAACCATGTCACCACCCACAATGCCAGTTTGGCCCGCCAACACCATTTCAAATGGCGCTTGATGCGGCGTGCCCTGCCCCACTATGCCGTGCAACAGGCTGCTGGAGCCCAACTGTTCGACTTGCGATACTTGTAGGCTGATGGGGCCATTTTGCTCAGTCAAGGCATGTTCCGGCCTTATGCCCAGTGTGTGTGTGCCCTTCGGCAATTGCGCGGCAATCGTTTGGTCCGCCGGCAGCAAAGCCACTGGTATGAAGTTCATGCGCGGGCTGCCTATGAAGCCAGCCACAAAGGTGTTGACCGGGCGGTTGTACAGCTCGAGCGGGGCACCCACTTGCTCGACACGCCCGACACGCAGCACCACGATTTTGTCTGCCACCGTCATGGCTTCCACCTGATCATGGGTGACGTAAACCATGGTGGCCTTCAAGCGCGCATGCAGGTCGCGAATCTCCGCACGCATGGAGACGCGTAATTCGGCGTCAAGATTCGAGAGTGGCTCGTCAAACAAAAACAACTTGGGTTCACGCACGATGGCGCGTCCAATTGCCACGCGCTGGCGTTGTCCGCCAGAAAGCTGAGTGGGTTTGCGTTGCAGTAGATCGCCCAAGCGCAACAGCGTAGCGGTAGCGCCTACCTTGGCTTCGATCTGGCTTTTTTCAATGCCCAGGTTCTCCAGGCCAAAGGCCATGTTGTCGTAGACGCTCATGTGCGGATACAAGGCGTAGGACTGGAACACCATGGCGCAACCGCGGTGGGCGGCGCTGACACTGTTGACGTTTTTGCCGTCAATCAAGACGTCGCCCGTACTTGCCGACTCCAGCCCGGAGATCACCCGCAACAGGGTGGATTTACCGCAGCCTGAGGGGCCGACGAACACGACGAATTCGCCGTCAGCCACCTGAAGGTCAATCCCGTGCAGGATCGTGGTTTTGTCAAAGGTTTTGACGATTCGGCTCAGTTCTAGTGTGGCCATGGAAGTTCTTCTATTTAACGCCCGCGCTGGCGATGCCGGTTGTGATGTATTTCTGCAAGAACGCGAATACCAGCGTGATCGGGATAAGGGTGATCACCGTCATCGCCAACAAGTAGTGCCACTGCGTATTGAGTTCGCCCTGGAAGGAATTGAGTGCCAGTTGCAATGTGAAAAACTCGGATTTTGACAACACGATCAGCGGAAGCAAGAAGTCGTTCCAGCGCCACATCACTGAGAAAATCGCCAGCACCGCCAAGGCCGGCGCGGCCAACGGCAGGATGATGCGCCAGTAAATGCGCCACTCGCTGGCATGGTCCATGCGGGCCGCCTCCAGCAGTTCGTCGGGTATGGTCAACATGTATTGACGCAGCAAAAACACGCCCGTGGGGGTAGCGATGGCCGGCAAGATCACGCCCCACAAACTATTGAGCAGCCCGACGCTGTTGATCACCAAAAACACCGGCACCAAAATGATGGTCGGCGGAATCATCAAGGTCGCGATGATCAGCAAAAATACCGCGCGCTGCCCCTTGAACTGGTACTTGGACAAAGCGAACGCCGCCATCGAGTTGATGAGCAAGGTGAGCAAGGTAGCCACCACGGTGATGAAGACGCTGTTCCACAGGTACTTGCCAAAGCTGAATTTGGCAAAGATGTCGGTGTAGTTACTGGGGGAAAACTTTAGCTCGTTAATGGGTTTGCGGTCGTTGATATTGACGCGGATTTCCGTCGCGGGCTTGGCCGGGTCCACCATGGTGGCCATGATGCCGATACGCCGCACCTGTGCCATTTCCCGCATTACGCCAGCCTCGTCTTTGGTCAGGTAAAGAGGCAGAGGTTTCTCGTGCCCGGTCACCTGCACGGACTTTTGGCTGTACGGCAAAAATGTGGGCGGAAATTGCGCCAGCGCACTCTCGGTTTTCAAAGACGACATGACCAGCCAGATGATCGGCGCGAACATCGTGAACAAGCCGACGAACAGGTAGGTGTAACTGATCCAGTCGGTCCAGTCGAGTTTGCCCCGGCCGTTGGTTCGTGTGAGGAAAGTTGTGACTGACATGAATTACCTCGCCTTCTGCCCGGCATCTTTGGCGCCGGTGAGTTTGAGCTGCACGAAGGTCAGCAACATCAGGCCTAGGGCGAGGATCAACGATGCAGCCGCCGCCAGTCCATACAAATGAATTTGCTCGGCAAAACCGGTTTGGTAAATGAATTGCACGATGAAGGTGGTGGCCGAACCGGGCCCGCCGCCTGTGAGCACATAAACCTCGTCAAAAATCTGGACTGCGCGGATCATCGCCAGCACGAGCACCACGATCAAGTTGGGCATGAGCAAGGGCAACGTGATGCGCCGCAGGGTGCGCCACGGTGACGCTGCGTCCATTTCGGCAGCCTCGTACATGTCTTTGGGTATCGCCTGCAAACCTGCCAGCAAGATGAGCGTGTAGAAGCCCATGTGGGCCCAGATGGAGACAAACACAGTCCAAAAGAAAGCCCAACCGGCGTCGGTCAACCAGTCGACCGGGCCTGACCCATTCGCCACCAGCAAGGCATTGAAAACACCCTGGTTTTGCAGCAGCCATTTCCAGATCAATGCCACCACAACGGGCGACAACAAGACGGGATAGAAAAACACACCTCGCCAAAAACCACGGCCTATGATTTTGCGGTTCAAAACGAGTGCTGTGACCAGTGAAAAGAAGACCATCAACACGACCTGGATCAGGCTGAACTTGATGGTGTTGTAAATGGCCCGCCAGAACACGTCCTTGCGGCAAGTTTGAATGTCAAAGTAGTTGCGGCATTCGAGCAAGATCTGGAAATTTTCGGTGCCGGTAAAAGGCCGCTCGAAGGGGAACAGCTTGACGCCACCGGTTCCCGCATACACAAAATTAATGAGAATCGGCAGGAAAGTGAACAAGCCGAACACCAACAGATTCGGGCCGACAAAGAGCCAACCCAGGCGGTTGACACCTAGAACGCGTTGCCCAAAGCGGAACAGCGGCTCAAAGAGATTAAAGAAGAATCCAAGTGCGCGAAGCATGGGTTGCCCTTTGAAGTCCTGCGCCGACTCTCTGAGGAGCGGCATGCCCGGCTTGGCATGCCGCAGGAAGCCCCTTAACGGTAAGGTCGTGAATTACTTTTGCGCCTGTTTGACTGCGTCCGACATGTCGGCGCTGATCTTGGTCATGGCTTCGTCCGTACTCATTTCACCCACGATGGCCTGTGTGACGCGGGCAACGGTGGGCAACATGATCGCGCGGTTGAATTTATAGCCCTGAAATTGGTAAGCCACCGGTGACAAACTGGCCACCCCGCCGCTAAACGTACTCAAAGCCGCACGCGCCTGAGGGGTGGCGCTGGGGTAAGCGACACCTTTTTTGGCCAAGCCGGCATGCGCCGGAATGTTGTTGGTTTTGCCAGTGAACTCGGCGTAGTTGGCTTCTTGGGCGATGAAGTCCAGGAACATGCCAACTTCTTTTGGCGACTTGCTGGTTTTGAGTGCCACCCAGGCCGCACCACCCGGAATGCCGGTGCAGGCTGCCGGGCCACAGGGGTTTGGCACGGCGACCCAATCAAAGGCGTTGCCGATGTCTTTTTGCAGACGGTTGATTTGCCAGGAGCCCGACAACACCATCGCCACGCGGCCGTTTTTGAATTCACCAATCGAATCGGCGTAACTGGAGCCGCCGGAGCCGCCCCAGACTTCCTTCAACATGGCGCCATCTTTGTGCCAACCAACGAATTTGGTGACGGCAGTTTTGTAACCCTCGTCCAGCACCAACTCGCCCTTGGCGTCAAAAATCTTGGCACCGTAACTGATGGCGGGCCCGGCAAAACGGTGGCCCGAGCGGTCCCAAGCCAATGCGGCTGGCGTTTGGGTGGCCTTGGACACTTTGCGGGCTGCATCGACCCACTCGTCCCAAGTAGCTTTGGGGCCAGGCATCGGGATCTTGGCCTGTTCAAACAAAGTCTTGTTGACGTAAGGGCCGGTCATGGTGAGCTGAGACATGAAGCCGTAAATGCCTTTGTCTGCCGCAGTTGGGCGCAGCCAGGGCAGAGTTGCGCCGAAGTTGCTCTCCCAATAGGCTTTGTCTTTCACATGGGCGCTGATGTCCAGGTAATACTTGGAGAGGCCGCCCAAATCAGTCACGCGAGCAATGTCCGGGCCTTGACCAGCGGCGAGCTGCACAGGCAATTGCTCGACGATGGTTTTGTAGGGCACGATGTCCAGAATCACCTTGGTGCCGGGATTCGCAGCTTCAAAACGTTTGGCCTGCTCAGCCGTCACATCACACTCCACACCGTCCTGGTAACACATGACGCGGATGTCGGCAGCTGATGCGGCCATAGGCATCGCGGCCAGGCCAGACAGCAGCAAGGGCAAACTGGCCCTCAAAATCGATGGGGTAGGCATAACTTTTAACCGGGTTTGGTTCAACATAATTTAACCTCTAAGACGTCAAAGACGATAAGAATTGATTCACTAATGATATACACTTTTGCAGGCGTGTATACCCGTATTTGTACGGGGGGAAAAACCATAGCACCCAAACAGTTCATACAGCCGGTGCGTACCGCCAGCAAGCTCTGGTTATAGTCGAACTGGAGACACCTTTGTGAAAGGGAAAACACCATGAAGGATCTACAACCCGTGTCGCCCGAGTTTGCGTTGCCCCACGCGCTTCGTGACGATGCGGACAACATGATCACACAAGCCAGTCAATGGGCAGGGCGCCGCCGGGCCATTGTCACGACCATGATTGATCTGGCCTATGGCGGCCTGCCACCGGCCGTCAAGGTTCAATGCGAAGAGTTGCACACAGCCAAGGTCAAGCGTTTGGGCGGCGCACCGACGGGCGCAACAGTGGGCGCACCAATGGGCGCAACACTCACCTCATTTCGGCTCACACTCGACGTGCCGCAGGCCTTCTCGTTTCAACTGCGTTTGTGGCTGCCCGCTGCTGCGCAGGCAGTTTCCGGGCCACTATCAGGGCCTTTCTCCGGCCCTTTTCCCGTCGTGCTGACGGGCGACGCCTGCTGGGCCTATGCCACCGATCAGGTGATCGCCGAAGTGTTGGGGCGTGGTTATGCCCTGGCCCAATTTAACCGTGTGGAATTGGCCAGTGATGCCGGCCACACCCGACGCAATGGCGGCATTTACCCGCACTTTCCAAAGCTGCAATTTGGCGCTTTGGCAGCCTGGGCCTGGGGATTTCATCGGTGCGTGGACGCCCTGCTCACGCTGCCTCAAGTCGATGGGCAAAAAATCGCGGTACTGGGCCACTCGCGCGGCGGCAAGGCAGCGCTGCTGGCTGGCGCGACCGACGAGCGCATTGCCCTGACCTCAGCCAACAACTCTGGCGCGGGCGGCGCCGGTTGTTTTCGTTTTCAGCCGCCAGGCTCGGAGACCTTGCGCGATCTGCTCGACGCATTTCCTCAATGGTTTGGGCCGGATTTGGCACGTTTTGTGGGCAAAGAAGCGCAATTACCCTTTGACCAACACTTCCTCAAAGCGCTGATTGCGCCGCGCGCCCTCTTGACCACCGAGGCGCTGGACGACACCTGGGCGAACCCGCAAGGCACCTGGCTCACCCACCGGGCCGCCCGCGAGGTGTATCAGCTACTGGGTGCGCCCGAGCAGATCGCCGTGTCGTACCGCGAAGGTGGCCACGATCACACCCTGGCGGATTGGCAAAGTTTCTTGGACTTTGCGGATTTTGTGTTTTTGAAGAAGCCGCGCCCTGCAAATTTGGACACAGTGCCATTCGCGGCGTTGAGTGAAAGCGGTGTGGTTTTGGCAGGGCCGTCCGGGTAAAAAAGGCAATGCAAACCGCATTGAAGGCGGTGCGAGATCGCGCGCAACTCCGCTAGAATAAATATTCTACAAATTTATACTTAAACCAACTAATGCACTAGGTCACATATTATCTTCACAATATGCTATATTTATTGATATATTTTACGCTTATATTTAATCAATAATATCATTTAAAATCAAAAATGAACGGCTATTTCGCCGCCACCTTGCCCCAAATTCAAAGCCGCAAGCGGCCTAACTTCACCCGCTCAGGCTTTCACGCAGTCCGCAAAATAGTGCTTTTTGCCATCCGCGCCCTCTTCTTCCACCAGGCCGTGAATGTCGGTTTCAAACCCGGGGCATTGCGCGTTGAACTCGCGTGAAAATTTCAAATAGTCAACGATCTTCTTGTTAAACACTTCACCGGGAATCAGTAGCGGAATTCCCGGTGGGTACGGCGTGACCAGGCCCACGGTGATGCGGCCCTCCAGCGCGTCAATCTCCACCCGCTCGGTCTTGCGCTGCGCGATGTGGGCATAAGCGTCGCTGGGTTTCATGGCGGGGGTGAGGTCGCTCAAATACATGTCGGTCGTCAGGCGCGCGATGTCGTATTTGGCGTACAGCGCATGCAGATGCTGGCACAGGTCGGCCAAGCCCATTTTTTCGTATTTGGGGTACTTCTGGCAGAACTCGGGCAGGATGCGCCACATCGGCTGATTTTTGTCGTAGTCGTCCTTGAACTGCTGCAGCGCGGTCAACATGCTGTTCCAGCGGCCCTTGGTGATGCCGATGGTGAACATGATGAAGAAGCTGTACAGGCCGGTCTTTTCAACCACCACGCCGTGTTCGGCTAAAAACTTGGTCACGATGCTGGCTGGAATGCCGGTTTTGGCGAAACGGCCGTTCAAGTCCATCCCCGGCGTGAC
>JANOXL010000415.1:0-2758 GCA_031418395.1 Rhodoferax sp. | reverse complement strand
TCTCACCGCTGCTCCCACGGCCGCCGCCACCGCCACTGTCAGCACCAATTTCAACACCGCTCAAAACCGTCAAATCGATCACGCTCACTTGTTGTCCCAAATACGGGCCTGGGCCCTGGAACTGGGATTTTCCCAAATTGGCGTGACCGGGGTGGATTTATCTTCGGCTGAAGGGCCTTTCGCCGATTGGCTGGCGCGCGGATTCCACGGCGACATGGCCTATTTGGCCGCGCACGGCAACAAACGCACGCGCCCGGCCGAGCTGGTGCCGGGCACGGTGAGCGTGATCACCGCGCGGCTGGATTACCTGCCGGCAGCCACGCCCGAAGCCTGGCAAAGCCTCGAATTTGCGCGGCTTAAGCGGCCCGGCGAAGGCGTAGTCTCGATTTACGCGCGGGGCCGTGACTATCACAAGGTGATCCGAGGTCGCCTGCAAAAACTGTGTGAGCGCATCGAAGCCGAGATTGGCCCCTTTGGCCACCGCGTGTTCACTGATTCCGCGCCCGTGCTGGAGGCTGAACTGGCGGTCAAGAGCGGCCAGGGCTGGCGCGGCAAACACACGCTGGTGATGAACCGGGAGGCGGGTTCGATGTTTTTCTTGGGGGAGATTTATGTCGATCTGCCGCTGGGTGTCACCGAAAACCTGGCCGAGCAGCCCGCTGCCCAGGGATCGTGCGGCAATTGCAGTGCCTGCATTGACGTGTGCCCCACCCAGGCGATCCTCGCGCCGGGCCTACTGGACGCACGCCGTTGCATTTCTTACTTGACGATTGAGCACCAAGGCAGCATCCCGATGGAACTGCGCCCTTTGATCGGCAACCGCATCTACGGTTGTGACGATTGCCAGCTGATCTGCCCGTGGAACAAGTTTGCACAACGCAGCGCCTTGCCCGATTTTGACGAGCGTGCGGGCTTGACCGGCCAGCAGTTGGTGACGTTTTTCAACTGGAGCGAAGACGACTTTTTGCGCCATACCGAAGGCTCGCCGATTCGCCGCATCGGGCACGAGCGCTGGCTGCGCAACGTGGCGGTGGCGATCGGGAATGCGTTGGCCTTGGGTGCGCAGCCCGAGTTGATTGCAGCGCTTGAAAATCGGGCCGGTCACACGAGCGAACTCGTGCAGGAGCATGTGGCGTGGGCGCTGGCGCAGGTTCCGCAAAGATAAAGTGAGGCTGAATACAGCCAATGGGGGCTGATTAGGGTTGCACTATCATCTAATCATACCCAATATGGGGTTTATTGGCCTTATGCAAGTGCCTCCAAGCCAAAAATACCGGAATATTCGCATATAGGTCTCGTATTATAACGTTATATTGCTATATATTTCGTAGCATCAACGCAAACGGCAAACTCAGGCAAGCCAGCATCGTTGAGAGCGTAACCAGTGCGGCAACGGGGGCGCCGTCGTAGCCCATCCGGGTGGCCAGCACATAGGCGCTGGATGCGGTGGGCAGCGCGGCAAATACCAGCAGCATGGTGCTTTGCACGGCAGACAGGCCGAAGAGGCGCGCCAATGCCAGGGCTGCCAGCGGCAGCAGGAAGTGGCGGATACCCAGGAGCGAGAGCCCCAAGGTTTTGGACTGCGCCAGCGCTGTGAGTTGCAAGCCCGCGCCCGCCGCCATCAGCCCCAGAGCAATTGAAGCGTTGCCCAGGCGGCTGACGACGGGTATCAGCAATTCCGGGATCGAGAAACCCGCCAGGTTGGCCAGCACGCCGCTTACTGTGGCGATGACCAGCGGGTTTTTCACCAACTCGCGGCCCAGGTGCAACTGGGCGTGGCGCGCCATTGGCCAGACCGCGGCAACATTGAGGATGGGCACGCAAAAGCCGATCAAAATGGCAATCAACGAGAGGCCTTCTGGCCCGGCCAGGCGCTCGGCCAAGGCCAGCGCGACGAAGGAGTTGAAGCGAAACCCGATTTGCGCCGCCGACGCGTGTTGGCGTGGGTCGATATGGGATTTGAACCACGGCAGGTAGGGCAATACGTAAGCCAGGCTGATGCCGATCGCCGCCAGCGCCCAGCCCGCGGCAATCAAGCCCGAGGCCGCGCCCAGGTGCAAGGGGGTCTTTACAATCGAGTGAAACAGCAGCACCGGGAACAGAAAATAATAGACCAGAGACTCAACTTTTTCCCATACCGGGCGGTTCAACTGGGTGGTGCGGCAGACCAGATACCCCAGGAGAATTAAGGAAAAATCGGGGAAAAGCAGTTGAAAGAAGTTCACCCTGCGAGAATATTCGATTTCCAGATCGACGCGATAGTGCGTTGCGCCTCCTAGCCGTGCTGAAGCACTGTCTTCGTCGGCACGCCTTCTTTCGCGCCGATCTGGAAATCGAATTGAATCTTTTCGGAGCCGTTCCAATGAAATGCAAAACCTTCCTTTTACTCACTGTTCTGGCTGCAGCGACCAGCGCAGTCGCCCAAAACTACCCCAACAAAATCATCCGGCTGCAAGTGCCGTTTGCGCCGGGTGGCACCACAGACATCGTCGCCCGCGTTATCGCCGAGCCTTTGGGCAAAGCACTCGGGCAGACGGTGATTGTGGAAAACAAGGCCGGTGGCGGCGGCGTGATTGGCGCGACGGAGACCGCGCGTGCCACGCCAGATGGGTATTCGCTGGCGATGGCCACCGTCTCGACCACAGCGGCAAACCCGGCCATCAACCCGAAAATCCCCTACAACCCGGTCACGGATTTCACGCCCATCATCAACATTGCGGCTACGCCCAATGTGATCGCAGTTCACCCCGGATTCCCG
>JANOXL010000414.1:0-8658 GCA_031418395.1 Rhodoferax sp. | reverse complement strand
GTCATCAAGTTAAGGCGCATTATGCATGAGCCTTGGTCTGTGGGTGGGCCAGTGCAGTGCCCTGTCATCGTTGTTCAATTTGACATCAAATTGACACAGTCACCGGTGCATTTTCAGTGGCCCGTTTCAGTGGCCCGTTTCAGTGAGCCGTTTCAGTCATGCGTATCAGGCAGCCTTCTTTAGCGCCTTGACGGCCTTAAGCACTTCATCCACATGGCCCGGAACCTTGAGGCCGCGCCACTCGCCTTTGAGCAGGCCATCGGCGCCGACCAAAAAGGTGCTGCGCTCGATGCCTTTGACTTTTTTGCCATACATGATTTTGTTTTTGACGACACCAAACATGTGGCACATTTTTTCTTCAGTGTCGGCAATCAGCTCAAACGGCAATTCGAGTTTGCTCTTGAATTCATCATGTGAACGCATGTTGTCGCGCGACACGCCGAAAACGGTGGCACCTGCCTTGACAAAATCTTTGTATTTGTCGCGAAACTGCATGGCTTCTGTGGTGCAGCCAGGCGTGTTGTCTTTGGGGTAAAAATAAAGCACCATAGCCTTGCCAAGGTGGGTGGTGTTGGTGACTTTAGTGCCGGTGGTGGCAGAGGCTTCGAATTCAGGGAGGGGTTTGTTGACAACTATCGCCATATATATTTGATCAGTCTCTTGAGCTGGATGTGTCAGGCAGGGTGTGCACCATCATTCGAAAATATTCAAGGAGAACTTTCCAGAGATCACGAGGCACCGCAGGCCTATATTTTACGCTTAAAAGTGAGCATCGCGCGTCAGGCACCCACCTAGCTCCCAGCCCGCGCCCACCTCGCGCTTTTTACACGCTTAATTCACGCCCTCCCAAGGGGAACTATCGAACCCACGCGACGCAATCGCTCAGGCAGGCGCGGATTCAATCAATATTGCCAGCATCACGTCGCGCCCCTCACCGGCCAAAATGTTGTAGGTACGGCAAGCGGCCTGTGTGTCCATCGTTTCAAGGCCGATGCGCCGTGCATATAGGCCCGCCAGCCAGGGCGCTTTGGGGAATTTGATGCGGTCGCCACTCCCAAAAATCACCAATTCCGGGGCAAGCTCGGCCAATCGGTCGAAATGCGCGGCTGACAAATCGTCAAAACGGGCGCATTCCCAGGCAAAACGCTGTCCTTTGGAACCAATGACGACACTTGAATAGACTTTTTCACCATCAACGCTGACCCAGCCTGGCCCATACGCGTTAATGGCCTGGCGTTCGGATTTTTCAGGCTGGAATTTCATGGCGTAGGGGGTAAAAGTGAGCGCAAAAGAAGCATGTTGCAGTGCACTAAAAAGATGCAGAACTGTGGTCAAATTATAGGTTTCGCCCCAGCGTTTGACCCTCCAGGGCAAGACCTCTGCTATTTATTTTTGGAGCTATTTTGAAAACTATCCAGAAATCGGCCAAATTGGCCAATGTGTTGTATGACATTCGTGGCCCGATCATGGACGCCGCGCGCCAGATGGAGGATGAAGGCCAGAAGATTATCAAGCTGAACCTGGGCAACCTGGCGGTGTTTGGTTTTGACGCGCCTGAAGAAATCCAGCAAGACATGATCCGCAACCTGCCCAATTCAGCGGGTTACTCTGACAGCAAAGGCATTTTCGCGGCACGCAAAGCTGTGATGCACGAGACGCAAAAACAAGGCATTGCGGGCGTGACGCTGGACGACATTTATCTGGGTAACGGCGCCAGCGAGTTGATCACCATGGCCACCAATGCGCTGCTGGACAACGGCGACGAGTTGCTGTTGCCCATGCCCGACTACCCGCTTTGGACGGCAGCGGCCAGCCTCTCGGGTGGCACACCCGTGCATTACCTGTGTGACGAGGCCAACAACTGGATGCCTAACCTCGCCGACATCCGCGCCAAAATCACGCCGCGCACCAAAGGCATTGTGGTCATTAACCCCAACAATCCCACGGGCGTGCTGTACTCGAACGAACTCTTGATGGAAATCGTTGAGATCGCCCGCGAGCACGGTCTGGTGATCCTCGCTGACGAGGTGTATGACAAGGTTTTGTACGACGGCATCAAGCACACGGCGATTGCCAGCATGTCCAAAGATGTGCTCACGCTGACCTTCAACTCGCTTTCAAAGAGTTACAGGTCATGTGGTTACCGCGCGGGCTGGCTGATTGTCTCGGGCGACAAAAAACACGCCGCTGACTATATCGAGGGCCTGAACATGCTCAGCAACATGAAGCTGTGCTCCAACGTGCCCGGGCAGTGGGCGATCCAGACGGCATTGGGCGGTTACCAGAGCATCAACGACCTGGTGGGCGAGGGCGGACGCCTGCGCCGCCAGCGCGACCTCGCGTACGAGCTGATCACGGCAATTCCGGGGGTGACTTGTGTCAAGCCCAGTTCCGCCTTGTACATGTTCCCGCGCCTGGATCCCAAGATCTACCCGATCGACGACGACCGCCAGTTCTTCCTCGAAGTGCTGCGTGAAACGCGCGTGATGCTGGTGCAGGGCACGGGTTTCAACTGGCCCGCGCCGGACCATTTCCGCATCGTCTTCTTGCCGCATGAAGATGACTTGCGGGAGGCGATTGGCCGCATCGCCAAGTTCCTGGCGAGTTACCGGCGCTTGCATGGTACCGATGTCAAGTCAGGCGCCCAAGCTGGTGGGAAACAAGGCGCTATTAAATTGGTAGCTGCCCGTGCCTGAAAATTCTGAGTTCTTTTTGATTTTGATTTGAGTAGTGATGAAACCACATTTAGCAGCATTAAAGGTAGGCCTCTTGGGTATTGGCACGGTAGGCAGTGGCACATTCAATGTGTTGAAGCGCAACCAGGCGGAGATTGAGCGGCGCGCTGGGCGACGGATCGAGATCGCGATGGTGGCCGATCTGGATACCGCGCGCGCCAAAGCCGTGGTGGGTGAGGGTGTGCAAGTCGTCAACGACGCCCGTGCCGTGATCGCCAATCCGGCGATTGATGTGGTGATCGAGTTGATTGGCGGCTACGGCATTGCCAAACAACTGGTAATGGAAGCGATTGCCGCTGGCAAACACGTGGTCACCGCCAACAAGGCACTTTTGGCCGTGCATGGCACCGAGATCTTCGCTGCGGCGCAGGCCAAAGGTGTGATGGTCGCATTTGAGGCGGCAGTGGCCGGTGGTATCCCCATCATCAAGGCGCTGCGTGAAGGCCTTACCGCCAACCGCATCCAGTGGGTGGCCGGCATCATCAATGGCACCACCAATTTCATCCTGAGTGAGATGCGCGACAAAGGCCTTGATTTCGCCACCGTGCTGAAACAAGCGCAGGCCCTGGGTTACGCCGAGGCCGACCCGACCTTCGACATCGAAGGTGTAGACGCTGCGCATAAGGTGACTTTGATGTCGGCGATTGCCTTTGGCATCCCGGTGCAGTTTGACAAAGCCTATGTCGAGGGCATTACCCAACTCGGCGCGCAGGACATCAAATATGCCGAGCAATTGGGCTACCGTATCAAACTGCTCGGTATCACAAAACGCACAGCCGTCAATGGCAAAGAAGGTATCGAACTGCGCGTGCACCCCAGCCTCATTCCCGCCAAACGCCTGATCGCGAACGTTGAGGGCGCGATGAACGCAGTGGTGGTCAATGGCGACGCCGTCGGTACAACGCTGTATTACGGCAAAGGCGCGGGTAGCGAGCCCACAGCCAGCGCCGTCATCGCCGACCTGGTGGACATCGCCCGCCTGCACGGGGCTGACGCCGGGCAGCGTGTGCCGCATCTGGCCTTCCAGCCCAACACCTTTGACCAGGCGCAAAACGACTCGCCGATTTTGCCGATGAGCGAAGTCGTGACCAGTTATTACTTGCGCTTGAACGTGGTCGATGAAGCCGGCGTGTTGGCCAATGTCACCCGTATCCTGGCCGAGGCCAGCATCAGTATCGACGCGGTGTTGCAGCGTGAAGCTGACGAGGTTGGCAGCGAAAGCGCCGGGAAAGGTGACCCAACGATCGCCCAAACCGACCTGATCCTCCTGACCCACGACACCCGCGAAGGCACCATGAACGCCGCCCTCGCGCAGATGCAGGCCTTGCCCACCGTGCTCGCGCCGATTGTGCGGATTCGCAAGGAAGAGTTGGCTTAATCACGTGAATTACCTCTCCACGCGCGGCCACCCGGACCGCAAACGTTTTTGCGACATCCTGCTCGAAGGCCTGGCACCCGATGGCGGCTTGTATTTGCCTGAAACTTATCCGCAGATCAGCGCCGAGCGGCTGGAAGCTTTGCGTGCGGTCTATTTCAAGGACGGCTACGCGGCGTTGGCGTTTGAAATCCTCTCGCTGTACATTGACGACATTCCTGCGGCCGATTTGAAGGCGATTTGCGCAAAGACTTACACGCAAGAAGTGTTTGGCACGCACGACATCACGCCCTTGAAGAAACTCGAAGATGGCGTCTGGCTGCAAGCCCTCTCCAATGGCCCGACGCTGGCCTTTAAAGACATGGCGATGCAGCTGTTGGGCAATTTGTTCGAATACGAATTGGCGCGACGTGGCGAGCAACTGAATATTTTGGGCGCCACCAGCGGCGACACCGGCAGTGCGGCGGAATACGCCATGCGAGGCAAAAAAGGCGTGCGGGTGTTCATGACCTCACCTGCAGGGCGCATGAGCGCCTTCCAGCAAGCGCAAATGTTTTCGCTGATGGACGAGAACATCTACAACATCGCGGTCGAAGGCGTGTTTGATGATTGCCAAGACATGGTTAAAGCTGTCAGCAACGATCTGGAGTTCAAACGCCGCTACAAAATTGGCACGGTGAATTCGATCAACTGGGCGCGTTTGCTGGCCCAGGTGGTTTACTATTTCGCCGGGTACTTTCTCGCCACTCAGAACAAGGGCGAAAAAAAGGTGTCGTTCGCGGTGCCTTCCGGTAACTTCGGCAACATCTGCGCTGGCCACGTGGCGCGCATGATGGGTTTGCCGATTGCGCAGCTGGTCTTGGCGACCAATGAAAACGACGTGCTTGACGAGTTTTTTCGCACCGGCGTGTACCGCGTACGCCAGAGTGCGGACACCTTTGAGACTTCCAGCCCATCGATGGATATCTCCAAAGCGTCGAACTTCGAGCGTTTCGTTTTTGACTTGCTCGGGCGCGACGGCACAAAGGTAAAGGCCTTGTTTGGTGATCAGCTCTCAAGCGCACGCAAGTTCGATCTGAGCCATGACCCGGCCTTTTTGCAAGCCGCTTCTCGCTACGGATTTGTGAGCGGGAGAAGCAGCCATGCCGACCGCCTAGCGACGATTCGCGATACGTTTTACCGTTTTGGCGTGATTATCGACACCCACACAGCAGACGGTTTGAAGGTGGCGCGAGAACATCTCAACAGCAGTGTTCCCATGATCGTGCTGGAGACCGCCTTGCCCATCAAGTTCGCGGCGTCGATCGTAGAAGCGCTCGGGCGGGAGCCTGATCGCCCGGCCGCATTTCAAGGCATTGAAGATTTGCCAAAACGAGTTGTTAACATGGGTGTTAACACTGAGGCCATCAAAGCCTACATTCGCCAAATTTGTAACTAAATTTGGCTCTAGGTCTCGAATTTATTACATTTCTAGCTATAATTAGTATAGCAATTAAAATCCGCAAAATCTCTCATGAACGTCATCGGCATTGCAGGTTTTTCGGGCTCGGGCAAAACAACCTTGGTGGAACTGTTGATTCCGCTTTTGAAGGCCGCCGGGCAGCGGGTCTCGGTGGTCAAACACGCCCACCACAGTTTCAACATTGACCATGCGGGCAAAGACACCTTTCGCCACCGCGCGGCCGGCGCCTTTGAAGTGCTGGTGGCCTCCAGCCACCGCTTGGCCTTGATGCGCGAGTTTGAGCAGCCTGCAAGCCTCACGGTGCACCAACTCATCGCCGAGTTGTATGAAGGTGTGGATTGGGTCATCGTCGAAGGTTTCAAAAACAGCGACTTGCCCAAGCTCGAAGTGTGGCGCCCCTCCGAGGGCAAACCGCCACGTTATGTCGATGATCCTTTCGTCGTCGCCATCGCCACCGACGCGCCGGATCAACTACCTGTGCCCACACAACGACCGGTTCACAACCTCAACGATCCGCAGGCGGTCGTCGACTGGCTGTTGGCCAACACGCTGCGCTTTGAGTACCGTGCGGACGCCTTCGCATGAGTGCCGTACCTGCTGATTCCTTGCAGCCGCGCGCGCCACTCAAGGCGCTGGATGAGGCCTTGGCAGAGTTACTCGCTGCCGCCAGACCCCTTGGCGATGTCAAACGCGTCGCCACCTTTGATGCCAATGGCCGCGTACTGGCAGGCGACATCGTCTCAGCCTTGCAGGTGCCGCCGAAAGACAACAGCTCGATGGACGGTTACGCCCTGCGTTGCGAAGACGTCAGCCAAGTCGGCATCGAACTGCCGCTGACGCAGCGCATTGCCGCCGGGTCCAGCGGCCAGGCGCTACAAGCCGGCTGCGTGGCGCGCATCTTTACCGGTGCGCCGATTCCACCAGGTGCTGATGCCGTCGTGATGCAGGAAGACTGCACGCTGGTCAGTGGCAGTTCAGAGCAAGGCACTGTGCGCGTTAATGTGATGCCGCAGCCAGGGCAATGGATTCGCCGCGCGGGTGAAGATGTCACGCAAGGCGCCAGCGTGCTCTCAAAAGGCAAGCGGCTCACACCCGCGGAGCTTGGCCTGGCAGCCAGTATCGGCATGGCGACATTGGAAGTCGCGCGTGCGCCGAAAGTCGCCCTGTTTTCAACCGGCGATGAACTGGTCATGCCTGGTGAAGTCGCCCCGGCTGACATGAAACCCGGAGCGATCTACAACTCCAACCGCTTTTTCCTGCGCGCCTTGCTGCAAGGCCTGGGTTGTGAGGTGACTGATTTCGGTATCGTGCCAGATCGACGTGACGCGACCATTGCCGCTTTGCAGAATGCATCGGCCCAGCACGATCTCATCTTGACCAGTGGTGGCGTTTCGGTGGGTGAAGAAGACCACATCAAGCCCGCCGTGCAGGCGCTGGGTGAGCTCAATTTGTGGCAAATCGCCATGAAGCCCGGCAAACCCTTTGCCTATGGCCGCGTGGGTGCCGCGCATTTCATCGGCCTGCCCGGTAATCCGGTGTCGAGTTTTGTGACGTTTTTGCTCTTGGTGCGGCCTTTTGTGTTGAAGCTGCAAGGCGTGGCCGATGTAGCGATGAAACCCAGGCCTGTCACCGCCCATTTCGACTGGCGCAAAGCCGACAAACGGCGCGAGTTCCTGCGCGTGCGGCGCAATGCGGAGGGCGGGCTGGATCTGTTCCCCAATCAAAGCTCTGGCGTATTGACTTCCGCCGTCTGGGGCGATGGCTTGGTCGATACACCGCCCGGGAAAACGATCGCGCGTGGGGATGTGGTGCAGTTCCTCGCTTTTTCCGATTTGTTGTCATGAAAATCACCATCAAATATTTTGCGTCGATCCGTGAGGCAGTCGGGCAGGGCAGCGAGTCCATCGACACCCAGGCAACGAGCCTCGCCGCGCTGCGCGACGAGTTGATTGCGCGGGGCGGCCGTCATGGGTCTGCCCTGGCACGCAATAAGCCACTGCGTGTGGCGCTGAATCAGGTGATGGCGGCAGAAACTACCTTGCTGACGGAAGGCGCTGAAGTCGCATTTTTTCCGCCAGTCACGGGTGGTTAGAGTCTCGGCTTTTTTTCGCAATTCTTTTCGCCTCTTGGTTGATTCGGGGCGGCCTCGTAAGCAGAGGATGCGAAGGTGAATTTGCCCGCATCATCGGTGCACGCAACTCGTTCTTAATCCAACCCTCGTGTGCCAACGCGGCTTTAATGCTGGCCGGATTTGGCTCGGCAAACAATGCGGCGATCAGTTGGGGTAGGGGCGCCCAGGTTGTGCGGGCCAGCGCCAGGTCGCCCGCTCGCAGCGCCTGGATCACGGCCACAAACTCGGAAGTCCACACATGGGCGCAGGCGGCAATGGCGCCCACTCCGCCTTGCGCAAGGGTGGCAAAGATGTTGGCATCGTCACCGGCCATCACCTGAAGGCGGCCATCGGCGATCAGCGATTGCGTTTTTCCAAGGTCACCGCCGCAGTCTTTGATGGCGCGGATGTTCGAGTGTGCGGCCAATGCGAGCAGGGTTTCAGTGTCAATGTTGACGCCGGTTCTGTAGGGAATGTCGTACACGATGACCGGCGCTGGGGCGGCGTCTGCGATGGCGCGAAACCACGTCAACAGACCCGCCTGCGAAGGGCGAATGTAGTGCGGCGCGGGCAACAAGATGCCGGCCAACGGGAACTCAGCCAGGGTTTTGACCCAACCCAGCGTCTGCCCAAGGTGGTAACTCGAGACCCCCATCACGACCGGCAAATCGGTGCCAGCACCCAACACCAAGCGAAGCACCTCAAGCTGTTCAGCGTCGTCCAACGCAGCGGCCTCGCCGGTGGAGCCACAAACCACAAAACCACTCACACCACACGCGGCATAGTGTTTCACCAGCTTCTTTAAAGCAGGCAGATCGAGTGCGCCATCGTTTTTGAAAGGCGTAATCAGTGGGATCCAGAGTCCAGAAAAATCGGCAGGCATAGTTCACTCCTTGTCGAGAAATGACCGATGAAGAAACCGCCTGGTCAGACGTGCGCTGGGTTTTGCCGGAAGTACCACCCGGTGGCGGGTGGG
>JANOXL010000413.1:0-10075 GCA_031418395.1 Rhodoferax sp. | reverse complement strand
GTCACGAAGAAGCCGAGATTGCGTTTGACAATGCGGCGCTCGTCTTCGGTCAGGCCGTTGGGGTTCTTCCACAACGCGATGTCACGCGTCATGTTGACTTCTTGCGGCATCCAATGGTTGGCGCAGGAAGCCAGATACTTTTCCCAAGCCCATTTGTATTTGAACGGAACCAGTTGATTGACATCGGTCTGGCCGTTGATGATGCGTTTGTCAGCGGCGTTGACGCGACGCACCGGGCCCGCGAGCGCGGTTTTCAATGCGGATGCCACAACCGGCGATGAAGGTTTGGTGAATGCAGGGGCAACAGCACCATCATCGAGCGTACGCAATGCAGGAATTGAAAGAGGCGGCTCGATCATGCGGCTACTGAATGAGCCACGATGGTTCGGCGTTTGCGGTGTAGGCTTGACTTCTTCGTCCCAAGACAACATAAATATTTCCAATCTGCGAATTATGTGAGCAGCGGCGTGAAATGAAAAGAATTCATTGACACCGCGGCTGCATTGTGTTGCTCATAAGCATCGCATGAACCGGGTGCGTTCATTGACACGCTTCGCAGGTGGGATCATCGACGCCACAAAATTTGACATCGGTTGCGGCATTACTTGCCAACACGATTTGTGATGCCGCCGCTGCGGCCGCAAGATCAAGCGCGCTCATCTGTTTTGATGAAGCTGAACTTGCGGTGCCTTGCCCTGAAGACACTGCGTTCATGCGGCCTGATGCCACGGTAGATTTTTCAGCGTGCGTGGCCGACATGGTACGCAGGTAATAGGTCGTCTTGAGGCCACGCAACCAGGCGAGCTTGTAGGTGTCGTCGAGTTTTTTGCCCGATGCGCCCGCCATGTAAATGTTGAGCGACTGCGCCTGGTCAATCCATTTTTGGCGACGTGCAGCAGCTTCCACCAGCCAACGGGTCTCGACTTCAAAGGCCGTCGCGTAAAGGGCTTTGATTTCAGCAGGCACACGGTCAATAGGGTTGAGTGAACCATCAAAGTGCTTCAAGTCCATCACCATCACGTCGTCCCACAGGCCAAGCCGTTTGAGATCCCGCACGAGGTACGAATTGATGATGGTGAATTCACCCGAGAGATTGGACTTGACCGACAGATTGCCAAAACAGGGCTCGATTGAGGCGTCAACACCAATGATGTTGGAGATGGTCGCTGTCGGTGCGATGGCGACACAGTTGGAGTTGCGCATGCCGTCTTGTGCAATCTTCTGGCGCAGCGCATCCCAGTCCATTCGGCTGCTGCGATCAACCTCGACATAACCGCCCCGCGCTTTTTCAAGCAGACTCAGTGTGTCGATGGGCAAGATGCCTTGATCCCACAGGGAACCTTTGTAGCTGGAGTATTTGCCGCGCTCGCGCGCCAGCTCGGTCGACGCCTGGTAGGCGTAGTAACAGACGGCTTCCATCGATTCGTCAGCAAATTCAACGGCGGCGTCGCTAGCGTAAGGGATGCGTAGTTCGTACAGACTGTCCTGGAATGCCATGACACCGAGGCCCACCGGGCGATGGCGCATGTTGGAGTCGCGCGCTTTTTTGACGGCGTAGTAGTTGATGTCGATCACGTTGTCCAGCATGCGCATGGCGGTCGTGATGGTTTTGCGCAGCTTGGCGTGGTCGAGCACTTTGCGGTTGGACTCAGCGCCTTGGGGCGCGTCTTTGAGGTGGCGCAACAGATTGACTGACCCAAGATTACATACAGCGGTTTCGGTATCGCTGGTGTTCAAGGTGATTTCAGTACACAGATTGCTGGAGTGGACAACGCCAACGTGTTGTTGTGGTGAGCGCACATTGCAGGCGTCCTTGAATGTGATCCAAGGGTGGCCCGTTTCAAACAACATCGTCAGCATCTTGCGCCACAGGTCAGTTGCTTCCATTGTGCGACTTGGCTTGATCTCGCCCCGTGCCGCTTTTTCTTCATAGGCGACATAGGCGCGTTCAAAATCGCTCCCGAACTTATCGTGCAGATCCGGCACATTGTTCGGTGAAAACAAAGTCCATGAACCCTTCTCCATCACACGGCGCATGAACAAGTCTGGAATCCAGTTGGCTGTATTCATGTCATGGGTACGCCGCCGGTCATCGCCGGTGTTTTTGCGCAGTTCCAGAAACTCTTCAATATCCAGATGCCAGGTTTCCAGATAGGTACAGACCGCACCTTTGCGTTTACCACCCTGGTTCACTGCAACTGCGGTGTCGTTAACGACTTTCAGGAAAGGAACCACGCCTTGAGATTCGCCGTTGGTGCCTTTGATATGGCTACCCAAGGCGCGCACACGAGTCCAGTCGTTGCCAAGTCCCCCTGCAAATTTCGAGAGTAGGGCGTTTTCCTTGATGGATTCGTAAATGCCGTCCAAATCGTCGGGCACAGTCGTCAGATAACAACTGGAGAGCTGCGAGCGCAAAGTACCCGAGTTGAACAGGGTTGGGGTGCTGGACATAAAGTCAAAACTGGACAGCACTTCATAAAACTCGATGGCCCTGGTTTCGCGGTCGATTTCATTTAGTGAGAGTCCCATGGCGACACGCATGAAAAAGGCCTGGGGCATTTCAATGCGGGTTTTACCAACATGCAGGAAATAGCGGTCATACAGGGTTTGCAGACCCAGGTAATCAAATTGCATGTCGCGCTCGGCCTTCAGGGCGCCGCCGAGCCGTTTCAAATCGAACTGCAACAGTCTTTCATCGAGCAAGTCGTTGTCAACGCCTTTACGGATAAAGCCCGGAAAGTAGTCCACATAGGCCTGCGCCATGTCGGCTTGGGCCAGATCGCGACCCAACACCTCTTTGGAAATGGTATGAAACAGCAGTCTGGCGGTGGCGTAGGTGTAGTCCGGGTCTTTTTCAATGAGGGTGCGTGCCGCGAGCACGGAGGCCTTGTAGACCTCGTCCATCGGCACCCCGTCATACAGGTTGCGCATGGTTTCACTCAAAATAGGAGCGGGACTGACATCAGCACCCAGTCCCACACAAGCTGACTCAATCAGTGACTGAAGGCGCTCTAGATCCAGAACAACCCGCAGGCCGCCATCGGTGACATGCAACTGCGCTGCACGGGGAGATTGGGGCGCGACATTCTTGACGCGCTCTTGCGATCGTTTCTCGCGGTACAACACGTAGGCGCGGGCGATTTCATGGTGACCGCCGCGCATCAGGCCGAGTTCAACCTGGTCCTGTACATCTTCAATATGAAAGGTGCCACCGCCAGGGCGCGAACGCATCAGAGCGCGAATAACGACCTGGGTCAGGCCATCGACAGTCTCTCTGACGCTTGCTGAAGCAGCCCCTTGTGTACCGTGCACGGCCAGAAAGGCCTTCATCATCGCTACAGCGATTTTGGTGGGCTCAAATGGCACCACGGCACCGTTGCGCCGGATGATCTGGTAGTGCGACAGTGCATCGGTCGAAAAATCACTGCTTGCGATTGCCGATTTGTCACCTCGTGGAACCTGTGTGCTGATGGAGAGCGCTGACGTTGTTTCTGTTGCGATGTGCATGATTCCTCTTCTTTGCCGTATTTATTGCCGTGTTTTTGTCAGTCTTTTTCTGCAATCTGTGATCTTGCGAATTCAGGTGCCGATTCGAATGCCGACCTAAATGCCGATTCGAGTGCCCATTCAATTGTCGTTAAACGGGCTTTTTTGACCTGTTCTGCGCCTGACCAGTACACACTATATATGGTGTTGAAGGTAGGCACAAGCCACTACAGGTAGTGTAAATGGATGAAACACAAATTTGTGAGTATGGCTTGGAAGATTGTGATCCCGACGGCAGATTCAAGCGGCGACGGGTCTTGGCGACCCTTTCCCAAAGGCAGGCCCCGCCGCGTCTGGGTCGGATTGGCCAAGGCCTTGTTTGGCGCGCTCGGTCGCCGTCTAGGACCCCCCTTAAGTTCCGGAGCCAGCGCCAATTGAGCAAGTGCGAGTCGTGTCGGCGGTCAAACTTCCTGCGGGAAAATACTGAGGTGGCCAGCTCAACAAGTGTTGCAAAAAAGTCCAGTCGAAGCCATCACCAGGGTCGATTTTTCGCCCTGGCGCCACGTGTTGATGGCCGACAACCATTTGCAAGGGAAGTTCTTGCTCGATCGCGGCACACAGGGCGGCCAGGCTTTCGTATTGGGCCAGTTCAAAAGCGTCACCCTCCAACCCCTCCAATTCAATGCCGATGGAGTAATCATTGCAGTTTTCACGGCCCTCAAAGGCGGAGCGGCCAGCATGCCAGGCACGATCTTCGGTGCTGACAAACTGCCACAGTTCGCCATTGCGCCGTACATAAAAATGGGAGGAAACCTGCAAGCCTTCGATGCTTTTGAAGTAGGGGTGCTGGTTCCAGTCCAGGCAGTTGGTGAACAACTTCTGTACTTCATCGCCCCCATATCGTCCTGGCGGCAGACTGATCGAGTGGATCACGACCAAATCAACGACAGTGCCCTCGGGCCGTGGGCCAAAATTCGGTGACGCAAGATGCCTTGCAAAACAATACCAACCGTTTTGCCAAAGTGGCTTTGCCGACAAGGCTTCGTCGGGCCGGGTAGACGGAACAGTCACGGCATTTCGTCCGGTAGTTCCTGTCCTCCTGGAACTTCAATGTTCAGACGGGCAATCCGATAACGTATTTGGCGCAAACTGAGTCCCAGGCGATTGGCGGCGGACGTACGGTTAAATCCAGTCTCTCGCAATACCATGAGCAAAATATCGCGTTCATGTTGGTCCAGGTGCTCCTGCAAATTCCCACCCCTGGGGAAGGAAGGAGGAGGTTGGAAAGCCAGTGCTGGCGTTGACTCCGGTGGCTCCGATGGAAGGGGCTCTTGCGTAAGAGCCGTCGGAAGTGTCTGCACACCTCCTACATCCAATTCAAGAAGGCCTCCGTCACACAAGGCGACTGCCCGATGCAGAATGTTTTCCAGTTCGCGAACGTTGCCCCTCAAAGGTTCCATCGCCAATTGATCCACCATCTGTGGCGACATGACCGGTGTGGCAATGTTGGCATCCTCTGCGATACGCGCCAGGAGTGCGCCGCAAAGCAGAGGTAAATCGTCAAGGCGCTCCCGCAAAGGCGGAATGAAGATGTCGATGACATTGAGCCGGTAAAACAAATCCTGGCGAAAGTGCCCCGCCAAGACCTCCGCCCCCAGATCTTTATGGGTTGCACTGACAATGCGTACGTTGACCGCTTCCTCTTGCTGTCCGCCCACTGGCCGCACGCAGCGCTCCTGGATTGCGCGCAGCAACTTGGATTGCATGGCCAAAGGCAAGTCGCCTATTTCATCCAGAAAAAGTGTGCCACCCGAAGCGGTTTGAAAAAACCCTTCCCGATCCTGTGTAGCCCCGGTAAACGAGCCCTTTTTGGAGCCGAAGAATTCTGACTCCAACAAATTTTCTGGTATCGCACTGCAGTTGACGGCGATCAAGGCGCCCGTTCTCCGGTGGCTGTTGGCATGCAGTGCCCTGGCTACCAATTCCTTGCCGGTGCCAGATTCTCCCCGGATCAACACGGGCGCCATACTTTTGGCAACCTTGGCGACCCGGTCTTTGACGTTGCGCATGACCTCAGAATCGCCAATCAAACGGGCCAAGGCCCGGTCGCCGTCGTCCATTGGGCGCTTCGCAACCTGGCGAGCGTCTATCGTTCGACCGTTTGCCACCGGTGTTGCACCATTCGGACTGTCTTTGGCAAGGTTACCCATATCCTGCACGGCTGAGGCAATCACCGTTCGAAATTGTTTGAGATCGACAGGTTTGGTCAGGTAATCGAACGCCCCGGCCTTCAGGCACTCCACGGCATTGTCTGTCGAGCCATAGGCGGTAATCACGATACAGCGCTCAGGGCGATTCTCAGAGCGAATTTGTTCGAGCAATTGCAGCCCAAGGCCATCGGGCAGGCGCATGTCGGTGATGATGACGTCAAACTGGCGTTCGGCCAGACATTTTCTGGCCTCCGCCAAGGTGCCTGCCGCTTCCACTCTGAAGCCTTCCCGAAGGAGTGTCAACTCATACAGGGTACGTAAATCGGGCTCGTCGTCGACCACCAGAATCTGTTTGTGGACGGATTGAGAAAGTGGGTTCACCATTGTGCGACTATTGTCTCAGGCCCTCCGAACCACGGCCTGGGCCTGGCGGCTTTCTGTGCGCGCAGTTCGGAAATTGATCAGGAACTCGTTGCCAGACTGGTCAGTGCCTGCGCGAGTTCGGCTGGCGCGTCGGTAGATGATCACAGCACCATGACCTTCGCACAACTCTCGGCAAATATAGAGGCCGAGCCCGGTAGAGCGACTTTCCGACGAGAAGAAAGGCTCAAAGAGGTGTTGCTCAACGGACTGCTCCAGCGGCGGGCCGTCGCTCCAGACTTCCAGGTGGCCTTGCCGGCGTTCATTGCGCCCCACCCGGATTTGAATGCTCAGCGCTTGTCCGCTGGCATAGCGCCGTGCGTTGTCCAGCAAATTCACGAGAACGCGCCGCAAATGCTCTGGCTCGAAGGCAACAAAGGTGTCGTCTGACAATAAATCCAAGTGAAGCACGTCCTCACTACCCGTTTGTTGCGCCCAATCACCCGCGATACGTTTGACCAGCTCGCAAAGCGCTAACGATTGCGCCTGTTGATGGCTTTCACGGGCCTGGATTCGCGAAATGTTCAACACTTCGTCTACGATTTTCCCCAGGCGATTGGCGTTTTGCGTCACCATGTCGATGAGCTGGCGCTGGCGCGGGTCGGTGGAGTCTTCTTCCAGCAGGGCGTTGGCTTGGGTGATGGCGGCCAGCGGGTTTCGAATCTCGTGGGCAACCGCCGCCGACATTCGACCCATGCTCGCCAGTTTCTCGGTGCGCATGCGCGCCTCCATTTCCCGCTGGTCTTGCAGAAACATCACACACAGGCTCTCTTGATGGCTGTCAGATTGCCCCGTCTGTCGTGTGCGAACGCGCAATCGGCGAACACCATGACCACTGTGCCGCAGGGCAATGTCGGTGCGCCGCAATTCGTTTCGGCTAAAGCTGGCGGTGGCCAATTCGTCCAGTGCCGTCCACGCGGGCTGCGTCTTCAAATTGAAATTGACCGGTAGCAGCACCTGGTCAGTGCTGAGCATTTGGCGGGCTGCCGGATTGGCGGCCAGCACGTTGCCTGCGATGTCCACCACGACAATGCCATCGTTCAGTGATTCAATGACCAATTCGTTCACTTGCCGTTGCACCCGCACAGCCAATTGGCTTTGGCGCGCCCGGCTTTCTTCCTTCGCCAGGCGCGTAGACAACTGATTCGATAAAAAAGCAATAACAAAGCAACCAGCTCCAATAAGGGCCGACTGGGCCATGTGCGGCGCGGCGTCCACGCCGCCGTGACTCGCCAACCAAAAAGACTGGGCCAACAACAAAACGCTGACCCCCGCCGCCGTGCCGATCGCCAAAAAAAGCGAGCCCAGTACAGCGGCCAACAACACTGGCAGCGCCATCATTGGCGCGTAATTGATGCCAGACCCTTGCATAAACTGAAGAAAGGAAAAAGTGACGACGTCGACGCCGACCGTCAAGGCCCAAAGCGGATCAAAACTCCGCGTGAATTGACGGGGCCTGGCCAGAAATCGCACCGCCAGCGTGGCTGCAAAATACGCGCAGCACACCAAAAGCAAAGTGGGGTTGTTACCCAAGCCCAAACCAATAAGCGTGGCTTGCAGCAGTATCAAGACCAAACCCAAGGTGGCCCGCGCGGTCATGAAGGCCCACCACAGGCGCTCAAATTCGCTCGGGCTTTCCGCTGACTTGTCCTGATCGGCTTGCAGCAGGGCAGCCTGCGAGGTTTTGAGCCAGGGATCGGGCTCGGGGGTCGCAGTCATTCAGGACTCTGCCTGTCGTTGATGCTCAAGGGTGCAGTACAGGGCCCTTTTGCCCGTCACTGCCTCCGCTTTTGGCAGGTGCAGACCACACTGCGCGCACGACACCATCTCTTGAACCGAGTCTGCTGATTTTGGGAATTGGCCAGGCTTCTGGTCTTCTTTGGGTAGCTGTTCACTGGAGCTGGATCCCCGTGCAGCGCGGAACACCCAAAACGCGATAAGGGCAATCGCAGCAGCGATGATGATGAATCTCATGAGGTGCGTCCCAGGACAACTTCAAGTACAAATCGTGAGCCTACGTAGGCCAGCAACAAGAGCCCGGTGCCCGCGTACAACATGCGGATCGCCACCCGGCCCCGCCAGCCAAAACGCGATCTGCCCAACAGCAACACGGCAAATGTCAGCCAGGAAAGGATTGAAAAAACCGTTTTGTGGTCAACACGCCGCGGCAAAACGCCACCGTAAAGCTGCTGCGAAAACAGCAACGCAACCGCAATCGTCGCCGTCAACAGTACAAAACCGGCCGCTACAAAGCGAAAGGTCAGGCGCTCCAAGGTCATGAGTGGCACACCGCTGTCCGAATCATGCGCCAGGCGGATGCCACCTTCTACCCGCGTCATGAACCAACCATGGGCCACCGCCACGGCAAACAGACCATAAGAAGCAATGCCAAACGCCCAATGCAGAGGCAACCAGAGCGATGCGCCTGGATGCAATGCATTGCCCGGGAAAAACAGCGCCAGGAGCACCGCGCCCGCGCCCAGCGCACTTAAGGCCCAATGCGTGCGCAGCTGTGGAATGAGTCGACTTTCAATGCCGTAAAGCAGTGCGACCAGCCAGGCCGTCATGCTCAAGGCCGGGGCAAAACCAAAACGTGGTACTTCACCCAGCAACGACCATGCGAGCGCCAGTGCATGCAGGCTCCAGGCGATCAGAGCGGCCCAGCGCGCGGCTGTAGCACCCCGCCTTTGCGCCAGAAAAGCGGGCAGGATATAAGCAATAGCCGCTGTCAAACCCAATAGCAAGGCCAAATTCTGGCTGTCTGGATTGGCACTCGGTAAAATCATTGCCACAGTTTAGCGTTTCAGTTTTCCCCCGGCATATTGCCACCGCCACTTCCGGCATCTTCATGCGAAGCTCTTCTGCTTTCGCGCTTTCAAGACTATGGCCTCTGCACTCTCCGACAAACTCGCCCGACTGGTCAAAGGCCTTCGCGGTCAGGCCCGCATCACCGAAGACAACGTGGCTGACATGCTGCGCGAGGTGCGTATGGCCTTGCTCGAAGCCGACGTCGCATTGCCCGTGGTGCGTGATTTCATTGCCCGTGTCAAAGAGAAGGCCTTGGGCCAGGAGGTGATGGGATCGCTGCAGCCTGGGCAGGTGCTTGTGAGTATTGTGAGCAAGGAGTTGGCGGCGACCATGGGGGAAGGGGTGAGCGACATCAACCTGTCAGCGCAGCCGCCCGCCGTGATTTTGATGGCTGGCTTGCAAGGCGCTGGCAAAACGACCACCACCGCCAAACTGGCCAAACACCTGATCGAGAAGCGCAAAAAGAAAGTGCTCACGGTGTCAGCTGACGTGTACCGGCCCGCCGCCATCGAGCAGTTGAAAACCGTGACGGCCCAAGCCGGTGCAGAGTGGTTCCCGAGTTCCGCCGACCAGAAACCCGTGGCGATTGGCCTGGCGGCGCTGGACTACGCGCGCAAACACTATTTTGATGTGCTCTTGGTCGATACCGCCGGTCGGTTAGCCATCGACGAGGCCCTGATGCGCGAGATCAAAGAGCTGCACGCCGCGCTCAATCCGGTCGAGACGCTGTTTGTGGTGGACGCCATGCAAGGTCAGGATGCGGTGAATACCGCCAAAGCCTTCAAAGACGCCTTACCGTTGACCGGCATTGTGTTGACCAAGACCGATGGTGATTCACGCGGTGGCGCGGCGCTTTCGGTGCGCCAGGTGACGGGTGCCCCGATCAAATTCTCGGGCACGAGCGAGAAAATCGACGGACTGGAAGTGTTTGACGCCGAGCGCCACGCCGGCCGCATTTTGGGCATGGGCGACATCGTGGCCCTGGTTGAACAGGTCACAGCGGGGGTAGATGTCGAAGCCGCACAGAAACTCGCGGCCAAAGTCAAAAGCGGTGCAGGATTTGACCTGAACGACTTCCTCGGTCAAATCCAGCAAATGCGGCAAATGGGTGGATTATCGAGTTTGATGGACAAGTTGCCCGCTGGCATGGC